>NZ_CP120683.1:2700000-3000000 GCF_030506325.1 Tunicatimonas pelagia | reverse complement strand
GAAGGAACGCTAATTGTTCACTGGCCTGATGAAACTACTAGTGAGCTAGAAATCAATGGGCGGGAGTTTTTCCATCTGATTGCTCAGAATCCCCAACGCCGTATCCGAAGGTATCAGGAAATTCAGAAACGCCTCAAGCAGCGAATGGATGAAACTACCTTGGAGAAAGATAGGAAAGCCATACAACAAGAAATTAATACATTGGAGAAAGCAATTAATTCATTACAGCAAGATGGGCAGATAGATACGCTAACCAGGGTTATTCGAGGGCGAGTGATGGATGCTTATGCTAATCAAGGCATTGAAGGCGCAACTATAAGAGCTTCAGACGGTCCTACCGCGGTGACTGATGCTAAAGGTTACTACAAGATTCATCTTCCGATTCATACTACAAACACGGTTTTTGAGTTTGCCCATTCTGATTATGATACTCAAGAAATTGAAGTAAACGCCAATATAGAAAAGTCCATAAATCTTAGCCTATTCGGGACAAAGCAATCGGTAGCTTCACAAGAAAAAGTTTCCTCGAGTACTTCTGATGATCCGGTAAAAATAGTATTGGATGCTAGAGTACAAATTGATAGTTCAAAAGCACCTTTGTATGTAATTGATGGTATTCCTCAATTCGGATCTAACGTAGATGCTTTTGACCAATCGGATACCAATGATCGTCTACCTTCCCTCGACCCTGACGATATTCTTACTATTGACGTGTTAAAAGATCGAACTGCAACCGCACTTTACGGAAACCGAGGAAGAAACGGAGTGATTTTGATTACCACCAAAAGAGCTTCTAATCTTCGTCCTTTGAAAGGACAGGTGGTAGAAGAAGCGACGGGTAAACCACTAGCCGGAGTACAGGTTGCTACCTCTAGTAAAACGGTTGTAACCGACGAGCAAGGCCAGTTTGAAGCCTATATACCAGATATTAAATCGGCTACTTTGCTGTTTGAAAAGATTGGTTTTGCGGCTCAAGAACTGGTAGTTAACTCAACCGAACCCATTCAGATAACTATGAAACCGGGAACATCTAATCGGATGCTCAAACTTCAGCGCGACTTTCCGCAGATTATGCCTAAGTCGCTGTACGTAGTAGATGGTGAAGTGAAAAGTATTCAGGAAATGCTGAAATTTGACCAAACCCAAGTACTTTCGGTAGAAACGGTAAAGGTGAAAGACAATCGGGTCGATCAGTTTAAGGGATTGCCGATAGAAGGGAAAGATCAGGTGGTTTATGTGACTACTAAAGATGCATTTATGTTAGAGGAGGGTGCTGAGGAAACCGACTCTGTTGACCTTTCTAACTTTCATCTACTTGATCCGACTGAGCAACCACCAATACTCGTTATTGATGGGATAATCTATCCTGAAGAAGATTTCCCTAGTAACTTATCTCCTAAAGACATTAAATCTATTAAAACAATAAAAAGTCTTGAAGCTCAAAAACGCTACGGTGAAGAGGCCGTTGGCGGAGCCGTTTTAATCACTACCAAGAATCCAACCGCTTTCAAAACTATAGAAGGGAGAATTGTAGAAGTTGAGACTAAGAAAGGCATCGCTGGAGTAAAGGTAAAAGCAGATAATAGTTCTACTGCCGAAACAGACGAAGAAGGATATTATCAGATTCAGTTACCCGCGACTACCCAAAAAATCTTCCTTGGGTTTACTCATTCTGACTATCCTAAGGGGAGGATTGAGGCGGAAATTAAAGATAGTAAGATTGGAAATATTGGGTTCATAAAGCCGGAAAATCATCAAAAGGATACTCCCTACTTGCTTGAAAAAACTAATCTGGAGAAGGAGTTATTTATTGTTGACGGTAATATTCGCAGCGACATTCACTCCTTTGATGATGTCGAGGCTTTAAACTTAGACATAACATCTACTCAAACCTTTACAGGATATGACCGCTGGATGAGTATTCCGCCAGAGTATCGTGAGCAGGGTTACACTAAGCTAGTTAGAATAGTTACTGATGACTTTGAGCAGCACTTAGTAGGCCGCACTGTTCGGGGTAAACTAGTTGCTACAGGAAGTGGAGAACCACTAGCTGGGGCTAAAATCAGCGGACTACGCCACGGAAAAAAAGTTTTGCTAACCCGTACCAATGAGCGAGGCGAGTATAAGGTAACTTTACCCGAAGATGTAGCAACGGTCGAGTATTCCTATCCGGGTTATAATTCGATTGTGCTGCCAGATCGCCGCTTAATCCAGTCAATTCCTATGGCCTGGACGCTACACCTAAGAAAGGAGGAAATACCCGATAAGGCTCCTACCTTCAACAAACAACTTATTGTTTCGCCCAATCCAGCAGATGACGAGATCAATGTAAAAATTATGCTAGAAGAAGCGGGTTCAGTAGAATTTGAACTACGAGATCAAGATGGCAATGTGCTACATTCAGTAGAGTATCATTATCCTGATGCTGGACGTAAAGAAGTAACTATTCCTACCGCCCGCTTTCCAGCTAATGCGTATCTGCTACAAATTAGCGTTGACAACTTCTCAATTACGCGACGGATTATTCTGAAGTGAAATTGCAATAACCTAAAGGCTTACTGAATTTAATGAGTGAATACAAACAGAAAAATAGAGCTATGAACTGCCGACCTCTTACCTTTTCACTGAGCTGTATCTTGTTCTTAGCTTCTTGTTCTAATCCTGAATCAAGCAACCCTAATCAGTACTTGAAAGAAGTTCTTTTAAATCTTGACGAGATAAAATCAGCTACTTTTTACTCCCGAGGTGAAGCTTGGTCTCCCGGAGACACCGTACCCTCCTTTGTTCACTATAGCTACTTCAAAACTTACGACAATCCGGCGGATACTACTTTGGGGGTTAAATGGGTAACGCTAGACTCGGCCGACACCACCCAATTAAGATTTGCCTACGATGGCAAAATGCGTGCTTCCGTTTACGAAGACAAGCAGGGAATAATGATCGACAGCTTCAATGTAAGAAAACTGCCTTTCCGACCAGTTAGTGTTCCATTTTATAACTACACCCAAGACATAATTGAGTATATCTTAAATACCAAAGATAGTATTACCCTCGATCTCGACGATTTAAAAGACTCCATCTACGTAAAATTAACGATATACGAAGAGCAGAAGGTAGAGTTTTTTGGACAGGCATACCATATGCCAGAACCTCCCTACGGTTATACAGATCCAACATCCCGGTATGAACTATGGATTAACAAGTCTACCAATTTACCTTATAAGTATCGGCGAGAAATGGATCATAATATTTCAGTAAATAGCGTGTTTAACTCTCGCTTTAATAGCGTTGAGTTGGAGGATATTGTAGCCGCATCATACTTTCCAGGAGGTTACGAAATCAGGCAATACGGAAAAAAAAGAAAAGTAGCCAGTCCCCACGAGCTATTGGGTAAAAAGGCTCCTGATTGGTTACTGACCGATGAGCATAAAGAAAAAATAAGCTTGAATGAGTTAAAAAGTAAAGTTGTACTCGTTCAATTTACCAGTGTGAACTGTGGCCCCTGTCGTGCATCTATTTCCTTTCTAAATAAACTAGCCTCAGAATACAGTGAGGAAGACTTTGATTTGGTAGCTGTAGAAAGTTACACCAGCAATACGAACGTCTTATCTTCTTACCGAAAACGAACGGGGTTGGACTACAAACTCTTAATGTCCGAGAAAGAAGTCAATAGTAACTATAATATTCAAGCTACGCCCATATTCTTTATTTTAGACCAAAACCGTATTATCCAAGAGGTATTTGGAGGATACAGCGGTGATTCTACCGACGAAGCGATAACCGAAGCCATCAATAAACTAATTTAGGCACCTCCGGAATACGGCTTCTATGCAGCACTTGCTCGTTTGAAGCGGACTATTACAGATGATACCTTCTTAAGAACTAAATGTTATTTTTACATTAATTCTCTATCCCATGATAGGCCACGTTCATTTCCATGGGGCCGGCCCACTCTTCGGGAATAGGCATATCTAGCGCCCAATGAACGGCATTAATAACTAAACGCTGAAACGGTTCTCGGTCAAAGTCCTGCGGGTGACCTAGGGTAGTAGTAAATACTTTACTACCGAAAGAGTTCGTACCCGTCCAGGCTACCGGGTGGTCAATAGCTTCCTTATCAGGATTGACTGCGCTCCCCATCAGTAGCCATTCTGAATCTTCGGTGGGGTAATCGGGAAGTGTAGTGTAAAGCCAGGAAGCAGCATCAAACGTATCATTCACTCCGGTAAGAATTTCCCGGTCACCTGCCTCTTCAATCACACTCACTTCGGTGGTAGACTCATGACCGTAGTGGGTATGGTTGTGGTCGCCACCCCAGCCGGGAGGCGCATTGAGGGCAAATTCACCAAAGGCATTCCAATTTTCCAGTTCGTGCCCTTCGGGATAATTGAAGGCGTGGGTAGATGTGCGGAAACCAATCAGAGGCTTTCCAGTTTTTAGATAATCTTCAATATGCTTTACCTGATCGGAAGGTAACCGCCGCCAGCGCAAGAAGAATACCGCCATATCAGCTTCCTGCAAAGCTTCTAATCCTGGAATATTTTCCTCAGCATTATAGTCGGGAGCAGATTTGAGTACGATCGTTTTTAGCCCATAGTTCTTTTCTAGCTCGGCCGCTAGTTTAGGCATGGTACCTTCACTACTATACTCATGATCTCCGGTAACAAAGACTACCGTTGGCTGTTCCTCTTCCGCTTCGCTAGCTACTCCAGTCTGGCTGGTAGCTTCTTCGCTTTCGCTACTGCTAGAGGATGATCCGCAACTATAGAGAAAAGTGGCGATTATGAAACAAAATAGAATTGGGTTTTTGGTGGATGATAGGTAAGGCATATTTTCAATTATTGTGAGTTGATATTTATTATTGAAGTTTACAAGGGTTAATCCTCCGCGCCACGTCGGCTTCAGCAAGGGGGATGTTCTGATTGAAGTCTCAAGTAAGAATATAAATCATCCTTACTTGTTAGCATTTTCTCCCTTTCGTAAAGGGGGTAAGGGGGATTTGCGTATGTAAATCTAATTCTCAAGTGGATGTTCTTCTAGTAATTCCTTGGGCGAATAGAATCCAGTTTTATCGGCGGTAGCAGCGCGTACTTCCTTCACTTTCTCTGGTGAAATAGCCGAAGCTTCATTACCAAACGAATTTCGCACGTAGGTGAGCACCGATGCCAGTTCCTCATCATTCAGTAGTCCGCCAAATTGGGTCATCGGTACCTGTCCCGGATACTCTTTCCCTAATACTTCAATTGGTCCCATCAGTCCGTGAAGGGTTAGCTTAATTAAACGTTCTTCGTTACCTAACACCCACTGCGTTCCCGCCAACGGAGGAAACTGCGAAGCACTCAATCCACCCCCATCGGGTTGATGACAGGTTCCGCAGTAGCCTTCCTCATTGTAAATCTCCTTACCTTTAATAAATAGCTCTCGTTCGGCTCCGGCCAGTTGGGTAGAAATAGACTCGTCTTTTTCTTCCTGCATAGAGCGTCCGTTCAGGTGGGCTAGTGCTGTTTCGTAGGTAGTCTGCATCCACTCGTCTATCGGTTTTTCACCCGCAACTTCTACAATGGGCAGTCCTTGCTCTTTATCCAGCCAGGAGGCTGCTACGATAGCTTCTAAGCGAACCCGACCGTGCTCGTCCTGCGCCATCTGCATCAGTAGATCAGCTTGGTCTTCTACCTGATGCCCGGTGTAGCGTAGTACCCGAGTAGCTGCTGATCGAACCCGATAGTCTTCCGCTTTAAGTAGTCGGCGTAGTAAATCCTGATTCACCTGATTAAGTCCCCAGCTTACCCAAAGGGCTTCTAGTAAGTGGTGTTCGTAATGAGCATCGCTCTCATCTAAGCCTTCTACCCAACCTTTCAGTTTAGAAGGCAGTTCGGGTGAGTTGCGTCCTCGCAGTTCACGGCGGGTGCGGTAGCGGGTACGATATTCGGGAAGTTTCAGATTTTCTAGCAGTTGATCCATACTGGCTTCGGCAATTTCAGCCGATTCCACCAGCGGACGGTCAGGATAGGTGATACGGTAGATGCGTCCGTGTACGTGGTCGCGGTAAGGGTCACGAGCGTTATGCTGCATATGCCCCACCAGCATATTATGCCAATCTACCAGATAAAGTGAGCCGTCGGCCGCAAATTCCATATCCACCGGGCGAAAGTTAGGATCAGAGCTTTGCACCAAATCGTGCCGATGCCGACTCTCGAACCCGGTACCATCATCTACCATGCTATGCTGCTTGGTTCCTAAAAACCCGATGGTATTGTTAATCAGCAAATCGCCCTGCACCTCTTCGGGAAAGTGACGACTGGAAACAAACTCTAGCCCCGAGGTAGGCCGCACCCGATGGGCATCTTCAATCAGGTTGCGGGATTCAGCCGTGGCTACTCCGTAGCGGGGATTCACCTCACCCGGCATCATCCAGTGTACGTCTGGCCCTGATGTATCTGCGTAAAAATCTTGCCCCCATTCATCAAAAGCAATGCCCCAAGGGTTAGGGATAGGCAATTGCGCTACGCGCTCCAACCGTCGCCGTTGCGGATTGTAGCGGTAAAATCCACCGTTGGTAGCCCGCAGCGGACCGTAGGGGGTTTCTACATTCGTATGCAAGAACACTCCTTCACCCATGTAAATAGCTCCTGAGGGGTCTCCCGTATACGCACTGTGCATGTGGTGGGTATCATGATCGTCGAAACCGCTGAGCAAGACTTCGCGCACATCGGCTTGGTCATCGCCGTCAGTATCTTTGAACAACAGTAAGTCTTGTGGTTGCGAAACGTACACTCCTTCGGGGGCAATCTCAAAGCCCACGGGCAGGTGTAAGCCATCGGCAAAGGTTGTTTGCTTATCGGCTTTGCCGTCACCATCGGTATCTTCCAGAATGATGATTTTATCATTGGGTTTACCATCGCCGGGTTTGTAATGCGGATAGCTCGGCATGGTAGCTACCCAAAGCCTTCCTTGATTATCAAATGATAGCTGTACCGGATTTGCCAAATCTTCAAACTCCTGCTCAGAGGCAAACAGCTCAATTTTATAACCGGGGGCCATCGTGAATTTATCTAAGGCATCCTGTCCGTAGAGGTACTCATCGCTACCGCTAGCTTCTTCCGATTTATAATTAGATTCTACCGGAGGTAGCGGACTCGTTTGGGCATCAGCAGCGGCTAAATCCATTTCTTCCCCTTGGGTAGCTTGCCAAATAGCCTCGTCCCGAATAGCGGCCATCTCCCCAAGCTTCTTGATCTCAGCCGGATAATTATCGGGGCCAAAGGGTTCGTAACGACGACCGTATACGTGTACGCCGTTCGGTATTTTGTAGTCGTTGTGCCACATCCAGTTCTTCTCCATCACCGCCTCGTGTACTAAGGCCCGGTGCTCTTCGGCCCCTGCCTCTTTCTCACCAAATACTTTATCGGCCAGTAAGTCAGCGAACTGACGGTAGCCGTCATCGGTCAGTTGAAAACCGTCAATCGTTAGGGCAGCTTCGGCCTCACTAAACCAACCTTTGGTGGGGTTGTAAGCATCTACAAAGTGTACCCCATTTTCTGACGCTACTTCCTGCATGGCTTGGGTATACATAGCCAAGTTCGCGTTCTCCTTTGTTCCGTCGGGCAGATCATACTGGTCGGACAGGTTTTCAAAAGCGATGGGTGACACAATTGCTAATTGTACCGCCTGCGATGAGTCGCCGTTGTAGTTCTGACTGAGCGTATGGTCAATAAAAGCATCTAGTTCAGCCCGGAAATTTTCTAGCCCTTCTTCACCCTCAAAGGATTCATTGTACCCAAAAAACGCTAGGATAATATCGGCTTCCAAACTAGTCAGCCATTCGTCGGGGGTTGGGTAATGCCCTTCACTCCCGGAATCGTTGGCTAGTTCGTCCTGAAACTTTTCCGCTCCAGGAAAGGCCCAAGGCGAGTTTCGGCTAGAATGGGGACGAAACCCGGGTGTATTCCCCGGATCAGCCATATTACGAATGAACAAACTATGTTCGGGATAGCGCAATTGCATCTCGGTCTCAAAGTGACCAAAGTGCATCATTCGGGAGGCTAAGTTATTACCAATAAGAACAATGTGGGAATCTTTTTCTACCGATAGGCCAGAAGTGTTGGAATTAGAGCAGCCACCCAGCCCAACGGCTATTATGGCAGCACCTAATATACCGAAGACACCATCGGTAAATTTCTTTTGAAAGGTTATCATCTAGTATTGTTGTATTTTCGGTATTTACCTTACCGCGACTCACAATATACAACAGTTCTGGAAACCATAAAAAAAGCCGGTAGATTTTAGAATCACACTGGTCAGAACACCCTTCTTCTTTATCCGCGATAGTGAAGTACACTTATTACTCCTCACGGAATTTCACTACGCTTTGGCGCTCTCTATTTATCATAAGCTGAGTAACATCAGGGCGAGAGTAGTGACCGGAGGGGTCAAAGTTTTGCCGTTCTTCTCGAATTTTCTGATGATCCAGCGTAGCAGTATATAGCCCTTCTTCACCTACCTGCGGTTCCAGCAACCAACTTCCATCGGGTGAGGCGACACAAGAACCTCCGTCGGTCAAATACTCATCACTGTTTTCTTTGATCTGTGTCGATTGCGGCACATCGTCAGGAATATCCGATTTTCGCATTAGTGCCGAAACCGAGATGACGTAGGAGCGGGCTTCTTGGGCGATGAAACGGGTAATATCTTGCGTATTTCGCTGAGAACCCGGCCAAACGGCTACGTGCACATCTTCGCCTTGAGCATAAAGAGCAGCCCGAGGCAACGGCATCCAATTCTCCCAGCAATTCAGCCCGCCTACGGTAAATGCGCCCAGCGGATGCACTCGCAGTCCGTGACCGTCACCCGGTGACCAAGCCAGTCGCTCATCATAAGTTGGCATCAGTTTACGGTGTACCGAACCAACTTCTCCTTTAGTATCAATATAAACCAACGAGCAGTAAACACTGTGTCCACCCCGATCCATCGCTCGCTCGATACAGCCCAAATACACAGCAATTTGCTTTTGCTGCGCTAATTTTTGCAGATCACTCAAATGCTCTTCTACCACTACGGCTTCTCGTAGATAAAGCGCGTGTAGCTCCTTTTGAACAGGTGAGTTGAATTGGGCACCATTGGTTCGTTCTAACCAAAACGGGTAACCGGGAACCAAAGCTTCTCCAAACGCTACTAACCGGCAGCCCTGCTCGGCTGCTTGGTTTACGTAATCGGCTACTTTTACCAGCGTTGCTTCCCGGTCTAGCCATACCGGGGAAATTTGGGCTAGGCCAACGATGAGTTGTTTTTGCATGAATTGTTATCTTATGAGATTAGCTCTTTCCGACTTAGACTGTTACCTTTCTATACGAAAAGACTCTCGAAGCAATCAGTAATACTGCACCTATTAGTTCAACAAATTGAAAAGGAGTTATCATAGATTCTCCCCATCCGGGAACAATAGCCTTATCTTGAAAAATGAATACATCTAAAATTAATCCGAGCCCAACCAAAATACCTATTCCCGACAATATGTATTTCTTCAATTTTGCAGAAATTCGTCTGGTGAAACATTAGCTTGCTTCAGGATAGCTCTCAGTGTTCCTTCAGGCATATCGCCAGGATAATTAGGAATAGTAGTGAATCGTTTAGTTTCTTCATTATGCCATTCCATGGTGGCCATATCTCATGACTGCCTGCGGCCTGACGTAAGTTTCTTTATGATTTGTCTGTAGCGAAACCCAGCTAACCTTCCCATTACTAAACTCCGACAACTATTGAATAATCAAAGTTATCATCTATAGTAGTTAGCTTATCCTCTGCTCCTTCTCCCTCCTGGGCTTCAATCAATTTTTTAGCAATATCTCTTGCAATCTCTATGGTTTCATTCAAAGTTCTTCCTTGCGCTACCAAACCTTGAATTGTGTCAGATGTTGCTAAGTAAAATCCCTCTGGAAGTTTTTCAATATGCAGTTTCAGTAATTTTTCCATACTGATGATCTTAAGTGTGGATAACCATTCATAATGCCCTGATCGTAAAACTATAACAAATATTGCACTAATTTGGTGTCATACTCTTTTCATACCTCTCTGTAGCCACCATTCCGTTTATATTCGTGTAACGTAATCAGTTTTAGTAAGTCCATACAAAATCAGATCATGGTATTCAGAATCTTTGAGAATATGCTCCTTCAATTCACCTTCTTTGACCATTCCAGCCTTTTGCATCACTTTTCCTGAAGCTATGTTTTTGGCGAGATGCGATGAGGTTAGTTTGTTCAAATTGAGTATCTCAAAACCGAACTTTACTATCGCCTTTGTGGCTTCCGTAGTCAAACCTTGGTTCCAAAACGGTTCGGCAATCCAATAGCCAATTTCTGCCCGATTGAATCTTCGCTCAATGGTCAAACTTATTCCTCCAATAAATTCTTCTTGAGGTTTTAGTCTAATTGCGAAAATAACATTTGCTCCGCTTCTAAATCCTTGATTCGCCAGATTTAGCCAGTAGATCGCGTCTTTTTCTGAGTACGGATAAGGTATATTTCCTGTGAAGTCTGATATTTTCGGATTGAAAGCGTGCTTGACAATAGTAGGAATATCGGCTGCTTTCAACTCAGTAAGAAGTAGCCTGTTGGTTTCTATTTTTGGAAAGTGGTTCATTTTTAATGCTTAATCACATAGCCATCATACGAGTGATTATTTTTAAGCAACTGATTTACAGTTATTTACACATATAAATATAACTAACCGCTTTACTCAATCACATAACCGTCACATAAGAGTTATGCCCAAAATGGAATATATTTAGCATAAGTTCTTGATTTGTTAGTAGGGTTGTAATCTTTGATAAGATTAACTTGTTTGGTATCGAACAAAATGTACATTTTTAAGAGGCTATTCAGAGCAAGTAATTACTTCTTAGCGTCTATATCAAAAGTTATGGGTTCGCTGACAATATCAGCAATGTTAAGAGTGGGTAGTATGATTTGATTGAATTTTGTGTTTTCCGTTTTGGCATGTAGTATACCGCGGGTAGTACCCGTAGTAAGAACCGCCAGATGTCGGAGGAGCCCATCCGGAAATGTTATTGTATTTTTTTTGTAATCAACGAACCTTTCCCAAGCATTCGGATCGATTTCAAATTCGCACCGTACCTTTATGATGATGAAGGGGCGATTATTAATATGAAATTCAACGTTGGCATCACAGACTATCCACCTCTCTTCTTCTAGTATCCCAAAGCCGAAGCCTAGCTGTAAATCTTCTGGACTACCTTCCTGATAGGCACTATCGATTGTAGCAAATTCTAAAGTACTAATGTTGCTAAGAAGGAAACCTATTTTCCCAGCTTCTTCTTCTTTCATGAGTAGGCATATTGCTCGTCAGGAATATAACTAAGTTCTCTGCTCATTGGAATCACTTTGGTTTCTGTTGAAGCCGTCTGAGTAGGTTTATGCGACTTTTTAGCCTTCTCAACCTTTTCCACCATAATGTACTCTTTCAACTTAGTTGTTTGCTTTTTAAGACCAGTAACTTGCATTAACTGAATATCTAAGGCTTCCTCTAACTTTGAAACTGTTTCAAAAGTAAAGTTCTCTTTACCCTTTACCCATTTATTAACTAGTTGAGCAGATACGCCTAACTGTTCAGCTAGTTCTTTTTGACTCATTTTCTTGGCGCGGAGGGTTCGTAGAACGGCTAAGGCTACTGCTTGAGATCGTTTTTTCCAGGGCTTTTCTTCAGCGCGTCGCTTTACATCCTCGTGCCACTGGCTAGGAGTCGCGGATTGCCGCCCATCTAAAATAATCCCGTTAAGTTTGTTAAGTGCGTCTTGTCGTGTAATCATGATGTTTGTATATCTATGTAACCGTAGTCTCCGCTACCTTCTAATCCTATTTCTTTAAGATAGGATGCAGTAGCTCTAAGTTTCTTAAGTTCTTCTATAGTATGTGGACGATCTTGCATAGCTTTGGTAAGCTTGATGGCACCGCCAGAAACAACATATAAATTAGTAGCGATCTGAATAGCATACACTCGTAACCAAGATTTAGAGGTTAAGCCGTATGCTTTGCTTTCTATGTGCGACGTTGACACATCGTTGGCATGTAAAGGATGAAATATCAGATCGTAGAGTGTAGAATAATCATCTTCCTGTCCTTTTTTGGCCACTTCCTGAATGTGGTTTTCCAGTTCATCGGCTTCTTCAGTAGTAGTAAATACTGCATCTTCAATGCTAATATTTCCGAAAAATCCATTTTGCAAATCATCTTTGTTACTTTCAAAAAAGTTTTCGAGGTACTCGATATCTTGCCATTGCTCAAATAGTCTAGCAAACTCATCTCTTTCATTTCCCTCAAACCGGACAGACAGTAAGCTCCCATTGACAATAGCAAAGATACCATTTATAACCATAAAATCAACTTATAAGTTTATTTTTATATACCGTTTCCTTACATAGAGTTCATATTACAGCATCAAGAAATTACGGAGTTTCAAATCTTAGTAGCCTCGTTTTTATAATGCACATCTGGTAAGCTTCTTAATTTTTCAGCAGCCATTTCGGCGGTAATGTCGCGTTGGGGATCGCCGAGCATTTCGTAGCCGACCATAAATTTTTTTACAGTGGCAGAGCGAAGCAATGGGGGATAAAAATGGTGATGGAAGTGCCACTCCGTGTGGTCTAGACCGTCAGTAGGAGCCTGGTGGATTCCGGCGGAGTATGGGAAAGAGGTCTCGAATAGGTTATCGTAACGGATAGTCAATTGCTGGAGGATTTCAGCGTAGGCGGTTTTTTCTTCGTCATTGAACTGCAAAATATGCTGAATATGCCGTTTACTGATAATCATAGTTTCGTAGGGCCAAACCGCCCAGAAGGGTACCAACGCCACAAAATGATCATTTTCTACGACAATCCGTTCTCGCTCCTTCATCTCTATCTTCAGATAATCAGCCAGCAGACTGCGGCGGTTGCGCTGGTAGTAATCGCCTTGAAATTTTCCTTCGGTAGCTGGTTCGTTCGGCACCGTGCTTTGCGCCCATATTTGCCCGTGCGGGTGCGGATTACTACAACCCATCATTTTGCCTTTATTCTCAAAAATCTGTACGTAGTTAATGTCCGGATTCGCTCCCAGTATGCGGTACTCATCTTGCCACAGCTTAATCACTTTTTCAATGTCGCTCACCGACAATTCGGGTATTGTAAGGTCGTGGCGGGGTGAGAAACAAACTACCCGGCAAATTCCGGTCTCGCTCCTAGCTCGCAACAGACCACCTACTTCGTAAGTACCGCTAGGACTTTCCTGATTGAGCGCGGCAAAGTCATTAGTGAAGACAAAAGTGTTTTGATAATTGGGGTTAATTTCACCACCAGCCCGCTCATTACCCGGGCACAAATAGCAGTCGGGATCGTACTCTGGTCGTTTTTCTTCCTCCGATTTTTCTACCTGCCCCTGCCAGGGTCGTTTGGTGCGGTGGGGCGAAACTAGCACATAGTCTCCGGTGAGTGGATTGTAACGGCGATGCGGATGATCAGTAAGGTTAAATTCCATTTTGTTGATGATTAATGAGTGATGACTAATGACTGATGATATTAATTAATCATTTATCCGCGCCACGGAGGCATCAATCATCAATCATTATTTCGGTTCCGTTGACAATATCGGCGATGTATACTTCTAAGTCTAGATTAAATTTTTCTTTATACGTTTGAGCGAGCTGGTTAGCAATACGGTCAATTTCGGCTTCTTCAATCAAGTTGATGATACAGCCACCAAATCCGCCACCCATCTGTCGTCCGCCTAAAACAGCGGGTTCGTCGCGGGTTTGATCTACCAAAAATTCGGTTTCGGGCACCGTGATCTCGTATTCGTACTGCATACCGTGCTGCGACTCGTAGAGCTTCTGACCAAAGGTAGCTAAATCTTGATTCGCTAATGCCTGACAAGCGTCTAGCACCCGCTGGTTTTCCTTTACAATATAGGCGCAGCGATGGTAAACCACTTCGTCAAAATGACTCTGATATTTTTCCAGCATTGGTAAAGTGGCATCTCGTAAGCTAGCTACATTTTCACCCAGTTTCTGTAAAAGCGCGACTCCTTCTTCACACTGGCTACGGCGAACATTGTACTCTGAATCTACCAAAGAATGCTTTACGGCACTATTGAACAGCACCAGTTTGTATTCGCTAATGTCTGCCGGATAGTACTCATATTCTAGCGAACGACAATCTAGCTTCAGAGCATGGCGATCTTTACCAAACACACTGGCAAACTGATCCATAATGCCGCAGTTCATTCCCACAAACTCATTCTCCGCTTTTTGCGAAAGCTTAACTAAATCTACCCTGTCAATGCCTAGATTGAATAATTCGTTAAGCCCAACGGCCAAACCACACTCTAAGGCAGCCGATGATGACATTCCCGCCCCCTGCGGAATATTTCCACCAAAAACGCAGGAAAAGGCCGGAACTTGATGGCCAAGCTGTTGCAATTGGTCAATCACCCCTAAGCCATAGTTTGCCCACGTTTTTTCTGATTTCTGAAAATTTTGGGTATCGAAATCTAGCGTCTCGTTTAGGTCAAGCGCGTGGAAGTGCGACTGTTTGTCAGAACTAGGAGATAGGGCAAAAATGATTTCTTTATCTACTGCTGCCGGAAGCACAAACCCCAAATTATAATCGGTATGCTCGCCGATGAGGTTGACTCGACCCGGGGAGCGCACTAGTAAGGTTGGTTTGCCGTAGCGGGTTTCAAATTCAGTTTGTATCGTTTGCTTATTCATTATAACTAAATTGATTAGTATAAAACGCGTTTTAGGGCATTTTATACCTCGTTGAGCTTTGCTTTATATGCTTCTATTATTGAGTCATCCCACACCTGAGCTTCTATATATTTGTCATATTTTAGCCTTTCTTCAGCGTGAGATTTTTCCTCAGATGGTAATCCATACTCACTGATCAGATCACTTAACTCGCTTAGTAAAAAGACTTGTCCATTACATCCTTTCCGATACGTTGCAAGTTTAGGTTCGTCATTAAACTGAAACGATACCATACTATCAGGGTACGTAAAACTGATATGTTCGGAACTGAAATCAGATAATGGAATTTTTACAACTCCAGGGTTTATATACCAGGATTTTGCCCACTTACATTCTCCTAATGTAAAGTAAAACGGATCATCTCTAGTAGGCTTCCCACCCTTGGATATAAACTGGTCTCTTAACCTCTTTTCCAGAGCAAACCGAAGTTCTATATAGTTAGATGGCCTCTTACTATTCCAGCCTTCCGAGATTTTGCCCTGAATCTTAACGGCTTTCTCATATCCATTTTGTGTGATATTTTGAAAAGAACCATTGCTTGTTTCATAGTAGTGGTACAGATATTCCGGTATCATTCGCTACAATCTATAAAGCTCGATCTCGTGAAAACTATTAATCAGTGATGCGGAATTTCTACCAATAAATCGCATACAACGCTGCCAGAACTCCAAGAATGAGCAGTGCCCCGATGTTGAATTTAGCACTGGTCTTAAAGAGTCCCGAATCAATTTCTACCGAGTTAGGTTGATCCCTACCTCTTCCTTCTACCCGGCTCATTACAATAATAATAGCTGCTAAGATCAGGAAGACAATCCCCATCCGGTCGATAAACGGTATATTCGGGGTGACAAACTTAAATAGGGTAGAAAGTGGGATGGTAAGAATCGCCGCAGTGAGCGCGGCTTTGGGAGTGGTCTTTTTCCAGAATACCCCGAATACAAAAATGGCAAATACACCCGGCGAAACAAAGCCGGTATACTCCTGAATGAACTGGAAAGCTTGGTCAAGTACTCCCAGTGCCGGAGCTACGAAGCAGGCAACAATAAAAGCTACGAGAACCACAATTCGTCCGGTGCGGACTAAGTTGGCCTCAGAGGCATTTTTATTGAAATAATGCCGATAAATATCCATGGTAAAAATAGTGGATGTACTATTTGCCATCGAAGCCAGTGACGACACAATCGCCGCGGTAAGTGCCGCAAATGCTACCCCTTGTAGTCCGTTAGGCAACAAGCCCAGCAGTGTAGGATACGCCCGATCCGGTTTGATAAATCCGGTATCGGGATCGGTCATAGTTTGGGTAAAGTTCCCTGCCAACTCTTCATTCTGCACAATCACGTAAGCCGCAATACCGGGAATTACTACAATCAGAGGAATTAATAACTTCAAGAATCCGGCGAAAAGCACTCCGCGTTGGGCATTATCTAAATCTTTAGCCGCCAACGCTCGCTGCGTGATATACTGGTTAAAGCCCCAGTAGCTTAAGTTCACAATCCACATACCACCAATCAGTACGCTTAGTCCGGGTAAGTCCATGTAGGCATCGCGGGTGCCACCTTGCCCGTCGGGAATCATCATTTCGCCTTCATTAATAATCATATTGAAGTGCTTAGGGGCTTCATCACGTAAGCGGGCTAGTCCGCCCAGCACATCGCCATCTCCCACAATTTCCAACGCTAAATAGGTAGTAACCAATCCACCCAGAACCAGAAACACCACCTGCACTACGTCAGTCCAGGCTACGGCGGTTAGTCCTCCGTAAATGGAGTATAGCAAAGCAAAGGCGGCCAATCCTGCTACAGCATAGGTGAAAGGAATACCCATGACGGTTTCAATGCTGAGTGCGCCCAGATAGATGACTGAGGTAAGGTTTACAAATACATAAACCAGTAGCCAGAATACGGCCATCACGGTTCGTACCGTATCGTTATAACGATCAGCCAAAAACTGGGGCATGGTGTAAATCTGCTTCTTGATGTAGACGGGCAAAAAGAATTTACCTACTACCAACAGCGTAGCCGCTGCCATCCACTCATAAGTAGAAATTGCCAGTCCGAGGGCGTAGCCCGAACCGGACATACCGATAAATTGCTCGGCAGAAATATTAGAAGCAATAAGTGAAGCTCCAATGGCCCACCAGGGTAGCGAGCGGCTTGCCAAAAAATAATCTTCCGAATTCTTTTCTTCCCCCTTTTTATCGCGCGATACCCACAGTCCTAGTCCCACAATAAACAGGCAGTAAACCAGGAAGACAATAATGTCTAAAGTAGAAAATCCCATAGTTTGGTAGTTAGGTTATTGTTCGAGAGTACAAGTATACTAATTCTCTCTTAGTTTTGTGTGTTAATGTGTTATGGTGTTTTTGTATTATGGTGACCGCTGTATGGTATTTCCGTTTACACTAAACAAGTAACCTCGAGAATACCCTAACACCTACCAAGTACTACAACACTTTAAACTTCGATACTTGAACACACTGACGCATTCACTCTTTCTCAGCTTGATGCTTGTTTTAACCTCGGGAGATGTTTTTAGTCAGACAACAACAGTTGAATACTACGAAGATGGATCAATAAAGGCAGAGGGGAAAGAGAGCGACTTTGGTAAAGAGGATATATGGAAATTCTACTATCCTGACGGAAAGCTTAACTCGATAGAAGAGTATCGGCACGATACGCTGCACGGCAAAGTACAATACTTTGATTTTGACGAAAAGCTGACGGGAAAAGAAATCTGGCAGTACGGACTACTGGAGGACTCAGCTTATTACTACTTTCCTAACGGGTTAGTTGAAAAGCGAGGCGTTTATAAAAATGGTTTATACCAAGGTCAATGGCAGTTTTTTTACGAAAGTGGGCAACTAAAACGCGTGGGGAATTATCAGCAGGGCTTACCTGATGGTGACTGGATGTTCTACCATGAGAACGGCGAACTCTGGCAAACCGGATCTTTTGCTGATGGAAAAGAAAATGGTGAATGGAAGTTCTACACTCCCAAAGGGAAACTAGAATACTCTGGGCAATTTGAGAAAGGTGAGCGAGTGGGCGACTGGTATCGCTATAATACCCGAGGGAAAAAGAAAAAGATGAAAGTAGAAACATCCGAAAACCCCAATTAGACCGTATTGACTTTCTCCACTCCACCCGTTTATTCCAAAAACTCATTGCTATTTTCCTCCTCTTGACTAAGGAACTTCGGCTTCTTTATTAATTACCCCACTTCAATTCGTAGTAATTTCGCACACCTTCAAAATTCTTACAAAAGTTTAATTAAAAGTCGCAATAATCATATTTTTCGGAACCAACAAGATATTTGGCAGACCCGGTAAGGCGAACTTCTATTTCCATCATTTCGGCTATATCCTGACCCGTAGATCATTACATCCTCGCTATTTGAAGGGTTATTATCCGTTACTTTTTATTTTTTACTATTGCAGCGTCCGGTTTTAAATCACCGGTTCTCTGCACCTCCCGACCCACCGCTTTACTCATTTATTTCACGTAATCTTTTATTCCAATGAAAAGAATCAGTGTGCGATTTCTAGTTTTATTGTGGGGCATTGTCATGAGTGGGTTGCTCATCGTTTCCTGCGGGGAGGACGATGATGCCTCCAACCCACCGTCCCCAACTCCCACTCCCGGAACAGGAAACCTTTTAACCATTACGGCAATGGATGCTACCGCAAGTATTGCTGAAAACCCAACAATGGGTGATGTAATTGATACCTTAGTAGCTACTGCCAGCACGGGTACCGCTTTGTTGTACAGTTTGCTTTCCCAAAGTGTAGATGGGGCCGTTAGTGTAGAAGCCAGTAGCGGGGAGCTGAAAGTAGCTCAGGTAGCGGCGTTTGATTTTGAGACCAACCCTACCATCAGCGGGGAATACGTAGCCTCGGCTGAGGGAACCAGTGACACAGCAAGCTTTACCATCACTGTTACCGATGTGAACGAAATACAGGTTAACGCCAATACCTTCTTAGATAGTTTGGACGAAAACAGCGCATCGGGTACCGTCATTGGCACCCTAGACGTGACAGTCACTGGGAGCAGTGATCCTGCTACCTATGCGGTCATTAGCCAATCGCCCAGTGGCGCAGTAGGTGTCAATGCCCAGGGTGAAGTTATTGTAGCTGATAGTAGCCTGTTTGACCATGAAACCCATTCGGAAATTACAGGAACCTATACGGCGACCGTGGGTACCGTGACGGACACCGCCAATTTTACGGTGAAGGTTCTGAATGTAGAAGAAGTAACAGTGGTGGATGAAGATGGTATCAAGATTACCATAGCTGACTTCTCAGGCAGTATCGATGAGAATAGTCCAGCAGGTATGGCCATTGGTACCGTATCAGCAACCGTGACCGGAGGAACACCGACCTACTCCATAGCGTCCCAGTCCATAACTGGAGCGGTGAGTATTAATGCTCAGGGACAATTGAGCGTAGCCGATGCTAG
The DNA here is from genome assembly GCF_030506325.1 of Tunicatimonas pelagia. Taxonomy (NCBI): domain Bacteria; kingdom Pseudomonadati; phylum Bacteroidota; class Cytophagia; order Cytophagales; family Catalimonadaceae; genus Tunicatimonas; species Tunicatimonas pelagia. The sequence goes on along the minus strand of NZ_CP120683.1, from coordinate 2,980,750 downwards.
TGCATTTGATTACGAAACTAATACCCAGATTACGGGTAAGTACAAGGTAGTTGTAGGTAGCCAAGAAGCAGAAGCCAACTTCACTATCACAATTAACGATATTACGGAACCTACCACACCGCTAAGTGCTACTGATTTTAGTGGAAACGTAGATGAAAATAGTCCGGTGAATACCATTATTGGCACGGTAAACGCTACCGGATTCAATGGGGCAACGCCAACCTACTCGATTGTCAGTCAGTCAATAACTGGGGCGGTCAGCATCAACGCCCAAGGCGAAATCAGCATTGCCGATGCTACTGTATTTGACTTTGAAACCAATACGCAGGTTACAGGAAGGTACAAGGTAGTTGTAGATAGCCAGGAAGCCGAAGCAGACTTTACCATTTCTATCAACAATGTTCTGGAGGTGATGATAACCGCCAATGCGTTTTTTGGAAATGTAAACGAAAACAGTGAGGTGAATACCGCGATTGGCGTATTAGATGTCACTGTGGCCAACGGTACTGGAACGCCTACTTACACCATTATAAGCCAGTCAGTGCCCAATGCGGTGAGTATTAATGCCCAAGGGCAGTTACTAATCGCCACTGCCAGTAGCTTCGACCACGAAACCAACCCCACTATCACGGGAACCTACCAGGCCGAACTAAATGGTAGTACTTCTTCGGCGAATTTTACCATCATCGTCGATGACAACGATAAGTGGGTGGTAAGTGTATTTGCGGGTACACCTGGAGCATCAGGTAATACTAACAGTACTGGTCAGGCTGCTCGGTTCAACGACCCTAAGGGAATGGCTTTTGATAGCAATGGTAACCTATTTGTAGCCGATGCAGGTAATCATCGTATTCGTAAGATTACCCCGACCGGAGTGGTAACTACATTTGCCGGCAGTACTCGAGGTTCGCGCGATGGTATAGGTACTAGTGCCCAGTTCTTAGACCCAAGTGATGTAGAGGTTGATGCCTCAGGTACTATATGGGTGGCTGACTTTGGAACAGGTGGTGGTGCTGGTAGAATACGAAAAATCACCTCAGCCGGAGTGGTAACTAGCCCTGGTGCCCCAGGCTCATCTACCATCTGGGGAATAGCCATTTATAATAATAACATATACGCCTCTATGTTTGGAGGACATGCGATTGAGCAGTTTAGTATCAGTAACAATAACTGGACTACCTATTCGGTAGGTAGGGGGACTGCCGGATCGGCTGATGGTGCACCGAACGTCGCTCAGTTTAACCAACCTCAAGGAATTACCGCTGATGCTTCAGGGAACTTGTACGTAGCTGATAACGACAATAATAAGTTGCGTAAGATAGACACCAATAATAACGTCACGACTTTAGCTGGGTCATATTTCCGGATTAGCGACGTAGCTATCGACTCGAACGGAAATATCTACATTACTGGTAATGACCGAATCTGGGAAATAGATACTAATGGTAATTCCAGAAGAATTGCCACAGGTTTTGTCGGACTACAAGGTTTGGCTATTGATGCTGCCGGAAATGTTTACGTAGCTGACTCTGGTAATCATTGCATTAAAAAGCTGACATGGGTAGATTGATGTATTATCAGTCAGGACTAGTTTTTAACGAGTGAATAGTAGAGAGCCAGACGTAAAAATCTGGCTCTCTCTGTTTTACTTCTGGCCTGAACTCCCATTCCCGGTTTTCGGTGCATCCACTCCACAAGCTCCCTATCATATAGAAATTGTCTCTCTGTACCCGTAGGGTTCTGTCAACCTAAAAGAAAGTTAGCATATACTAGGTACTTCGGGAATGGCAAGCGTGCAGGTTATCAGTACTATTCCCCCGCATAGGGCAAAAAGAAAAAGGTGAAAGTAAAACAATCCGCAACTCCTGATTAGTTTTACATAATTAATGACTCTAGATAAGCCTGTATGAAAACCGCTCAACTAACTATCTATCGTTTCCCGCAACTTACACTCAAACCGCTGATTTCTTTTTATACCTACTTAGTCAACTTGGGTATTGACCCCGAACAAAAGCGGGAACACCGAAATAAAAAGTTGCTGAATATTCTGTGCATAACTTGGTATCATGTATCAGTGATATTTATCGCCATCTACGGGTTAGTATCATCTCAACTTTGGCACCCTATTGCGCTGCAGTCCGCTACTACCTTACTTATTTTTAGTTTTGTGCAGTACCTCAATGTTAAAGATTACGCCGAGCTATCCAAATTTCTATTCTTTGGCTTTAGTATCGTACAGTGTACATTAGTTGGCATATTTACGATACCTGGCGAACTGACCGAACTGTTTCTTATTGTTTATCCACTGGCGGCGGTTGTTCTTTACCAACGGTTTACCGCTCACTTTATCGTTTTGCTGGTGAGTTTAACGGCTGCCCTAAGTAGCCATATCTTTTTTCAGGATTATGACTTACCAAATACGGTGCTGGTCGTGATAACCGTAGCCTTTTTCACGCCCTACCTTATTGTGCTCTACATTAAACAGTTTAACTAAGAAGCTGAAAAAATGCTAGCCCTGGAGCGAAATAAAGCATTAGCTGATCGGCGCACTATTGAAGCGCAAGCGAGGGAACTACAGGAACTGCATGATTTCAGAAGCCACTTCTTCGCTAATATCTCGCACGAAATCCGTACCCCACTTACCTTGGTTTCTGGCTACGCCCGCCGACTTTCCGAAAGTGCTGTTGGCGAAACGAACCAGCAGCACGCTAAGATTATCGCTGAGAAATCTGCCGATATCAAAGAGCTGGTCGACAGTATTATTGACCTAAGCAAGCTGGATAATAAAGGACTGACCCTTCAGCGTACTTCGGTGAATCTATCGCAATTGCTGCAAAAAGTTCACGCCGATTTTTCTGATATTTTCAGTCAGCAAACCATTAATCTAACGCTAGATATTCCCGACCGCCCGATATTCATCGACGGCGATGCGGTGCTGATGAACCGAGCCATTACCAATTTAATTATCAATGCACTAAAGTTTACTCATCAAGGTGGAGTTACCAAGCTCATACTGCAAGTAGAAGATGAAGCCCTGCTTAAGATATACAACACCGGTATCGGCATTCCTTGGCAGGATGTAGACCGGATTTTTGATCGGTTCTACCAAGTGAAAAATGATATTACCCGCAGCCAGGGCAGTGGCATTGGGCTATCAATAACCCGAGCTATTTTAGAACAACACGACTACTATATTCAGGTAGCAAGCGAGGTAAACCGCTACGCGCAGTTCACCATTCGTTTTATGGAAGATCAGTTTTGGCAAGGAGATTCTACCGCTACCGAAGTGCCCCATTCAGAAATAACTATTGACGATACCTCTCTGGAAGAAAACGCTCCGCCATTATCTCCGTCATCAACGAAGACAATTCTATTGGTAGAAGATAATCAGGATATGCGACGGTTTATCCTAAGCATTCCCGCTATTAGCCAATACACAGTTCTGGAGGCAGTACACGGTGAAGAAGCTCTACAGCTATTAGAAAAACATGATGTTGATATAATCATCACCGATTACATGATGCCGCGTATGGATGGGCTAAAACTAATTCATGAACTTAAGCAGCGAAATTATAAACAGCCCATTGTCGTCATTACCGCGCAAGCCGACCAGCAGCGCAAGTTGGATATGCTTCGGGTAGGCATTGATGGCTACCTGACCAAACCATTTTCAGAAGAAGAGCTCTCAATACTGATTGATAAGCTGCTTGAGCAGGATAGTTTCAGGAAGCAATTTATCGCGCAACAACTACGCGAGAATCAAACTCCACTACTACCTGACGAGCTAGCCGAATTCAACCAGCGGCTACGCAGCGTGATTGATGAGAATATTGGCAACAAGCCATTTGGCGTACCCGAACTATGCGCTCAACTGGACTTAACCGAACGCACTCTGTACCGAAAAGTAAAGGAGCTGTGTGGTTCTACTCCTACTAAACTAATCACGGAACGTCGCCTACTCCGCGCCAAAGCCTACTACGATCAGGGTAATTACAAATCCACCCAGCAGTTAGCTTTCTCCGTAGGGTTCAAAAACAGCACCCGCTTTGCTGAGAAATTCCGTACCCGGTTCGGCATAAAACTTTAAGGGCGAGGCGCGGGGAGCACGGGGCTTGGAGCACTTTCTATACGTACAAAGGTATTTTCTATACGCACAGAAGGCACCCCTTGCGCCTAGCTCCCGGCTCCGCGCTCCTGCTATTTTACACTGAAAATTACATCCCTCCCGTAAAGCCTTACAATTTCTGCCAGATACTTTTCATTATCCGCCGCCCACCCCGAGGGCTATTACAAAGGCTATGTTCTTGTGCTACTTTTGGGCGATCAAAATAATAACAAATCTAAAGTATTATCAGCATGAAGAACCGTGGAATACTACTGTATTTTCTCTCTTTCCTGTTTGTAGCAGGCTTCTTTTCTTGTAAAGAAGATGACCCCTCAGGGGTGCAAATCTCCGTAACGCCCTTCGCCAAGACTATCGATGAAAACCCAGCCGACGGAGCTTCGCTGGGTACATTGGAAGCCACCACTAGTCAAGGTACCATTGCTTATTCACTCACCGAGCCGAACCCAGCTGGGGCACTAGCCATTGACTCACAAATCGGGGAACTCACCGTAGCCGATGCCTCACTATTTGATTTTGAGACCAATCCGGTCATTAGTGCTACGGGAACCGCTACGGCCGAAGGAGTAAGCAACTTGTCATCCATCACCATTACGTTGACCGATGTGAATGAAGATGGTGCCATTGTGGCTGACTTCAGCGCAACTATTGATGAGAACCCCGCTGTGGGAAAAGTACTGGGGACAGTTCAGGTTTCTAGCACTGAATCGGTTAGCTTAGCATTGGCTTCTCAAGTACCTGCGGGGGCCATATCGATCAACGCTAACACGGGCGAGTTAACAGTAGCCGATTCTAGCAAGTTTGATTTTGAGACCAACCCAACATCAACGGCTCAAGTAGTAGCTACCACTAGTACCCAAACCGATACTGCCACCGTCACCATTACCCTAACGGATGTAGAAGAGGTTAGCATTTCGGCCAGCGACTTTGCCGTAACGATTGATGAACATCCTAATGAGGGTCAAGTACTCGGCCAAGTGGAAGCCACCACTACCGGAACGGTGGCCTTTGCAATAGCCTCGCAAAGCCCGGAGGGTGCAATAACCATTGACGCTGCTTCCGGCGAGCTGACCGTTGCGGATTCTAGTAAGTTTGATTTTGAAAGCAACTTTACGCTAACCGCTCAAGTAGTGGCTACCGTGGGCACAGCAAGCGATACGACCCAGGTTACCATTACCCTAACGGATATAGACGAAGCCATTACAGTCGCTGACTTTAGCGTAACCATTGACGAGAACCCAACCGCTGATCAGGTGCTGGGCACCGTGCAGGCAACCGGTTTTGGGAATCTCTCATTTAAGCTGACATCGCAAACCCCAGCGGGAGCGATCGCAATCAATGCTACTACTGGCGAACTTACCGTAGCCCAAGCTAGTGCTTTTGATTACGAAACCAATACCAGCCTTACGGCTGATTACGAAGTAACCAATGGTGCCGATACCAAAACCGCCAAGGTGACTGTGATGCTAAATGACGTTACCGAAGTTGTAGCGGACCCCGACGCATTCATCACTACCTGGGAAGTAACCGCTAGTGACTTGTCTATTACCATACCAATCCTTGCCAGACTGAACTTTTCGTTTAACTATACTGTAGATTGGGGTGATGGTGAGACTAGCAGGGGGCAAACGGCCGCCGCCACCCATATTTACAGTACGGCAGACACCTATACGGTAAAGATTACGGGTACATTCCCCGCTCTTTCTTTCAATAACTCCAGCGATAATACCAAGATAAAGACCGTTGAGCAGTGGGGTAATATTGACTGGCAATATATGCGAGGGGCCTTTAACGGTTGTGAAGATTTGAAAATTACCGCTACGGATGCCCCTGATTTAGACGATATTAATGACTTGACAGATATGTTCCGAGGGGCACAAAATCTCACTGGCTCTATCGGACATTGGGAAGTAAGCACAATTACAACCATGCGAAGTATGTTTGAAGGCGCAAGTTCATTCAATTCGCCCTTGAATGATTGGGATGTGAGTAATGTAATCGATATGAATAATATGTTCATGGGCGCAAGTTCATTCAATTCGCCCCTGAATAATTGGGATGTGAGTAATGTAACCAATATGAGAGGAATGTTTTATCAGGCATCTACGTTCAATCAGCCTTTAGATAATTGGATTACGAGTAGTGTCACGGATATATCTTTCATGTTTCAAGAAGCATCTTCATTCAACCAAGATCTACCCTGGGATGTATCATCGGTAACACAAATGCGTTCCACATTTGACCGAGCTTCCAACTTTGAAGGTGACATAACCAGTTGGGACGTGAGTAATGTTCGTAGCTTCGCTGCCATGTTTCGGCAAACGCCATTCAACGAAGATATTACCGGCTGGGTTCCCAGCAGTGCTACTAGTATGGCCTTAATGTTCAGCCAAAATACCGCATTTAGTCAGGATATTTCTGGTTGGGATGTAAGCTCCGTTGCCGAATTTCAATTTATGTTTCAAGAAGCTTCTGCCTTTAATCATAGTCTAGGCGGGTGGAAAATCAATAGTGCTACTAACATGTCTAAGATGCTAGATAACTCAGGCCTCTCCTCTACCAACTATGATGCGACTCTCAAGGGTTGGGCTGAGCTAAATACAGTACCTTCTAATGTTAATCTAGGGGCTGATGGTATGGAATACAGCGCTGTAGGAAAAACCGCCCGCAATACCCTTATCAATAATAAAGGTTGGACTATCACGGGGGATACTGAGCTGCCGTAGTAGTAATTTCACCTTACCAGAAATATGTTGACAGTAGACTTCCGAAGGTTCAACAACCCGACTGAAATTCTTTGGAAGTCTTACTTTTTATATCCAATCCCATATGACCATTAGCCCAAAAAACAGATTAAGGCATAAACTAGAAAGAAAATTCAACCGCATAGTATGACGAAAATCAGCTCGGGAGCGATCTTCACGGGCGCGGATGTACCAATAAGAAAAGTACCCTAACACGGGTAGCAAAGAAGTTAAGTATAATCCAGCTAGCAATTCACCAAAATAGATTCGGTAGTATAACCAGAAACCTAAAGTAGCCAGTCCGAAAAAGATGGCGGTGAAGTGGAATGTTCCCAAGACACCTAGTCGATAACTTAGCGTAAAATCGCCTCGTTTAGCATCTTCATCGTGCTGATAAATCTGAGTCATAGGATACGAGCCCCACAGCATGAGCGAAGCAAGAGTAGCTCCTAACCACATTTCAGGTGGCTGAGAGAACAATAGTGAGGTTTCGTTCACCCCTACGTACACCATCAAGAAAGTAAAGAAGCCCTGGAAGAATCCCGCAACTAGCCAACTACCAATAGCGTACTTTTTCAGGCGGATTGACGGATGACTGTAAGCTTTAGAAACCATTCCGTAGATAAACAGCATGATGGCAAACTCTACGCTTACTATTAATCCCAGAATAATGGCGACTACATCCAACAGCAACGAAACTCGGTACAGCTCCAATTGCACAGGTGGGGGATGCTCCAACCCACCGATACTTCCTTCATCTTTATCAAAAAAACTGTTGTAACCGTTGCTAGCCGGATACAACGAGAAGTGGAGAATGAAGAAAATCAGCAGTGCATCTATTGTCGAAAAATCTTCGGCTACGCTTAGGGCGAAGAGATAGATAGGAAGTAGGAAAAAGGAGAAAGGAATCCGTAAGTGAAGCCAGGTAGACCGAACGATCATAACGAAGCAGTGTTTTTCTTCGCCTCATTCCAGTAGATTTCCATTTCCTCCAAGGTCATGTCTTTCACATTCTTATCCTGCTCATAAGCCCGCTGCTCAATATGCTGGAAGCGTCGCATAAATTTTCGATTCGTTCGCTCCAAAGCTTCTTCAGGATTTATTCCGGCAAAGCGGGCGTAGTTAATTAGGGCGAATAACAAATCCCCAAACTCATCCTGGGCTTCCGCAAGGTTACCCGATGCTTCCGCCTCCTGAAACTCCTGCATTTCTTCTTCTACCTTATCCCAAACTTCTGTCTTTTCACTCCAGTCAAATCCCACACCTCGAGCTTTTTCCTGCATCCGGAATGCTTTTAGCAAGGCTGGTAATGAGGAAGGTACTCCACTCAGGGCTGACTTACGTATATCTCCCGACTCCTTCAACTTTATCTGTTCCCAGTTTTGCTCTACTGTGCTCGCGTCATTGGCTTCAATGTCACCGTAGACGTGGGGGTGCCGACGGATTAGTTTATCACATATACCGTTCAGAACATCACTGATGTCAAATGCCTGCTGCTCGCTAGCTATTTTGGCGTAGAAGACTAAGTGCAGAGCTAAGTCGCCTAGCTCATTGCGAACTTCACTCAGATCGCCACTCAAAATGGCATCCGAGAGTTCGTAGGTTTCTTCTATGGTTAGATGGCGAATACTTTCAATGGTCTGTTCCCGATCCCAAGGGCACTTCACCCGCAATTCTCCCATAATTGTCAGCAGTCGATCAAAGGCCTCCAGGGCAATCTTACGATGTTCGTTTATTGGTTCATTCATCGTTCAAAAGGTATAGTCCACAGTCAACGGTCAATAGTCCATAGTAGGTTCCTGACTTGAATATGGATTCACTATCGACTGTAGTCTATGGACTGTTGACTATCAATCGCAACATTAAACATTTCTCTCAGAAACTTTGCTCCCTTTACCCCCGTTTTACCCTAGTAATATTATCTTTGTACCAAATACTGAAGTTATGACCACGATATTGCTAGCCATAGGATTTATTGCCCTTTTCTTTATATTGATGAGCGTTCGGCTCATTTTCTTGAAAAACGGGGAATTTAAGGGTACTTGTGCTTCTCAAAGTCCATTCCTGAATAAAGAGGGAGCCACCTGCGGCTACTGCGGCAAAGAAGTGGGGAAGGGCGAAGCCTGCGGCAACCCCGATTCGGAAGTAAACAAAGTTTTGGCGAAATTCGACTAATTTCTCTTACTTCGCGCACTCTTATTGTTTCTATAGTACTGTCTCAAACCACATTTCATCTTTGGCACTTATCACATCCATCTCCGGTATCCGGGGAACCATTGGCGGAGCCGTAGGCGAAGGGCTCACTCCGATTGATACCGTAAAGTTCGCATCGGCCTTTGGTTCTTACTTGAAGCAACAGCACAAAAAAGTAACCGTAGTCATTGGGCGCGATGCCCGCATCTCGGGCGAAATGGTTGCTAAGTTGGTGAGTGCTACCCTGCAAGGCTTGGGCATTGATGTATTGGATATTGACTTAGCGACAACTCCTACCGTAGAACTAGCCGTAGTTGATGAGAAGGCGCAGGGTGGCATCATCATCACTGCTAGCCATAACCCTGGTCAGTGGAATGCTCTCAAACTGTTAAACGAGGCCGGAGAATTTATCTCAGCCGAAGCCGGAAAAGCGGTACTCGATTTAGCGGAAGTCGCCGATTTTGACTTTGCTACCGTTAATAAGCTAGGTGCTTATCAGCGGATTGAAGGGGCTACCGAAAAACACATTGAAGCTATACTGGCTTTGCCCGAAGTAGATGCGGAAGTCATCCGGGAGCGAGATTTTAAAGTAGCCATTGACTGCATTAATTCGGTAGGTAGTATTGCCGTGCCGATGCTACTAGAGAAGTTGGGAGTACATCAGATAGAAAAGTTTTATTGCGAACCCAACGGTTCATTCGCCCATAACCCCGAACCTGTTCCTGAAAACCTCAATCATATATGCGGAAAGATGGAGCAAGGTTCGTATGATTTGGGGATTGTTGTTGACCCTGATGTAGATCGCTTAGTTTTAATTCAAGAAAACGGCGACCCATTTGGAGAAGAGTATACATTGGTAGCCGTAGCCGATTATATTCTGGGGCTGAATGGGGGCGGAAATACCGTTTCTAATCTTTCTTCCTCATTGGCACTACGCGATGTAACTGAGAAGCACGGAGGAAGCTATACTGCCGCCGCCGTAGGCGAAGTGAATGTAGTAAAGGCGATGAAGGAGACTGATGCCATTATTGGGGGCGAAGGTAACGGGGGAGTAATTTTCCCTAAGCTACACTATGGTCGCGATGCATTGGTAGGTATTGCCCTCTTTCTGTCACACTTGGCAAAATTTGGTAGATCTATCGCTCAACTAAAAGCGAAGTACCCTCAGTACCATATTTCCAAAAATAAAATTGAGCTTACGCCCGATATTGATATGACTTCGGTACTAACAACCTTAGCCGAACGCTACGCCAACCAACCCACAGATACCACCGATGGCGTAAAAATTAGCTTCGACCGCGAATGGGTACACCTGCGAAAATCTAACACCGAACCCATCATCCGCATTATTTCGGAATCCAACTCTCGCGCCACTGCCGAGCACCTAGCAAATAAGCTGATCACAGATATTCGGGAAATTATTAATACCAATCATTAATAGATCATTACTGATGACGAAACTACAGGTTGCAGTTCTAATCTGAGAAACTAACCCAAAAGCTAATCGGCTCCTGGAAGCCTCATTTTGACTTCTTTACGATCATAATCAACCACAAAACCGTGCCTTTTCAGTGCTTTTGAGCCGATAATACCGCTAATCTTCACGGATGCCCCAGTATTTAGGGAGCGGATAATGCCGGATAAATCAAGAGCAATGTAATTAGCTTGTATCGTCTGAGAGCCTAGTTGAAGATCCATATCGTATACGCCAACCAATCCCTTCACGTTAGCCCCTAGTCCGGCGAGCTGAAAGCCCCTTAGAGAAGTTCGGGTATGGCAGGAAAACCCGTATCGTTTAGCATCGTTACAGTGGATAATACTCACATCCGCCCCGGTATCCAGTAACAAGTAGGCCTTCTTACCATTAATTTTTCCCCGAACAATCGGCTGATCTCGCATGACGGCTAACTCAACTACTTCGTACTGATCTTGTGCCATCAATGGAATCTGGCTACCCCAGATGAAACAGATGATAATGAGTAAAATCATAGCACTTGGGGATAGAAGTGTTCCGAATGTAAAGGGGGATTACAAGAAGAGTGCTAATCTATATAGTGGCGATTCTCATAGGTTTGACAGCACTCTACGTTTTTATCTTGTTCACTATCGCCCACTGATCGGCCAATACCGAACAGGGTGGGGTTTTTGCTTATTCTTGCCGTAGTGATTTTGCTGGATTAGCCAAAGCAGCTTTGAACGTGTGAATACTTATCGTAACTAAGGCGATGGCTAGCATCAACAGTAAGGGTAGTAAAAACAGCCAGACACTAATTTCAATATGAAAAGCATAGTTCGATAACCAGTGCTGAATGGCGAAGTAGGCAATAGGTAGTGCAACCAGACTGGCAATAAAAATCAGCTTCACAAAGTCTTGGGAAAGTAGTGCCAAGATACGAGCTACCGAAGCACCCAGTACTTTACGAATACCAATTTCTTTGGTGCGTTGTTTGAGGGTGAAGGCTGACAAGCCAAATAAGCCCAAACAAGCTACAACGATGGCCAGGGTAGTAAATACACTAAAAATGCTGCCAAATCGCTGATCGGCCTCGTACTGCCGATTAAAATAATCATCCAGAAAAAAGTACTCCAGCGCATTGCCGGGAAAAGCCTGCTGAAATTCTTCCTCAACTGTAGCTATCGTCTGAGGTAGTTTATCAGTGCTGAGATTAACAGTGATGTATTGCCATCGATTCCAGCCCGGATAAATAAACAGGATAGGATCATAAGCCTGCTGTAACGATCGTTGGTGGTAATTTTTCACTACTCCGATTACTTCTCCCTCCACCTCGGGTAGTCCTAATCTAAAAATTAGGCGTTCGTGAAGGGCATCTTCGTTACTAGAGTATCCTAGTTTTTTTACGAGTGCTTCATTGATCATGATTTTAGCGTATTTAGCATCGAAGGAGGGCACCTTATCTTCCTCCCGTAAGTTTCTACCTGCTATCACGGTCATTTCAAATGTATTGATAAAGTCTGGGTCAATATCTAGATAAAAGAATCCTACATCCGTGTTTTTCTCCTTGCCTTTTTTCCAGATATGATTACGGGCAAAGATTGTTTCTCCCGGAATCTCGGTAGAAGCAGTTACTTGGTGAATAGCCGAATGGCGTGCTAACTCAGTTTTGAAGGAAGTTATCTGCTGAGTGATGGTAGAATCGTAGATAGCCGGGGATTTTACAACCAAGAGCTGATCCTTCGCATAGCCCAGGTCTTGGTTTCGCATAAACGATAATTGCTTATACACCGTGATGGTGCCGATGATTAGGATGATCGTCAGGACGAATTGGAAGGACACCAGTACTTTCCGCAGAGAAACCCCGGTGAATGAGTGGTGAAAATTCCCCTTTAGTACTTTAGCGGGGCGGAAAGAGGATAGCATCCAAGCGGGATAAAATCCCACCAGTAAGGCTCCTACAACAATAACCCCTACTATCAGCCCCCAAAACCAAAGCTCCTGCCATACCGATAATGCCCACAAACTTTCGCTTATCTCTTTGCCGGTAATCTGCTGGAAGAAAGGCCAAGCTAACCAAACGATTCCCACCGATAGTAGTAACGCTAACACATTGATAAGCATCGACTCCAGCAGAAATTGACCAATCAACTGTAGGCGAGCCGCTCCCACAACTTTACGTAACCCTACTTCCCGCGCCCGATCCAGCGATTTGACCGTAGATAAGTTTACGTAGTTAATCCAGGCTAAAAACAGAATAAAAGCAGCTAGGATGGTAAGAAAAGTCATCAGTTGCTCGCTACTGTTCGCCTCCGCTTCATTATTATAGTGGGAAGTTAAGTGAATATCACCGACTGGCTGTAAGTGCATCTCAGCCTGAAACTTGTGTTCGGCCATAATATCGGTCATGTACTGGTCGATAAATGCAGGAAATTGAGCTTCCAACTGTTCTGGGTCTGCCTCCGGAGCTAGTAGCACATAGGTGTAAAACTCAGGCCAAATCCAGGTGTCATAACCCCATTTTTCACCCAGTGTGAGAAAGGAGATCAATATATCGAACTGGATATGAGAGTCTTCCGGAATATCCTTAAATACCCCTCTTACTGTTAATGGCAACTCACCATTTATTTCTAGTACCTTACCCAATGGATCGGCTGAACCAAAATACTTTTTTGCAGTAGATTCAGAAATAGCAACTGTTTGTGGTTCGGCGAGGGCGGTTTCAGCACTTCCAGCTACAAAGGGAAAAGAAAATATGGTGAGAAACGCGGAGTCAGCAATATACATTCGATCTTCATTAAACGTAGTGGCTTGCCCCGTTTCATCTACGTAGGTTATTGAAGATGCATTAATAAAAAGCGTTTGGGTTACTGCTCGGGCAAAGGCTTCAACCTGAGGAAAATCCTCTTGTAATGCTGGGCCTACCGCCGGATGATTGACTGCACTAGTGTTTTGAGGCGTAACTACTTCTCCGGGCTGTACGCTCGATAAAGTCACCCGGTAAATGCGATCAACCTTCTCATGAAACTGATCGTAGTTTGACTCAAAGTGGATATACTGGGTAATTAGAAAAGACGCGGCTAAACCTACTGCCAGCCCAAACACGTTGATAGCGGAAAAAACTTTGCTCTTCGTGAGATTACGGAAGGCAATTTTGAAATAATTTTGGAACATGTCCGGGGTGATTAGAAGATGAGTAGAATCAGGTTTTTTTACTGAAGAGGGCTTACAGAACAGTAATACTTCTTTGACAAATAGCCACTTAGCCTTCCGAGCGCCGTATTGCTTCACGCGGATATAAAAAGCTTCGTGTAGGTCGCCTTGCACTTCGTCCAGCAGGTTAGGAGCGCAGTACCATTCCAAAAAGCGATTCGCCCATTGCGGCGGGGTTACGTCCCGCTTATGCTCTCTTTCTTCAGCCATTGGTCAATTAAATTTAGGGATCAGAGACCATAGCTTTATGCGGTTCTCCCGAAGTTGGGAAATGACCTGGTATCCGTAGGGGGTAGCCTCAAAAAGCCGTTTGCGTCGTCCGCCCCGCTCAGCCGTAGCTTTGCCCATCCACGAGCGAAGCATCCCCTTTTTTTCTAGTCGCTTGAGCACGGTATGGATCGCCGGAATAGAAATTGTGTTATCCGTTTTCTCTTCGTAAGCCTGAGCTACTGATACTCCGTAGGCTTCTTCTACAATCATCACCAGGAGTAATACACTTTCTTCTAGTTGTCCGAGATTCGGTATCATGGCAATATCATTAATACTTGTATAACAAATATATGATATTTATTCAAACTTCCTACTGTAGATCAGATTAACAGTTATTTGCTACATAAAAAGGAGGGTGTCACCTTTTTATTAAGGACGATTAGGTTTGCCTAACATTACACTGATTAAAGAAAAAGGAAGCAAACTATACTAAGTGAGATGCTGTTTTGAAAGGTGTATTTGTGGTATCGCTATTTCATTACTCATCCTGTAAACACTCCACCGGGTTTGCCTGAGCAGCTTTGACGGTTTGAAACCCCACCGTAAGCCAAGCAATGAGCAGTACTAACACACCTGCTCCAACAAAGTACCACCACTGTAGTGAGATGCTAAAAGCAAAATTCTGAAGCCAACGTTGGGCCGCGAAATAACTGATGGGTAGGGCGATGGTGATGGCAACCAGCACCATCTTCGTAAAATCACTGGTTAGCAATTGCACAATACTAGTGGCACTCGCCCCCAAGGCTTTGCGAATACCAATTTCTTTTAAGCGACGTTCAGCTGTGAAAGCCGCTAGGCCGAACAATCCTAAGCAGGAAATGAGAATGGCGATGCCGGCAAAGTATTTAGATAATACAGCGACCCGCTGCTCGGCAGCGTACAGAGCTTGATATTCTTGATCTAGAAACCAATAGTCAAACGGATAATCAGGATAAAACTTTTTGGATAATTGACTAAGTTGCTCAATCGTTTCCTGCTCCTGACCTGCTTCTATCTTAGCTGCTATGTTCCAGGTGCTATTAGGATTTAGTATAATAAATAGTGGCTTTATGTTTTCGTGCAACGATTCAAAGTGAAAATCCTGCACGACGCCAATAATCTCTCGGTTTTCTCCCCACAACTCAACTTCTTCACCTACCGGATCGGTGAGTCCCATGTAGTCAATGGCTGCTTCGTTAAATATGATTTTAGCCGTATCGGTGCTAAAGCTTTCCGAGAACGTCCGACCTTCTTTTAACTTAATGTCCAGTAATTCTAAGGTACCGTAATTAGCCCGTACCACTTCAAACTCCGTTCTATCGCTGGGGTTGCGCCCCGTCCACTGCAAACCTGTAGTTCCTGAATTATGTCCGGTCATGTCGTGCCCAATACTAGAAATTTGAGTTACTCCAGGTATCTTCTCAGCTTCTCCTAAAAATGCCTTAAGATTACCTTCCTCCCAGCTCAAACGCTCAAAGTAAAGCACATTGTCTTTATCGTAGCCCAAATGAGTGTTCTGTACAAACGCTACCTGCTGGTACACTACCCAAACAGCAGTAATCAGAATAATGGATAAGGTGAACTGAAGAACCACTAGCCCCTGCCGTGTCCACTGTTCTCCCACTGACCGATTGAGTTTGTTTTTCAGTATCACGGCGGGATCAAATCCAGAAAGGTATAGCGCCGGATAGCTTCCGGCGACCAGCCCCGTAAACAAAGTAATTCCGATTGCTATCAGTATCAGGTTCACATCAAACGCAAAGGTGAGCTGCTTTCCGGTAATCTCGTTGAAGGAAGGAAGCAGTAGGCTCACCAGCAGAACAGCCAGTAATAGCGATATAGTAGCTACCGATACTGATTCGCTCAAATAACGGGAAGCTAAACTGCCCCGACGAGCACCGACCGCCTTTTTTACTCCGATCTCTTTCATCTGGCGAGAGGCTCGGGCCGTAGATAAATTCATGAAGTTGATACAAGCGATGAGCAGAATGAAAACGGCTACCCACGAAAACAGGCGAACGTAGGTAATTCTACCACCCGATTGCTCCCCATTCTCGTAATTGCTGTAGAGATAAACATCCGAGTAACGCTGGGCAAACATGGTGCGGTGGAAGATTTGACCCTCTGTTTTATCTCGGACAAAATTAGCAATCTTATTATTGAACGAAGCAAGATCAGCCCCCGGTTTTAACTGAACGTAGGTAGCCGGACTCGTTCGGCTCCACTCACTAGTCCACTCGTGTTCACGTTGATACCCCGCAAAGGGCAGCACAAAATCGAATTGCATAGAAGAATTACGAGGAACATTTCTAAATACACCCGACACCTGATACGAGTGGTCTGATTTCCGCTCTATCGTTTTCCCTACAGCCTCTTCTGTAGTCCCGAATAAACGTTGCGCCAACTCTTTGGAGATAACGATAGACGAGGGGTCGGTCAATACTTGTGCCGCATCACCTTGTACCAGATCAAAAGAAAACATGCGAAAAAAGTCGTTGCCTACAAACTGTCCCTTTGCTGTTATATCTTTCTCATCTACCGAAAGCACGCTACTACTGGAGTTGTACACCGTAGTGGCGTGCGTTACCTCGGGCAGGTCAGCAGCTAAGGCTTCCGCGGT
Organism: Tunicatimonas pelagia; assembly: GCF_030506325.1. Taxonomy (NCBI): domain Bacteria; kingdom Pseudomonadati; phylum Bacteroidota; class Cytophagia; order Cytophagales; family Catalimonadaceae; genus Tunicatimonas; species Tunicatimonas pelagia. Next base: position 2,964,155 of record NZ_CP120683.1, on the reverse strand, counting down.
AGGGGCGGCAGTTGTCCTGAATAATACCAGCTTTCCCGCTTGTTCGCGTTGCTCCAGAATTTGATAAAGTTGGTCGTTGTTGGCATGAAACTTATCCACCCTCAATTCATCCTGCACCCACAGAAAAATCAGCAGAGCGCAAGCCAAACCGGAGGACAAACCGATGAGATTAATTAGGAAGGTACTTTTGTAGCGTTGGAAGCTGCGGAAAGTCAGGATCAAATTATGACGTAGCATAGCGCGATAATTATTGGGTTGATATACTTTAAACGATCGGATGAATGCCGGACGAAAGTGCCGTAGCACGTTCCACCCATATTGTCGTTGGGCTTTCTCCGGAGAATCTTCATACTGCCGTTCGTACATCTCCAGCAAATTGCCTTCAATCTCTTCCAGATAGTCGTCTCGACAGAACCAGCGAAGGAAGCGGTGGGCATATTTAGGCGGTGGCACTTCCATTAGCCGAAAGAAATATTAGGAATTTGTTGATAAATACTGGTGCGTAGCGCGTACTGTTGGTCGAGCATCTGCTTGCCAAAAGCAGTGATGATGTAGTACTTCTTCCGACGGCCACCCCGCTCGCTGGTAATACCGCCAAAACGAGACTCGACGAAGCCTTTGTCTTCCATTCGTTTCAGGGCTACATGCACTGCGCTGATATTGATCTTTTTACTTAGCTTTTCTTCCAAGTCTTCCAAAATAGACACTCCGTAAGCCTGATCGTGTTGAGCGGCTACAACGAGTAGAACCAGTTCTTCAAATTCGCCGAGAGATGGGGATTTCATAAGGAGTAATTTACTTAACAAAAGTAAATATAATTATTAGTTTTACTTTTGTTATATAAATACACGAGTAATTTTCCGACGAGATAAAATTGAAAGGTTCATTCCTGCAAATCTAAAATTGAATTTTAAATTTGCAGGGTTACTCACTGTTCACTCTGCTCTTAACTTTCCGCTATTCTTGCAAACCCGCCCATTCTTGGCGTATTTTGTAAGTTCTGTACTTAATCTACTTAGCTCATGCAAGTTTACCTAGACAATGCAGCGACTACGGCACTTGATCCTGCGGTCTTAGAAGCAATGCTTCCCTACATGACCGATCACTACGGCAATCCGTCGTCTACCCACGCTCACGGGCGGCAAACCCGTTCGGCGATTGAGCAGGCTCGCAAGAAGGTAGCCGAGCTGCTGAACGTTACTCCCTCCGAAATTTTCTTTACTTCGGGGGGCACAGAGGCGGATAATACCGCTATCTGTTGTTCTATTGATTCTCATAATCTCCGCCGGGCGATTACTTCGCGACTAGAACATCACGCGGTGCTGCATACGCTACAAGAATTAGAGAAACAGCAGAAAATTCAGCTCGATTTTGTAGAGTTTGACGAAAGGGGAAATATTGACCTCAATCATCTGGAGAAGTTACTTCGTCAACCTGAGCGGGCACTGGTATCGCTAATGCACGGTAATAATGAAATCGGTAACCTGACCGATATTCAGCGAGTAGGCGAACTCTGTGCCGAGCACGACGCTATTTTTCATTCGGATACGGTGCAAACCCTGGCACATTACCCTATCGACCTGAAAGAAATTCCCGTTCATTGCATTGCCGGCGCGGCGCATAAGTTTCACGGTCCCAAGGGCGTTGGTTTACTGTACCTGGCTAAAGGCCATAAGGTTTGCCCACTATTGCACGGCGGTGGGCAGGAACGCAATATGCGGGGCGGTACCGAAAACCTCTACGGCATCGTGGGCTTCGCCAAAGCCTTAGAACTAAGCCACACGCATATGGATGAGCACTCCCTACACATTAAGTCGCTGAAACAACGCATGATTGAGGGGTTGCAAGAACAGATTCCGGGAGTACAGTTCAATGGAATGTCGGCTGATCTGGACGATAGTTTGTACACAGTATTAAACATAAGCCTACCGCCCTCAGAAGATAATGATATGCTGCTGTTTAACCTGGATTTGAACCAGATTTCAACTTCCGGTGGCTCGGCCTGCTCCAGTGGAGCGCAACAAGGCTCGCACGTGCTTCGCGCCCTTCAGTGCGATCCGCAGCGAGGGGCAGTGCGCCTTTCTTTCAGTCGCCACAACACCACTGAGGAAGTTGAATACGTAGTAAAGACATTAAAATCACTTTACCCGGTAGCCGTTGCGCAGTAAGCGTATAAACTTATTCTTTGTTTTTCGTTTGTATGAATACACCTAAACCATTTACCCATGAAACTGAGCGGCATTGCCATCACGTATATTCTTAGCTTTTTCCTTTTTACCTCTACGTTTGCTCAAGACGCTACCCAAGATAATGTGTGGAAAGCCCTAGCCTCGGTTGAGTACAAAATCACCGAAGACGAGTACGGCGAACTCTACGTGCCTAAGTTTAGCGAAAAAGCCCAAGAGCTGGAGGGTAAGATTGTCACTGTACCCGGTTATATTATTCCTTTTGAGGGGCTGTTTAAACCCGAGCACGTCATCGTTTCATCACTACCCATTGCCTCCTGCTTCTTCTGTGGCTCGGGCGGTCCCGAAACGGTGATGGAAGTATTTCTGAAAAATCCGGTTGATTATACCGAAGAAATGGTGGCCTTCCGAGGAAAACTTAAACTGAACGACGAGGATTATGAGCAACTGATGTACATTCTGGAAGATGCTGAGTTGGTGGGTCCGGTAGGTAATTGACGTTTTGCCGCTAATCCAGAAAAGTGAGTAGGCTAGGAACTTTCATTAGATTGTGGCTAGTAACATGGGTATACAGCTGGGTGGTACGAATAGAATCATGACCCAACAACCTGGTAAAGCATCATAGGTTTTCCCGAGTTGATCTTCGCAACTTAACGTCCCAGAACGCCCGCTATAAATCATACTACGCTATCGCTTCGCACGATCCATAGCTTTAACATTGTGGTGCATTAAATGAAATTTGGTTTGTACGGTTTATTACCGTACATTTGTAAAAAGAAATTTATTATGGAAGCACAGATAAGCAAAGACGAACGTATTGAATTAAGAGTCTCCGCTACTGACAAAAGAATTTTCAAAAGAGCCCAAAAACTTAGCGGAGACAAGTCATTTAGTAGCTTTATAGTTCGAGTAGTTAAAGAACAAGCTCAAGAAATAGTTGCTAAAAATGATAGAGTTATTGCGACTGAAACAGACCGGCAGATTTTTTTTGATGCTGTATTTAATAATACTAAGCCAAATCAAAATTTGATAGAAGCTGCTAAAAGATACAAATCAAAAAAATCCTGAACTTGAATATTTCGATTTTAGATAAATCTCACAATAGAAGGAGTTTTAATTGTGAAGAACAATCATTAACTGATTATATTCAAAAACAGGTTAGTCAAGACATTAAAAAAAGGCTTGCAATATGTTTTGTTGCAACAGACAAAGACAGCAATGTGATTGGCTACTATACTCTTACTAGCGAAAGTCTAGGTAGAGAACTAATACCTGAAAAATATATTAAAAAGGTTCCTCGGAATTATAATGCTCCTGTCATTCTACTTGGACGACTGGCTAGAGACATAAATGAAAAAGGAACAGGTCTTGGAGAATACCTTCTACTAGATGCTTTATTTAGAGCTTTTACTTTATCTGAAGAAAGTATTGGAGCTATGGCTGTTGTCGTCGATCCGATAAACGAATATGCAATAAAGTTTTATCAAAAGTATGGTTTTGAACAACTTCCCGATAGTGAAAAAATGTTCCTCCCTATGAATACAATCAAGCAGATAATATAAAAAGAACGACACCACAACACGGTGTATAGTGCATCCTCCGGGATACGCACCATACATGAGCCGTTAGCCTGAAAAATCCTGCATTTTACCAATAACCAACCTTCAATCATCATTTAAGACTGCTAAAAAACCATAGAAGTAGCTATTACTGCTAAAAAGTATTTTTGATTGTTCAATATTTAATCGTAACATTGCAATAAAACGATTATAGCAGAAATATGGGATTAGTTAAGACCGAAATATTTACTGAGTCACAAAATGAGATTGCGCTATTTGCTAAGGCATTCGGCCACCCTGCTCGGGTGGCGATTTTGCAGCACTTGTTTAAAGTTGATGGCTGTGTTTGCGGCGACATCGTTGACGAAATAGGGCTGGCGCAACCCACAATATCGCAACATTTAAAAGAGCTGAAACACCTGGGTTTAATTAAAGGCAATGTGGAAGGTACCCGGGTTTGCTATTGTATAGACACGGGAAATTGGACTAAGATGAAAGAAATAATGAATCAGTTTTTAGACCAAGATACTTCGCAGCCAGTGTGCTGCTAAAATAATTTGAACCTATTTATAGTATTATCACAATAGAACTATCGACATGGAAAAAGAGCAAGAATTAAAAAGCCTGGTGAGAGAGCGTTACGCTAAAATCGCTGAACAAGGCAAAGCCGAAAATGCCTCTTCCTGCTGCGGAGCTACCAACCCATCGGACAAAGTGTACAATATTATGGTAGATGACTATTCCGACACCAGCGGTTACGTAGAAGATGCCGATCTTGGGTTAGGCTGTGGCCTTCCGACTCAGTTCGCTAAAATACAGCAGGGAGATACGGTCATGGACTTGGGTTCCGGTGCCGGTAATGACTGCTTTGTGGCCCGGCACGAAACCGGCAGTGAGGGTAAAGTTATCGGGATTGATTTCACCCCCACGATGATCAAAAAGGCTCGTATCAATGCAGAAAAACTGGGCTATAACAACGTAGAATTTAGAGAAGGCGATATTGATGATATGCCGGTAAATAATGCTGTGGCCGATGTCATTGTCAGTAATTGCGTGCTGAACCTGGTACCCAACAAGAAAAAAGTTATCGGTGAAATCTACCGAGTACTGAAACCAGGTGGACACTTCAGTATTTCGGATATTGTTTTAGTAGGTGATCTTCCCAATGCTTTACGGCAAGATGCTGAGATGTACGCGGGTTGTGTTGCCGGAGCCATTCAGAAAGAAGAATATCTACAAGCAATTACGGATCGAGGTTTTCAAAACGTAAAAATTCAAAAAGAAAAACCAATCGACATACCTGCTGATATTCTTGACCGATACCTCTCCCAAGAAGAGGCAGCATCGTTTAACCACAACGGGACCGGAATTTTTAGCATCACCGTATACGCTGAAAAGCCCGGAACCAAAGCAGAAAAAACTAATCTGAAACTTTCCGAAATTCAGTCAGCCGATGCCTGTAAGCCCGAGAGTGGCTGCTGTTAATTCAGGAATTTAGTGGGAGGATAAAATATAGTAGCCCCGTCACGGTTCGCCGCGCGATTAATGATAGGGCTACGAAAAAATTTAATTAGAATTCTGGAATTACACTGCCCAGGCACGACCTCCGGCTTCTTCTACCGAAATACAACCTTCGTAGCGTCCGGGAACGGGTACGTGCTGAAGTACTTGAGTAGCTCCGGCTTCGGAAGTGCAAAACCCGAGTAGGGTCAGTTCCTTCATCGTTTTAAAGAAGGGCTTTACACCATCTTCTTGATTTTCCTGCGCCTCAGCTTCTAGTTTGGTGAGCAAAGCATCCATTTGCTCAGGTTCCAAATCGGCAAAACCATCGCTGTACTCACTCTGGCTCATTTCTTCTAACTGGGTAATTCCGGCTACGAACTGCTGCTGGTCTTCTTCGCCAAAGATATCCTTCATCATTAGGTCAATAAACTCCGGTACGCCTACGTCTTTAGCTCCCGGAGTATCAGTAGCCGGAATAATGCGCTCGGCTACTTCCGAAACTACGGCGGCCTGATCTTCGGATAGAAATCCGGGTTGCCAATTGAGTTCTTTTTTAGGCGTACAGCCTTTCATGACTCCCAAAATAGCCGGAGCAGAGAGTGCGCCACCCATCAAGTAACTGGCTTGTTTTATCGCTTGTCGTCGATCCATATTTAATTTTTTAACTATCAGAGATTCATTTTTTTTAACTCATTTACCGCATGGTCGGCCGCCCGGGCAGTTAGTGCCATATAAGTGAGCGAAGGGTTTACGCAAGCAGCCGAAGTCATGCAGGCTCCGTCGGTCACGTAAACGTTAGGCACATCGTGTACTTGGTTCCACTTGTTGAGTACCGAGGTTTTTGGGTCACGACCCATGCGAGCAGTACCCATTTCGTGAATTCCCAAGCCAGGCCAGCTTCCCGCATCGTAGGTCTGAACATTTTTGAAGCCGGCTGCTTCTAGCATCTCAGCAGCTGAGTTGGCCATATCCGGCCGCATCGCCATTTCATTCTCCTTAAATTCAGCATCAAAAATAACGGTAGGTTGCCCCCACTTATCGGTATTTTCGTAGTCCAGCGTCATTTTATTCTCGTGGTAAGGCAGGGTTTCGGCAAAAGCCGTCATACCCATGCGCCACGGACCGGGTTCTACAATTTTCTCCTTCAAGCTAGCTCCGAAACCCATTTCCGCTACGGCACTCTGCCAACTCTCCCGACTGCCCCCGCCTTGGTAGCCAAAGCCTCGTACGTAATCTTTTTGCTCACTGGCTTTATCCACGTTGCGGAAGCGGGGGATGTAAAATCCGGTAGGCTTACGTCCGTAGTAGTATTGATCGGCAAAACCATCGTAGTCGCCACTCGCTCCAGTGCGGAAGTGATGATCCATTAGGTTATGACCTAGCTCACCGCTACTTGCTCCGATACCATCGGGGAAAGCATCAGACTTAGAGTTCATTAGGATCGAGGTAGAAGCAACAGCCGACGCACAGCAGAAAATCACTTTGGCGTTAAACTCCATTGCTTCATTCGTCTCCCGGTCAATCACATTTACTCCCACGGCCTTTCGCTGTTCTTTATCGTAGATGATTGAAGTAACAATGGAGTCAGGACGTAACGTTAAGTTTCCAGTTGCCTGCGCTGCGGGCAGGGTAGCTGCATTGCTGCTGAAGTAGCCCCCGTAAGGACAGCCCCGAATACAACGGTTACGATACTGGCATTTTACCCGCCCGTTGTGGTTTTGGGTCAGATTAGCCGTGCGACCCATCGTCACCACTCGTCCGCCAAAATTTTCCGCAACTTTTTCCCGAAAGTGTTTTTCCAGGCAGTTAAATTCCATCGGGGGAAGAAAGTTGCCATCGGGTAGTTGAGGCAGCCCCTCATTCATTCCGTGGATTCCGGCGTAGCCTTCAGCATAAGTATACCAAGGGTCAATATCGGCGTAGCGAATTGGCCAGTCTACCCCGTGCCCATCGCGCATATTGGCCTCAAAATCCAAGTCACTGAAGCGGTAGCTGTGACGGCCCCACATAATAGAACGTCCCCCTACGTGGTAGCCCCGCATCCAGTCAAAACGTTTGGTTTCCTGGTACGGATGTTCGCTATCTTTTACAAACCAATGTTTAGACGACTCCCGAACCGTGTAACCCGTGCGGCTCTGTTTGGGATAATGCTCCTTGATTTCTTCGGGTGGTGTTCGTTCCCGGGTGGGAAACTCCCAGGGTTCTTTGTTTGCCGTGATGTAATCTTTGACATGCTCCACCATGCGGCCTCGCTCCAACACTAGGGTTTTCAACCCTTTTTCACAAAGTTCTTTCGCGGCCCAACCGCCACTAATACCCGACCCGATGACAATAGCATCGTAGGTATTCTCTTCCATGCCTTTGGAATTTACGTACATACAAGTGTGATATTTAGGTAATTACTTATACTAATTGAAACCGCGTCGGCGGCCGATTGATACTGGACAATTGAAAATAAATAAGCTACTGTTATTTCAGTGCTTTAAGTTACCTGTAATACACAGTTACAAAATTGAACCGATATTAAAATTCTTGACCGCTTAATTTAAGCTATTCACCGCAATTAGAAAAGCAGGAATCGCAAAATTAGCGGCTAAATAGAAGTAAACTTTCAAAGAATAGTAAGCAGCTCAGTCAGCGACTGAATTTCGTGGGTAACGGTTGTATTATGTTTTTCCTGACTAGGATTGAAGTATACGCTATCAATCTTAGCATTTTGCGCCCCGAGAATATCAGACTTCAGATTATCGCCAATCATAATGCACTCTTCCGGAGTAGCCGGGATACGATCAAGGGCATAATGAAACATGCCTTCGTGCGGTTTTCGGTAACCCGCTTCGTCGGAGGTGGTCACAGTCTGAAAGTATTTGGACAGATTAGCATGTTTAAGTTTGACCAACTGTACATCGGAAAAGCCATTCGTAATGATGTGGAGCGTGTACTTTTCTTTCAGTGTATCTAGCGTAGCGAAGGTACCAGCAATAACGTGTCCCTTGGCGGGGCAGGTAGTCAGATAGTCCTGCGCTATAGTAGGTGGCAATTCTTTGGGGTACGTCAACTGTAGTTCATCAAAAATCAGAAAGAACCGCTCCCGCCGTAGCCGTTCCGAATCGTACTCACCTCGGTTATACAAATCCCACAGCCGGAAATTGACTTGATGAAATGTCCGACAAAAGGTATCGGCTGAGTGTACTCCCAGCTGCTTTAAGCGATATTGATCATATAGCTCGTGTAGGGTTTCGTTGGCACAGCGGTGATAATCCCACAAGGTGTGGTCAAGGTCAAAAAGTAAATGGGTGTAAGTTTTCACGGGTGTTTTGGTGTTAAAGTGTTATTGTGCGAAGTGTTACAATGCTATATAGTTTAGAGTTCTGTGTTACTTTCCTCATGCAAGGAACTCAGAACTTAGTCACTATCACACAGTTTTTACTGCCCTCACACACATGAAGATTGGGAATTCATTGAGTTCTTTAAAATGTTTAGGATCGTACTTCTCAAATTCTGGTACGGGCAGTGGCTCTAATATTTTATCTACGATGAATCCGTTTTCAATGAGCGGGTTTATGCAATCCATTAATGATCTTCTGAAGCTTTCTACTTCAATGGCTCCACCGAAGCCCGTCCAGGTAGCACTTACCTTTTCGGTCGTAAAGTAATCCTTAGATTTATAATAGGTGTAGTCGGAAAAGGGATGGGTAACGGAAAAAACGAAAGTGCCTCGGGGTTTCAAAACTCTATTGAATTCTTTGAATACCGGTTGCCAGTCGTAGATATATTCTAGTACTAATGGGCAAATGACAATATCAAATAGTTGATCTTCAAAGCCTAGGGGGCGAGTTAAATCATGAACCGTAAATTCACCATTAGAATCATTTCTTTTTACCGCCTCTTCAATCATTCTCGGGCTCAAATCTATTCCGATAACTGTTGCTCCTTTTGCCATCAGAATCTCCGCGTATTTTCCCGGGCCACAACCCGCGTCTAGCACGTGTTTTCCGGCTACCTCTGGTAATAGACTCAGTGTGTTGGGACGGTCATAAAAAGCATTATGAGGTTTATAATCTATCTTATCAGAATAGCTTTTAGCTAGCTTATCGTAAGTCTCTCGGGTATTGATGTCATTCATTGTTGGGCAATATTATTTCCTGAACGTCTGGTTTACGGAGGTTGTTATCATTTTGAGTATCATGGTGTTTTAGTGTTAATGTATTCAGGACTTTATAGGTATTTAATTCCACACGAAACATAAACGCAGGAGCCCGTCTTGCCATAGCACGTAAACACTGTAACACCTCGAACCATAACACTAGCACTGCTGTTTTATAATGCCCATCAATTCACTATTTTTGCAAGCGATTTAATTTTTAGAATCTAACACAACTATGGCAGAAAAATCATATGATCTTATTGTAATTGGAAGTGGCCCTGGCGGCTACGTAGCCGCTATTCGCGCCGCCCAGTTAGACATGAAAGTGGCAGTAGTAGAGAAGGCTGAACTAGGGGGCGTATGCCTCAACTGGGGCTGTATTCCTACCAAAGCACTACTAAAAAGTGCCCAGGTTTTTGAATACATCAAACACGCTTCGGACTACGGCATTAGCGTAAAGGATGCGGAAGTGGACTTTGGGGGAATGGTGAAACGTAGCCGGAATACGGCGGGAAAAATGAGTAAGGGTATCCAGTTTTTGTTCCGCAAAAACAAAATCGACACCTTAGTAGGTCACGGCAAAATAGCTGGAAAAGGTAAAGTAGAGGTAAAAGGCGAAGACGGAAAGTCACAGACCTACTCCGCTAAACACATCATTCTGGCTACTGGAGGGCACGCGCGCGAATTGCCTAGTATCCCGATTGATGGAGAGAAAATTATTGAGTATCGTAAGGCAATGGTTATGGATGAGCAACCCAAGAAAATGGTAGTTGTTGGTTCGGGCGCGATTGGCTGTGAGTTTGCTTACTTCTATAATACTATTGGTACCGAAGTAACGATTGTAGAGTACTTACCGAATATCATTCCGCTGGAAGATGAGGAAGTGTCTAAGCAACTGGAGAAAATCTACAAGAAGAAGGGTATCAAAATTATGACTAACTCGGAGGTGACTTCGGTAGATACCAAGGGCAAAAGCTGTAAGGTGAAAGTAAAGTCAAAGGACGGCAAAGAGAGCACGATAGAATGTGATGTAGTACTTTCGGCAGTAGGAGTTGCCACTAACCTGAAAAACGTAGGCGTTGAGACAGTAGGCTTAAAGCTTAATGATCGTAAGACTCACGTGGAGGTAGATGATTTTTATCGTACTAATGTGGAAGGAGTTTACGCCATTGGCGATATTGTGAAAGGCCCCGCTTTGGCGCACGTAGCTTCCGCTGAAGGTATCACGTGCGTAGAAGCCATTGCCGGAATGAACCCCGAACCATTAGACTATAATAACCTGCCGGGATGTACCTACTGCTGGCCTGAAGTAGCGTCAGTAGGCTACACCGAAAAAGCGGCCAAGGAAGCCGGTTATGACATCCGCGTTGGCAAATTTCCGTTCTCAGCTTCGGGTAAAGCCAGTGCTGCTGGAGCTAACGAAGGTTTTGTAAAAGTGATCTTCGATAAGAAGTACGGTGAATGGCTAGGTGCCCATATGATTGGGGCCAACGTTACCGAGATGATTGCTGAGGTAGTCGCCGCCCGTAAGCTGGAAACTACCGGGCACGAAATCATCAAATCCGTACACCCGCACCCTACCATGTCGGAAGCGGTGATGGAAGCTGCTGCGGCTGCCTACGAAGAGGTGATTCATTTGTAGAAAATCGTAGTCAATATTTGATAGGAGGCAGGTTTGTAGTGAATCTGCCTTTATTTTTGCAGTAAATACAGTTCATAACGTGAAGTTGTCTGTAAGCAACAAAAGTGTCTATTCCATCCACAACCACTATTCATTCTATGAAAAATCTAACGCGGCTTTTACTATGTTTCTCATTGCATTTGCACGCACAAACCACTGATGCAGATCATTCCCAGAAAATGAATGAGATAGTGGTTAACCGCTTTGACGATACGATCAACATTGCGATACTAGTTTATCAAGATGTTGTACTACAAGATTTTGCTGGACCGATGGAAGTATTTTCTAAAGCTCAGAAGCTAACGAAAGGAAAGTATAATACCTATACAGTGAGCTTAGATAAACAGCCAATAACTACCGAGCAGGGTCTACTGACCATCACTCCATCTTATGATATTCATAATATGCCGGCTCCCGATTATTTAATTGTACCCGGAGCAAGTATGCCTGTTATCAATGAGTTACTTAACGATCAGTCCCTGCGCGCTTTCATTACTAACATTAACTCAACCGTAGTATCTATTTGTACTGCTTCGTACCTCTTGGCTAACACCGGGAAATTGGATGAAAAAAAAGCCACAACGCACTATTTTGTGGCTAATGATTTTAAAGCTAAGTTTCCCAAAGTTGAGGTAATTGAACACGTTCGGTTTGTAGACGAAAGAGATGTAATCACCTCTTCGGGCATCACCTCGGGAATTGATGCAGCATTGCACGTTGTAGAAAAAAATCACGGCGAAAAATTACGTGCTATGATTGCCCGGGCTTTGCAACATACATTTAAAGAGAAGGAACCTTGGCCAGTAGCACCTAACGGAATGGAATATAGAGGAAACTAACTTAACTTGATGATGTGGATAGCGTTACTCTGCCTCAGAGCGTAGACATGACCGCCGCCGTAGTGCCTCAGCCCGAGCAAGACCTGGAAGCCGGTTCGTATACCTATCAGGTGATCATTGAGACGGGGGAACAGAAAATTCCAATGGAGTCTTAGCTGGAGATCAAAGATGAAGGTGACACCTGGGTGATGGTGGAGTCAGCACAAACCCCGATGGGCACCGCCACCGACTCAATAGTGGTACAAAAGCAAACTCTACAACCGCTAAACCGGCAGGTAGGGGCCAGTAAAGATGAGTCTTACCTACTCGGCCGATAGTGTGACCGGAGAGATGAACGCCAACGGACAGCAAATAGCTATTGACCACGCCGTAGAGCAAGCCCTGTTTGCCGAAGGAGCCGGAGCTAGCAAGATCATTGCCAAGCTACCGCTGAAGGAAGACTATCAGACTACTTATCAGAACTTGTATCTTCAGTCGAACCAGATGAAAACGATGGTGTTGGAGGTAACCAGTGAGGAAGAAGTAACCGTGCCAGCAGGAACCTTCAAGACCTATCGGGTAGAGGTGAAGTCTGCTAATAGTGATGCGGGTCAAACCGAAATCTGGGTAGATCAGGCTAGCCACAAGGCAGTGAAGAGTAAAGCCGTAATCCCAGCGATGAGATGAATAGAGCCGCAATGACTACCGAGCTAAAGGATAGTTGGACTTCATAAGAAGGGCTGACGAATAGGTAGTAGATATTAGCCAGGAAACGCTTACCCGCACTGGTTTCATTAACAAATAAGCGATTCTCTTTTGCTATACGGAATCACATTTATTTCGGAAACTACTTTAGTATTGCTTAATAACATTTCCTAAGCCGAGTGACTTTCTGCCATTTTACCAGTTTTCTGTAAGCTTTTCACCGGGAAAAATTAATAATCGCTGTTCTTTTACTAAAAAGTATTATCATTATTAAGCGCTTAATATTTTTGCCTTAATAATATTACAGAATGGACGCAGTGGATATTAAAATCCTAAATGAACTTACAGCCAATGCCCGGGTGACAGGAGCGGAAATCGCCCGCAAAATACATCTTTCGTTACCGGCTGTCACTGAGCGATTGCGAAGGCTGGATAAGTCGGGAATAATTGAGCAATACACCATTCGCTATAATCGTGACCGACTAGGATTACGTCTCCTCGCATTTATCCAAGTGTGGATTGATCATACGATCTCCAACGAGGCAAAAGACTATCTGATAGGACTTCCTGAAGTTCTAGAATGCCATCACATTGCCGGAGGTTATGATTTGTTATTGAAAGTATTAGTAGAAGATACTAATGTTTTAGAAACACTCTTGACTCAAAAGATTAAACGCAACCGCGCTGTCTCTCGGACGAGTACTACGGTGGTACTCAGTACCTATAAAGAAGAAATTAATCGCCCCCACTATGACTTACCAAGAAGTAGAAAAACTCGTAACTGAATTTGAGCACGGCACCTATCCCGTAGCACTTTGGAATCACCGGGCGCATGTGTTGATGGCACTTTGGTACACCTACCACCAACCTTTGCCTCAAGCCCGAAAGAGTATTAAAGAAGGCATCAAGCTTTACAACGTAAGCGTCAAAGGGAAAAACACCGATCGTTCAGGCTACCACGAAACGCTTACAGAATTATACATTCGGGTAATTGCTCAATACCACCTCACCTTTGATGACAATGACTTCAATGCTCGACTTGAGCTATTGGACGATCAACCCTTCCTGGATAAAAGCTTTCCCTTTCGTTATTATCGGAAAGAATTACTTATGAGCAAAGAAGCTCGGAGGCAATGGATATCGCCTGACTTGAAACCGCTCGTAAATCTCGAGTTTGTCGTGCCTACGTAGTGTTCAGCAAGGAACTTCTACTGTTTTATCAATAATGGCTAATCCACCATCCAGAGCTAAATACGTTTACACTATTAGCGATATTATGGAAGGCTATGTCACGTACTCTACTGTAAGCACTACTTTCTTGTGGCAAGAAGGATAAAATGTTATGATGCAACTTGATGGGTAGTAGTTACTTTTCTTGCTTCTATCTCTGAGGCAATAATAGCTGTCAGAAATGTGATACTGTTTCCGAACAATAGCCAGGCTGCTAGATAGTGCCCCTCGCTGGGCATTAGAGAAAAGCGATCCACTGTGAAAATGTAAGGGTAAAATAGTATGAGAAAGGAGTCTAGCATCATTCCTGAAAAAGCGAATAAAGCGGAAGCCTTTGCTTTATCATTACCGCTGACTTTACGCCAGCGATAACCTACGATATTTAATAAGGGCATTCCAACAACAAGTAGTAAAAAATTCAACCACATGATGTTTTCGTCGAAACCTATAAATTTAAAGCTTACTGTAGCCAAGAACCATACAACCAACCCGTAGCCTAGAAAGAAAATTTTGTTTTGTCTGTTCATCTTATCTCTGATTTGATACACTCAAAAATAAGAGATCACTGATAGAAATTATTTGATCAGAATCAAAATCGCTTAGCGCGTAGTCTGCTCAATGTTTCTTGAGTCATTCCCAGAAAAGAAGCAATAGTACCTAATGGAAACCGCTGAACTAAATTGCCATTTTTTTGCATAAATGCTGAATATCGCTCTTTGGGTGTTTTAAATACGATAGATAGCAGTCGGTCTTGTTCGTGAACGAAGTACTGTTCAGTTAAACGACGACCCAAATTAGCAACATCTATCCTTTGGTTGTAAAGCTGTGAGAGTTTCTGATAATTGATACGAAGAAGCATAGCCTCTTCGGTAGTTTCTATGTACTCGAAAGTTTTGCCACCAGTGATCAATGCATATGCTGAGCAACAAAACTCATTTTCCGCGATTAGCCTAAAGACGACCTCTTTTTCTTCCTTAAAATAGTACTGTTTAAGGCAGCCTTTCAAGACTAAGAACAAGTCGTTAGAATATTTATTGGGTTCTAAAATAAGATGCTTTTTTGTAAGATTTATAGTACTGCTTATTTGTAAGATCTCGGCTAAAGCCTCTTTAGATAAGGAATCAAAAACAGATAATTGTTCTTTAGTCATCTTATCAAGAATATCGCTTAGAATTAAGCAGCAAATTTATGCTTTACCCTACTACTGCTTCATCAAACTAATGGCAAAGCCACCACCCGGAGCTAGTTCAATGGGTAACTCGGTAGAAGAATTTGCTTCAATACGCTCAATCTCGATACTGGTAGGATTATCATCCCAGTGAGCATCAGCACCATCGCGGTAGAGCGTAGCAATGTACTCGGGTTCGGCTTCCAGGAAATCGAAATTAACCGTAATTGTGCGGGCCTCTTCATCGGTGATACCACCTACAAACCAGCTACCGGTTTCTCGCTCTTCGCGGGCAATAGTCACAAAGTCGCCTATTTCACCATTGAGCACTTTGGTTTGTTCCCAATCAACGCCTACGTCGCGAATAAACTGGAAGGCGGGTTGCCCTTCGTAGCTTTCGGGTAAGTCGGCGGCCATTTGTACCGGACTGTAGATGACCACGTACAGTGCGAGTTGGTGGGCTAAGGTCGTATTTACCTGATTGCCTTCTTTATACGGCTCCATCTTGATATTAAACACCCCTGGAGTAAAATCAATCGGTCCGCTAAGCATTCGGGTAAACGCAATAATCGGTAGGTGCTCGGGTGGGTTTCCCCCGTCTGATGCCCAGGCATTAAATTCTTGCCCGCGTAAACCTTCGCGGGCAATCATGTTGGGATACGTTCGGCGTAGTCCGGTAGCTTTTATCGGCTCGTGGGCGTTTATTGCTATCTGATAATCCGCTGCTTTAATAGCGGCATTATTGTAATGATTGACCATCCACTGCCCGTGATGGTATTCCCCCTTCGGAATGATTGGTCCCACGTAACCCGACTTCACCGAGTGAATTCCTAGCGATTGCATCAGGGCGTAAGCGGTATCCATCTGTTGTTCGTAGGTGCGGGGGGCAGCCGAAGTTTCGTGGTGCATAATTAGTTCTACTCCTTTCTCTCGCCCGTAACGCACCACTTCTTCAATATCATAATCTGGGTAAGAGGTGATAAAATCAAAGACTCCTTCCCGATCTTCAAAGCCAATCCAATGATCCCAGCCCGTATTCCAACCTTCTACCAGTAAACCCTTGATACCATTTTCTGAGGCAAAGTCTATGTATTTTTTAGCATTTTCGGTAGTCGCGCCGTGTTTGCTACCAGTTACTTGGTCAGTAGTATAGGTCGACATATCCTGAGTACCTTCCATATCCCAGGTAGAAATTCCTAAGTGCATTTCCCACCAAATGCCGACGTACTTCATAGGGGTGAACCAACTGATGTCGCCCAGTTTGTTGGGTTCGTTCAAATTAACGATCAGCTTAGACTCAATCAGCCCGGCGGCATCTTCGCTAATCTGAATGGTGCGCCAAGGAGTGCTAAACGGTAGGCCCCGTTTTACTTTGTAGCCTAAGCGGTCAGAACCCACTAGACCACTTTCCATTCGTAAATTCTCCGGGTCAATCCTTAAGGTCATTCCGGCGTAGTCAACTAGAGCCGCTTCGTGAAAACTTAAATGCAGTCCATCGGCGGTTCGCATCGTGATGGGTGTATTCACTGCGTTTTCAGGAATATAGGATGAGTTCAGGTCAGGATGATCACGTTTAGCGATGGCATCAATTTTGGTGAACGAGCTGGTGTTGTACAAATGTTCGTAGATGTCCCAGTCGCCAGGTTGCCACCAGCAAGTATGATCGCCAGCCAGGGAGAACTGTGTTTTCTCGTCGGTAATAATCAGCGTGTCTACCCCTTGCTGTTCAGGAAAATGATAGCGAAATGCTACGCCATCATTATACGCCCGAAAGTAAATATCCAGTGGGCGGTTAGGGGCTTCCTTCTCTTGTAAATGCACTACCAACTCATTGTAGCGGTTTCGTACCGTTCGTTGCTCGCCCCAGGGCATTTCCCAGGTTTCATCGTCTGAGCCAGTATCCGTTCCCGTAATTTCCAACCCATTCATCAACGCGGATTGGTTCTCAAATTCAAAACCCAAGGTGGACGGTTGAATCACCGGAGTTTCCCCTTGGGTAACTGAATAGCTAGGAGTACCATCTTCCAGTAGAGTAAAGTCAACTGTAATATTTTCGGAGGGCGAGGGAACAGAAGTTACCATGGAGTTTTCGGGACTGGTGCAACTCACAAGATAAAGTATTAAGAGACAGAAAGATAGGGTGATGGTTTTCATTAGGCTAGTTGACATGATTTATTTGACCAACAGTCGTACGTAAACCTTTGTTTGACTTATCATTTCATTTGATAATAGGCCGAGCCTGTACCCCCTCACGCGTCATCTTCACCGGTTGAATGGTGCCATCATCGTTGAATGATAATCGATCAATGCAGGTTACCCGATGGTCGCGGCCTTCATTGGGAATGGGGCGGCGGTGGTAGACCATGTACCACTCGTCGGTACCAGGCACCCGAAGGGCTGAATTGTGCCCCGCACCCGTAGCCAAGCCGGGCTCAGACGATAAAATAGTACCCATACGCTGGTAAGGCCCATCTATTTGATCAGCTATGGCGTAGGCTACGGTATACGTACTATCCGTCCAGTTACCCTCCGACCACATAAAGTAGTACTGTTCATTACGTAAAAACACAAAAGGCCCTTCTACGTAGCCCTCCGGGGTAATTTCTTTTACCATTGCGCTATCGTTCCAGGGTAGTAGGGCAGTAAAGTCGTCGTTGAGTTTGCCCAGATTACAATGCCCCCAACCACCGTAGAAGATATAGTACGTGCCGTCGGTATCTTCAAAAACGAACTGATCGATAGGTTGGGCATCGTTGTAAAAATCAGCAATCAATGGTTCGCCCAAATAGTCTCGGAAAGGACCAGCAGGTGAGTCGGCCACTCCTACTCCAATTCCCCCAAAGTGATTGATGTCGTTGTTTTCGTCCCAAAATGGTCGTCCCGGCCGTTGCACATCATTGGCCGCAAAGAACAAGAAATATTGCCCATCTTTTTCTATTGCTGCCGGAGCCCACATAGCTTGCCGAGCCCACTTTACGGCAGTCGTATCAATGATACGGGAGTGCTTCTGCCAGTTTACTAAATCGGAAGAGGAAAAAGCGTCCATGAAGGTTTGCTCCTCAAAAGCAGCCGAATACGTGGGGTAAATCCAGTACTCATCACCAAAAACGATACCTTCCGGGTCGGCGTACCACCCATCAAAAACGGGGTTACCCGCTCGAGCAGTACTGTCGGTAGCAGTTGTAGTTTCGGTAGGGCTACTGGTACATCCGATGGTAGCAGCAGTCAGTAGCACTAAGTATCCATAAATAAGTTGTCTCATGCGGTTGGTATTTATCAGGTTTCGAGCTTAATATAGGTATACCCTGCGGAATAATCTATTTGAAGAAGGGCAGCATAGCATACACGAAGAAGAATAAGTGTTGTCCATCCTACAACAACCATTCAGAGTGAGGCACCATTTACTCAATAGGCTACTTTTCTCCCATTAGTTCAGCAAAAGCTTCAACGAGTTTTTTGACTGCAGTGGCTATTTCATGGTCTGCAATATCACCGTTTTTGTTCACCTTACCTCTCACCCCTGAAATGAGGAGCGTAGCATCTTCTGCAAGACTAGCCTGAACAGTTTGTAGAATCAATTTTAATTCTTCGTGCCCCTTCTCCCCTTGAGCAGAGGCCGTGATAAGTCCAGTAGGTTTATCCGAGAATACGGTTGTTGAAACACACCACTCAATAGCATTTTTAAGTCGGCTTGGAATACTAAAAACGTACTCAGGGGTACAGACTATTACTCCGTCGGCGACTTCAATCTGGTTACGAAGTTTAATTAGTTCCTCAGGAATATTGTCATCAGTCAGTTCTGTTCTAAAGTGGGGCAGCTTAGACAGATCGTCAATTATCTCTAAATCAAAATGAGGTTTTCCTAGTTTAGCCACTGCGTGTAGAATAGCAAGGTTGGAAGAACTTTGACTCGCACTTCCATTGATTCCCAAAACTTTTAGCTTTCCTCTCATGCCATTTTTTCTAGTAGCGAACCTTATCCAATTTAGCATTCCACTCTTCAAACAGTTTAACAGCTTCACTTTGCCCAATTTGCTGATAATCTAGTTTTCTCTCCTCCCAAACCAGAGGAATCTCCTGATAGAGCCACTCGTCATCAAAGTTAGCTTGGGCAGCATCATGCCGGGTGGCAGCAAAAACTACCTGATCAATGCGCGCCCAATAAATAGCTCCCAAACACATAGGGCAGGGTTCGCAGGAGGTATAGATGATACAACCGTTTAGCTCAAAAGTACCCAGCTTTTGGCAGGTATCCCGAATGGCAACCACTTCCGCGTGGGCGGTAGGATCGTGAGATGAGGTCACTTGATTGTGACCATAACCAACAATTTCCTGATTTTTTACCACGATTGCGCCGAATGGCCCACCAGCGTTCTTCCGCATCCCTTCTCGGGCTAAGTTAATAGCTATTGAAATGAAGTGATTATCGCTCTTTCCAGAGGTAGTTTGATCCATAATTGCTAAGATAAGTGGTTACTATTTACTCAAGGATCATTTATACTCTGAAAAGTTTCTGTAGCCTTTCGTTGGACGACCTTTAGCGATCCCTCCGCAAATCCAGATTATGGTAGATGTTGAAGCGGATAATATCACGTTGGCGGAATTCAAAGGCACTTTGCTGGCCGTAAGTCCACATGTACATCGCCTGAAATTGTAAGCTATTATTCAGAATATAGCCTAACCCAAGTACGGTTCGGTTTTCCTCAAAATTATTGTACTGAATATGCTTGCCGTTCTGAATAAAAATTTCGTTGTAGAATGACCCGAACAGCACACCGGGCCGTAGAGTGTAGTCGTTGATCGGTACGTAAGTTGTAAAGCGATACCGCCATCGGTTAGAGTATTTATAGTCGGCACCAATATCATTCTTTCGCTTCCACCGCTGCTCGAACCGAAGCTGATGGTAGAATTTAACTCGCCCCACCGATTGTACATAGAGCAGTTGCTCCCAAAAGCGGAACTCCGGCACCACGGGGTCAAAACGTTCGGTATCTTCCGGGTCGGAAGCCCAGGTGTAGGGGTTTACAAAGCCCCCGGTCACTTCCAGGTATTTGTCCAGCAAGTAAGTAACCCCAAACCGCAGGTAAAGGTTACGCATGTTTTGGTAGTAATCGGTGCGGCGCACGTGGTACTCACCGTAATAAAACAGGCGCTCACCTATTTGGTACTTGGTGTATACTCCGTGCCAAATTCCGGTTTGGCGATTAACTACCCGATCAGGAATCTGCGGATCATCGGGGGCCTCAGTAAGGTCTTGCCCCCAACCTACGTTGGGCAGTGCAAATATTAAAAAGAGTAACGTAAATAGCGTAAATCTTTGGTGCATAGCTTACAGATAAGATTCGCTCAGACGAGTCCAATAAGTTCTTTTATTTCTTGCGGATCGCGCACCCGCCGGAGCCTTCGCTCTAACTTGCGGGTGTTTTCCTTCGATAATTCCATCAGTCGGTCAAACAGGGCAACAATCTCCTTAGCCCGAGGAATGAGTTGGCGGTAATCGCGCGTTTCGGCCAACTGCACCAGCAAGTACTGATAAAGTTGCTCGGCCGCTTTTTCGTACAATTCTTTCTTCGCCCGTCGGGTAAAATCGTAGCTGAAAGTATAGGGGTCGAAGGTTTTCTCGGTGTACGTTTCATCTATCAGCTGGGCGTACTCGGGGATTGTGTCCAGTGGGGTATGCAAGGCGTGTAGTGTATCCAGCACCGCGTAAATGCTATCACCAATCTGCTGTTTGATAATAAAATTGTTAGCCTTACTGTACCGACGCTCCAGTTGGTTTACCCGCCCATCTACAAACGCCTGATAAATCATGCTTTCCAGTGAATTAGGGGTCTCTCCGGTACGAATGTACAGACTGTCTACTGTCTTGTGTTTTTGGCTAATTTTTTCTTCCAACGCCCGGTTTACCCCCTCCTGCTCAATACTGGTTAGCTCACCCTGAACGAAAGCAAGCCTAGGGGGAACGAAAACCATCAGGTCGTTCACGTACTGACTAAGCCGAACCGGCAGGCTAACCGAATCGTAAGGTTCCCCCGGCAGTTGAACTACGTACTGCCGGGGCCCGCCATCAACTACGTAGTTGAGTGTATCCGTCTTTTTGGCAAAGGTTAACGAGTCACCGAACAGTATTTGGGGGTCAACGTACTGATACTTCGGGGTACTCATAAAAGTGGCTACTGAGTCAAGTACGGTCAATTGACTATCGAGCTTACTGAAGTAGGTAAATATGTGGGCTAGGGAATCATTACGCTGGCGATTGAGTTCAAAGGCTTCGTTGCGGGCTAGGGGACTGATCTGAGCTTTGAGTGAATCGACCTTACGGTTCAACTCTTCAATGGCTTTTTGTTCTTCTTCGCTGATTTCGTATTTAAATCGACTGGTAGCCGCCAGTTCAACGGGTTTGCGCCCCTGAATCTCGTTGGTCTGTAGGTCAACACTAACAAAATTGTTGAGGGCTCGCTGGATGATGTTATTACCCGCTCGTTGTCGGGTTTTCTTCACCGCCCCCTTTGGGTAGCCGAGGTCAAATAACAAACCGAACCCCTGGCGACTAACCTTAAAACCCAGTGACTCAGTATCTGTTGACTTGAGCTTCTCTAAGTTAGCAATTACCTCATCGTAAATAAGGCTATCAATTACCTTACCCGTAGCCTGATCAATGCGGACGAGTGAGGTAAGTAAACCCTGACGGTAGGTTCTACTTTCTTCAACTACCGTGCTATCGGTACGGTACCAGATCTCCCACTGCTGGTTCATTCGGCCATTTTCATCAAACTGCCCCTGTACACGGTAAGTGTCCTGCTCTGATTCTTTATTGAATGTGAACGAGCCCGAGAGGTAGCCATCGCGAAAGTTGGCAATACCCCGGCGTACCGTTCTAAGGTATTCACTGTTCCGCATAGAATCTTCACGATACGTCCACTCGCCCATCGGTGACCCTTCGTCGTACGTACCCCGAATGTTAATGTAGTTACCGTTTACATTGTACTTTAGTTCTACGTCTTCAATATCCTGAAGAATTACTTCGTACTCCTTAAAATCGTAGTTCCAATCTCCATGCTTCTGGTTCTCTTTGTATGCCCCTTCGTATACTTTTTTTATCAGCAGGTTTTCCTTCACCGAGTCGGTGTAGGTTACGGTAAAGTAGAAGTCGCCATCCAGTATTTTTTCCTCCGAGCGGCGGGGTTGGTCGTAGTAGAAACGGGCTTGTCCTTGCTCGCCAATTTCGTTCTGGTATCGACCCTCGTATAACTGGTTTTTTTGAGCGGAGGCCGAGAAGAAAAGTAAGAATAAAAACATGCCGCATAGTGCGACCCGAAAAGTATAAGCTAACATCAAAAAATAAGTAATGAAGCTGTTGAACTTCAGTAAAACTAAAAAATCACCCTTTGGGTCGTTACCAATACTTCTAAAGCGTCACAACGACTAGTGCAACCCAAAAAATCTAAGTAGATTCATAACAAAAATGGTGAAATAATACGAGAATTTCAGCCATATCCTTAATAAATTAAAAAAGCAGATGCCCCGGGGAACATCTGCCTGAAATATAATCTAGACCTGATTTCTTTTTATTCAGGAAGCAATACCCGATTAATTACGTGAATGACTCCGTTGGTTGCCAGAATGTTTACGCTGGTTACTTCAGCGTCTTCATTATCCGCGTTAAGGTCAGCGATAGTTACTGGATCAGCAACGTTTACTATAAATTCTTCCTCTCCGATGGTAGTTACAGATCCATCGGCCAAATCAGTAGAAAATACCGCTCCAGAAACTACGTGATAGAGTAAGATAGACCGCAACGTAGCAGCGTCAGCATTAGCTATAGCGTCAGCATCAGCAAACCCAGCCGCGATGAAGGCATCATCAGTAGGGGCAAATACGGTGAACGGCCCATTACCTCTTAGCACCTCAACTAAATCACTATCAGTATCATCAGCATTTTGTAGAGCTGCTAATAGTAAGGTGAACTGAGGGTTATCAGCATCAGCAGCAGAAGCTGCTACAATATCAGTAATAGAATTCATGGGTGGTACTAACACACCATTAATTGCGTGTACTACGCCGTTTGCTTCTTCTAAGTCAGGAGCAACCACTTGCGAACTTCCATTCAGGAAGATACCATCATCACCATTGTTGCTAATATAGATTTCTGGGCTTATACCATCTTGATTGATATCAAAACTAGGTACTGAAGATGATCCCGCAATAATATTTGATGAGAGAACAGTGGCATCTAATACGTGGTACAGTAAAATATCATCCAACATATCAGAAGCCAATAACTCCGAGGCATCGGCAAAGGCACTGCCATCAATGTAGGCGGCAAATGCATCGTTGGTAGGAGCAAACACCGTTAAAGTAGCATCGTCATCAGTAAGCGCACCAGTAAGTTCCGCTCTTTCAACGGCAGTTACTAGCGTAGTAAATCGTCCTTCGGCATCAAAAATAGCAGGCTCTAGAACAGTGCCTAAGCTATTCAGAATAAATTCAGGAACCAGTACAGCGTCAATCACATGAACTATACCATTGCTCGCTACAATATCGGCTGATCCATCTACCACATTAACACTACCATTGATCGTTGTCCCATCAACGCTAATACTACTTCCTTCTAGTGTTTCTTCGGAATCAGTCAGTTGCTCGGCTGTTTTGGCACTTCCTAAAATATGGTACTGTAATACTCGTTCCAGCACATAATCGGGCACATCGTCTAAATTCTCGAAAGGGTTTCCGGTAGCATCAGTCAGCGTAGTTAATAAAGCTGCAAAAGCATCATTGGTAGGAGCAAATACGGTTAGTGTGCTGGTCTCATCACCGGCGGCATCAGACAAGCTAGATACTCGTCCTAAAGCAGCAACTAACGAACTTAGTGATTCGGTTTCAGAAGCAATTTCAGCAATAGTTTTCGGAGTTGGTACAATCACAAATCCTTCGGGAACCAGTACTTGGTCTACCGCGTGGATTACACCATTGGTGGCTTCAATGTCGGCTACCACTACGTTGACCCCATTCACGGTTACTGCATTTCCGTTGACCCCGATGGTAAGAGTTTCTCCGGTTAGCAACGTAGGAACGGTCTGCCCCTCTTCCAGTGCGGACGAAAGTAAGGCACCACTGGCTACGTGGTACTGCAAAATCTGGATCAGCGACGCAGTGCTGATTTCTTCTAAGGAACTAATACCATCAGTGGCAGCTATCAATGCATCAAAAGCAGCATCGGTCGGGGCAAAAACGGTAAACGGCCCAGTGCCAGATAAATCATCATTTAGCTCAGCTGCTATAACTGCTTCTACCAATGTATCAAATCGGTCGTCGCCATCAGCAATCTCTACAATGTTTTGGGTAGGTGCCGGACTAGGCGGATCGCCACCATTGTCATCATCGTTGCAACTGGCCAGAAATAACAAGCTCAGACAAAAGGCTCCGGTAAAGCGGAACAGACGATAAAAATTAATAATTGGTCTTTCCATTGTCAAAAAAAATTTTGTGTGATATGATTTTCAAGTACGTCTCTCTAACTTGTTTAGAGGAATAATGTCTTATTAAAAGGCTAAAAAAATTATATAAGTGGTGTGAGTTGTTGAAATAATGGGTTGAACTGTCAGTAAGGGTGGTACAAATTTTTGCTTCTGCCTACCGTAACGGGTCGGTTGGCTAATAAACTTCGTATTGTACCGTTACTATTATTCAATCGTGGTAAATAGCCGTATGTCTGCATCTGATCAAACCCTGTACGAACGCCTGAACCGATGGGTACGAAATTCGGTAACCCTGCGCCTTATCTCTATCGGGATACTGGTGCTACTTCTCTTGATTCCTACCGCAATGATTGAAAGCTTAATTCACGAGCGGTCGCGGTATCGGGAAGATGCCATTCAGAATATAAGTAGTCTGTGGAGTAATGCCCAAACCATAGGGGGACCGATACTGACAGTGCCGTACGAAGTAATTACCGTTGCGGAGGATAATCGTACCCGCCGGAGCGTTCAATACATCCACGTACTGCCCGATTCGCTGGGTATACGAGTGAAAATTTTGCCTGAAAAACGCGCTCGTGGTATTTACCAAGCTATTGTGTATCAGGCGCAGTTACAGATAGAAGGCACCTTTACGTTGCCCGATTGGGGTACGGTGGGAGTAGACAGCAGCCAACTACTTCGTTCGGAAACGGCGCTATCGCTAGGTATTCCCGATATGCGAGGGATTAACCAAGCGGTTGCAGTTGAGTGGAATTCCCATCAGTACACTTTTGAGCCGGGAGTAGCCGCCACCGACGTACTACCCTCCGGTGTTCAAACGAGGGTGCCTCTGATAGAAAATAATACCCTCATTCCTTTTCGCCTAGCACTAGATCTGAACGGGAGCCAATCGCTACAGTTCTTACCAATGGGACGAATTACCCGAATAGATATGACCTCGCCCTGGCCGCACCCCAGCTTTTCTGGCTCCTTTCTGCCTGATGAACGAGAGGTTGGTGAGCAGGGGTTTTCCGCCTACTGGGAGGTTTTGCACTTGAACCGAAACTTTCCTCAAGTTTGGAAGAACAGTCAGTTTCGTTTCAACCTTTCTAATCGCTCGGCAATGGAACCGTACGTAGACCGTTACGCCCTACCCGAAGATGTGGCTACAACCAATAGTAGTTATGCCTTTGGGGTTAATTTGCTGCAAGCAGTAGATACTTACCAAAAATCGCTACGCACGGTGAAGTACGCTATCATGTTCATTGCTCTTACATTTCTTATCTTTTTCTTCACGGAAATCCGTCATTATCGCCGTATCCATCCTATTCAGTACATTTTAGTTGGGCTAGCCCTGTGTTTATTCTTCGCGCTCCTGCTGGCTATCTCCGAGCATGTATCCTTTGCATTGGCCTACGTCATCGCTAGCTTAGCAACTATTGCACTAGTCGGGGTATACGTTCGGGGAGTACTGAAGGATAATAAACTTACCGGGTTGGTGGTTTTGCTACTATTGCTGTTGTACGGATTTATCTTTATTCTTTTGCAACTACAAGACTATGCCCTGCTGGTAGGTAGCCTAGCCCTGTTTGCAATTCTGGCGGCGGTAATGTACCTGTCGCGCCAAGTGAATTGGTACGCGCTTTCGGAGAATATCTCTGAAAATAAGGATTAATCTATTCTTCAGATAAACCGTACATACCTGTAAGGAAAGAAACTATTTCGGCGTTATGCTTAAAAAGGTAAACTGTATATGAAACAACTGCTTATTTTGGGAGCGGGACGCTCCTCCACCGCCCTTATTCAGTATTTATGTGAGCAACGTCAACAGTACCACTGGCAGATCGTTGTGGCCGATGCTTCGGAGCAAACGGTTGCCGTTCTTAAGCAGCAATATCCTACTATAGAAACTCAGCAAATTGATGTGCTTAATGAAGAGGCGCGCAACCGTATTGTTAAACAGGCTGACCTAGTTATATCGATGCTACCGGCGCGGTTTCATATTCATGTGGTGCATTCCTGCTTGGCCTTACAGAAAAATCTGATTACGGCTTCTTACGTGAGCGACGATGTAAAAAAGCTGCGAACCGATATTGAAAATAAGGGCCTAACTTTTTTGTACGAGTGTGGCCTCGACCCGGGTTTAGACCATATGTCAGCCATGAAACTTATTGATGAAGTGAAGGCACAGGGTGGTACCATAACCTCTTTTCAATCTTCCTGCGGAGGGCTAATGGCTCCCGGTTCAGATGATAACCCCTGGCGGTACAAATTTACCTGGAACCCTCGTAATGTAGTGCTAGCCGGAAAGTTTGGTACGGCGCAATATCTATTTAGAGGTCGCTATAAAAATATTCCGCACCACCATGTATTCAAACGCTTGAGTGCGGTGGAGGTACCGGATTACGGACGCTTTGAGTCGTACCCCAACCGTGACTCACTAAAGTACCGTGATTTGTACGGCATTCACCAGGCTGAAACTATTCTGCGGGGCACTTTGCGCCGACCTGGCTTCTGCGCGGCTTGGAACGCTTTTGTTCAGCTAGGGTTGACCGACGATAGTTACGAAGTTCGTAATCTGGAGAATATGACTTACGCCGATTTTGTACGAGCCTACTTACCCTACAGCGAAGATAGCTTAGTCACTAATTTTAGTCGATACATTGGAACGGACGTTACCTCCGAGCTGATGGATCGGATTACCTGGCTGGGCTTGCTTGAAGAAAAACCTATTGGCCTGACCAAAGCATCGCCCGCTGATGTATTGCAAAAACTGCTGGAAGAAAAGTGGCAGACCGAACCACAAAATGAAGATATGATTGTGATGCAGCACTTGGTGGGGTATCAGCTCAACGGGGAAGATTTGCTCACTACTTCATCACTGGCAGTAACCGGACGGTTGAACCATCTCTCAGGAATGGCTAAAACTGTAGGTTATCCGCTAGGAATCGCAGCAAAACTTATTCTGAATAATCAGGTATCACAGGCAGGGTTGGCTATTCCGGTGCATAAGGAGATTTATCAGCCTATTTTGCAGGAATTAGAAGGCTTAGGTATTGTGTTTCAGAATGCTACGCGTTCTTTGGTATCTGCCTATTCGCACTGAATTGTGCCAAATTGGCTGGCTTCATATCCGGAATGGTTATTTCTACCGAGGTACCTTTACCCTGGGTAGAGGTAAGTACAATAGCGCCTCCTAGCTTCTCTACGATCTCTTTTGTAATATACAATCCCAGCCCAGCCCCCGATGCTTGCTCGCTTGCCCGGTAAAACATATCAAATACCTGGCTTTGCACTTCTTTTTCAATACCAATACCATTGTCTACCAGGGTAAGCACTAGGTTACCTCCTTGTCTGGTTGCGTTTATCCGAAGGGTAGATTGCTTTTTCTCAGTATCTGCGTACTTAATTGCGTTTGAAATAAGATTGGTAAGAACAACCCTAACCCGTCTGCGATCAGAGTAGCATTGTAACTTAGGGTCAGTGTACTGGTTAATATCAACAGGTTGGTCGGTGGGTTGCAAGTACTGTAAATCTCGAATTGCATCAACTATTACTTGCTCAACATCTATTTGCTCTATCTCTACCTCAGTACGCCCATTACGGGAGTACTCAATAATATCCCTGACAGTTTCATCCAGCTTATGAATACTTTCTTCTATCCCCTCAGTAATTTCTAGTCGCTCTTTCTTTCGAGTAGCTGCTTTTAGCAGTGAGGTTAGCCCCAGAATTGAGGTAAGCGGCGACCGGAGGTTATGCGATGCACTGTACACCAGTTTATCCAATTCTTGATTAGCTTGAGTTAATTTTTCGTTGAGTGCCTTCTCGTTAAGCAATGCACTATTTATCTTGGCTTCAGCTTTCTTTCGTTCGCTAATATCCCGAGCTGTGTACTGAATATATAACTTTTCACCCTGCTCGTTCTGGTGAATGGTTAAGGTTGTTTCTAGCCATAAATAATCACCTTGCTTATTTTTCAGCCGGACTTCTACACTTCTTTTCTGAGTCATTTCTGGTTTTATGCGCGATATATCTTCGGGATGTAGTAAGTCGGGGGTAGATCGGCCAATTAATTCTTCGGGTGTGTAGCCAAGCACTTGCTGAATGGAAGGGGTGGTATAGAAAATTTTAGTGTTAGGAGTGCAAAAGAAAATAATGTCGTATAAGTTTTGCGTAATAAGCCAGAACTTCTCCTCCGAAGCTTTCAAACGCTCTCCCGCCAAATTAATAGACTTTGCTAAGTCTTCAAGGTCTCGGTCAGAGGTTAATGCTTCTTCAAACTCTCCTTCCTGTTGCATCAGCCTTTTTACCCGGCCGGTTAAATCACTGATTGGCTGCATAATCCAGCTTGGCACCTTATCCATTACCACAGCAACGCTTATCAGCACCATAATACAGACTAAAAATGTGTTAATTTTTGCTTTCAAGTATAGGGTTTGCAACTCTTCATTTTTGTTCTTCAGTGCCATATGGCTTGCCTCTATAATATCCGAGCAATTGGCCCGAACCACCTCATTTTGCCAGCGTAGCAAACTGAGATATAATTCATCTGGATCAGGTACGCTACCTACTTTGTTCAGGTTTTTTTGGTAGCGGGCGTAGTTATTCTTTAGCTCAACAGAAGCTTCTGAGCGTTTTCCTTCCAACTGATTTGCCTCAATGGTTGATATATAATTTTTGATGACGCCCTCTTCACTGGCAACAATTTTTAAAAGAGCTTCTTCTTCTTGAGTAGAAGTGCTATCTATACAGAGCATCACCAAGGCTCGGTCTAGCTTTACCAAAGAAACCATAAGCTCTTCGGATACTTTTACCAGTTGATAATCTTCCTGAAGCATTTCTGTGGAAGTAGTACCTAGTCGATTTAGGTAATATAAGGACGTTCCTAGCGAAATAAAGGTAAGTAGGAATACGAAAAGTAAAGACGAAAGAATATGTTTTCTAATGGTCATACTGGGTTGTTGCTTAAATTTTCTGCCTTTGTACTTATCTCTTCGTAAAATAAGTATAAGTACTTATGCGCGATATTTTCAGGGTTATTGAATCCATTGGCGAGATATATTTTACATCCTACATCGGCACCAATAGATAGAGGGTTCTTCCTGAACAAATAGGTTCGTCCCTTAAAAAATTACTATAAAAATATACAATCCTCGAGTAAAGCATTGTGGTTATCATAGCGTTTACTTACATATGTATTTCAACTAATGTTTTACCAAAAAATTTTCATAATGGCTACGACAACATTACCCGACTTGCTGGAAAAAATGTGGAAGGATTATACCACCATGAACCCACAAGCTTTGAAAATTTACAACTTGTTCCTGGAACGAGGCGATCAGGTGCAAAACGACCATATCGCCCTCCGTACCTTTAATCACCCCAAAGTAACAATTGATGTGTTGGCTATACCTTTTTTAGAAAGTGGTTACGAATACCGCCAAGACTATCATTTTACGGCTAAGAAGCTTTACGCCAAACACTACGAGCACCCTGATGGGCAAATGCCCAAAATCTTCATCAGCGAGCTAAAGCTGGAAGAGTTTGACAACGAGTTGCAAGACATCGTAAACCAGTTAATTGATCAGGTACCTGACTACCTTACCCAGCAATTTGAATTTTGCTCTAACGGCCGCCCTTGGGAGGTGAGTAACGAAACCTACGAGCAACTTCGCACTAAGAGCGAATACGCTGCTTGGATGGCCGCTCATGGTTATCGGCCCAACCACTTTACGGTATTTGTTAACGCACTTAATAGTTTCAGCGATATTCGAGAAGTAAATGAGTTCATTAAGCAGAATGGCTTTAAGATGAACGACAGTGGCGGTGAGGTGAAAGGATCAAAAGATGTGTACTTAGAACAATCCTCTACGCTGGCCGATACGGTAGAAGTGAATTTTAGCGATGGCACTTTCGCGGTACCCGCTTGCTACTATGAATTTGCCCAGCGTTATCCGCAATCTAGTGGGGAATTATACCAAGGCTTTGTCGCCAACTCAGCCGATAAGATTTTCGAGAGCACTAACAAAAGCCAATAAAGTTTCCATTTTATTAAAAATTTTGTAATTTGAACACGATCATTCTATTCCTTTTTGTGGTTTAACTTACAATATCAAAAAAGCCCGGTTTTATCGGGCTTTTTTGTTTTTCGGTCATATCTAATCTTTATTTTCTACATTTTCCTGGTTTTATTATTGACGGGAGTAGTTTTACTTTTCTTCACTACGCGCTTTTCGTAAATTGTGGAGTATGAACGATCTTATCAGGAATGTTCAGCAGTTTGAGCAGTTCAGCAGTGAGGAGTTGGCTGCATTTTCGGCAATCGCTCGTTCCAGACAGCTTGCTAAAGGCGACTTTCTTCTGAAGGAAGGACAAGTAAGCCAGGAAATCGCTTATGTGAGTCGGGGGTTGCTCATGCACTACGCCAACAACGATGGCGAACCAGCTCCCTGTGATTTTGCCAAGGAAGGTGAGTGGGTCGCCCACTTAAAAAGTTTCTCTAGCCGTCAGCCCTCAGAGATGAACATCATTGCCCTGGAAGATTCTCTCATTTATGTATTTGATCGCGATGGTTTACAATCCCTATTTCGAGCGCATCCCCGCTTTATGGCTCTACAAAACTACCAAGTAGAGCAGGCATTTATTAATACTTCTCAGCACGCCAACAACCTCGCTACGCTGACGGCCGAGCAACGCTACAGCCAACTCATTGAGCAAAAGCCAGAGTTGGTTCAACGCATTCCGCAGTATTATTTAGCTGCCTATTTGGGTATTAAACCGCAATCGCTCAGTAGAATTAGAAAAAAAAGTAGCTTAAACCGAAGTTAACAAATGTGAATAGAGCTTAGTCGTACTTTTCGTCTCTTTGTATCATTATTCAACAGAAATCAATAGAACGATGAACAAAGTACTAGGAATCATAGCTATCTTCTTTTTTCTCTATTACGCGCAATCTGCTCAAGCACAAAATGAAAATTCTTCGCTAGATACGCGCGTTAACCTTTTATTTGGCCTGAACCAGCCCATATTTGCTAATGGCTTTAATGTTGAAGGCAACTTCTTCTACAAGCGGTTGGCGTTTGATTATTCTCACGGGGTTTTGCTAGATTTTTCGGGAAATACGGTATCGGGTGAGTTGGCCGATCAACAGTTGAAAGTACACATGCCCTACACCACCGGGTTTGGCGTGGGCTATCGCTTCAATCACTGGTTTAACCTCCGCCTGGAGCCGAAATGGCACCGCTTTGAGATCAGCTACGACAGCGATACTCCACTGGAGATAGAGGAAGAAATTGTTTCCTACAACACCTTTTCTTTAGGAGTGGGTGCCTACGTTAACTGGTGTCCGTTTGCTAAAAAAACCAATGCCTTGAACGGAATTATGGTCGCCCCCAGCATCCGGTATTGGCCTCGGATTAGCTCATCATTGAATGGTAATGAGTTTACTTACGATAATCGCTTAACTGGGCAAACCGAAACCCACGAAGCAATGCAGGCAGGGATCAATAACACTCCCTTTATTTTTAACGTCAGTGTAGGTTACTCGCTACCTATAAAGAAGAAGTAGCTGTGAGAAAATACAGTTTGGAAGCGAACTACGTTATTCCAGACTGTATTTTCGCCTACTGTCCTTAAATATCAAACTTAATTCCCTGCGCCAGCGGTAGCTCGGTACTGTAGTTAATGGTATTGGTCTGACGGCGCATATACACTTTCCATGCATCGGAACCGGACTCGCGCCCTCCGCCCGTATCTTTTTCGCCACCAAAAGCTCCACCAATCTCCGCTCCCGAAGTACCAATATTCACGTTAGCAATACCGCAATCGGAACCTCGCTGCGAAAGGAAAGCTTCGGCTTCCAGTATGTTAGTTGTAAATATTGCCGATGATAACCCCTGGCTCACAGCGTTATGGGTAGCTACCGCATCGTGTACGTCGCCTTGGTACTTAATTAGATACAGAATAGGAGCAAAGGTTTCTTCTTGCACAATTTCGTAGTAGTTCTCAGCTTCTACCAGAGCGGGGGTTACGTAATTACCACCTTCGTAGCCTTCCCCACTCAGTACCTCTCCGCCAACCAGTAGCTTTCCACCTTCTTCCTGCGCTTTTTGCAAAGCGTTCTTGAAGCTATTTACGGCATCTTGATCGATGAGTGGACCCACTAGATTCTTTTCATCGAGCGGATTACCGATAGAAAGCGTAGGGTAGATTTTGAGCAATCGCTCTTTTATCTCATCGTAACGGCTCTCGTGGATGAGCAACCGACGGGTGGACGTGCAACGCTGTCCGCAGGTTCCTACTGCGCCGAATACCGTGGCTCGGATAGCCATTTCCGGGTCAGCGTGTTCGGTGATGATAATAGCATTGTTACCACCTAACTCTAGCAGTGAGCGACCCAAACGAGCCCCCACGGCTTCCCCTACTTTTTTGCCCATGCGGGTAGAACCGGTGGCCGAAACTAAAGGAACCCGGCGGTCGTGAGCCATTTTAGAACCAATCTCGGCATCGCCGATAATTAGGTTGAAGATACCTTCGGGTAGATCGTTTTCTTTTAGCACTTCCGCCACGATTTTCTGACAAGCCAAAGCCGTAAGCGGAGTTTTTTCGGAAGGTTTCCAGATACAGACATTACCGCAGACGGCAGCCAACATAGCATTCCAGGCCCAGACAGCCACCGGAAAATTAAAGGCCGAAATAATCCCAATAATTCCCAGCGGGTGGTACTGATCGTACATACGGTGTTGCGGACGTTCCGAGTGCATGGTAAAACCGTACAACTGCCGCGATTGACCCACCGCGAAATCGCAGATATCGATCATTTCCTGTACCTCGCCCAGCCCTTCTTGATAGATTTTGCCCATCTCGTAGGTTACCAGCTTACCAAGCGGCTCCTTATATTGCCGCAGTCGGTTACCAATTTGCCGGACAATCTCACCCCGCTGAGGGGCGGGCATCATTCGCCAGGTTTTGAAAGCCTTCTGAGCTTGCTCAATTACCTGATCGTAGTCGGCTACACTTGCCATTTGCACCGTAGCAATCAGCGAGCCATCCACTGGGGAGTGAATATCACGGGTTGTTCTTTCTCCATCAGTACTTCCTGATTTTTGCCCTGTGCTGTAGGCTGGGTTTACAGATTGTATGCCCAAAGTATTTAGTACCTCTTGCATATCCTGGGTTAATGTCATTGTTTCCATATGTGTTGTTTATTCTTCTTCTCCTTGTCGAGCGGTCTCGACCATATCTTTGTTTTTCACGTATTTATCCAGCCACTGATCCATTTCCCACAGCATGTGCAAAACCGATTCTTGCGCTCGGTAACCGTGGCTCTCGTGAGGTAACATCACCAAACGAGCGGTAGCTCCTAACCCCTTGAGCGCATTAAAGTAGCGTTTACTTTGTAATGGAAATGTACCGGAATTGTTATCAGCCTCACCGTGAATTAGCAAAATGGGTTCGTTGATTTTTTCAGCGTGCATAAAGGGCGACATCTGATAATAAATTTCCGGGGCTTCCCAGTAGGTTCGTTCCTCCCGCTGGAAACCAAAGGGGGTTAAAGTGCGGTTATAGGCACCGCTTCGGGCAATTCCGGCGGCGAACAGATCCGAATGCGCCAGTAGATTAGCCGTCATAAAGGCTCCGTAGGAGTGACCGCCAATGGCTACTCGACTGCTATCGGCAATGCCCATATCTACCAATTTATCAATAGCCGCCTTCGCATTGCCTACCAGTTGCTTACGGAAAGTGTCGTTCGGCTCCTCATCGCCTTCGCCCACTACCGGCATACTCGGGTCATCCAGAATGGCGTAACCTTGGGTTACCCAGAACAGGGGCGAGTACCAGCCAATACGGATAAATTCGTAAGGAGAGCCTTGTACCTGGCTGGCTGCATCGGCACTCTTAAATTCATTAGGATACGCCCACATCAGCACGGGAAGTTTTTCATCACCAGGCTCATAGCCTTCCGGCAGGTACAAATCACCTTGCAGAGCAACTCCATCCTCGCGCTCGTATTTCACTACCTGCTTTTCAATATTTTTAAGCTCGGGATACGGATGCGAAAACTCAGTAAGCGCGGTTAGCTGATCTGATTTCCAGTCCCGGACAAAGTAGTTGGGTGGTTCTTCTCGCGACTCGCGACGGGTGAGCACCGTATTTTCTTTCGCATCCAGGATTTGCACCGGATATTCGTAGTACGGAGCTTCGGACTGCCACAAGCGTTCCGTTTCCTGACTCGATAAGTTGAAAGCATCTACAAACGGGCGATTACCCTCGTCGGAGGCGCCTTGCCCTCTCAGGTACAGCGTCTTCCCTTTCTTATCGGTCAGTAGTACTGAGCGTCCGTACTGGTTTGCTTCCGTTTCAAAATTACCCGGATTGTTATAGCGATCTTCAAAAGAGTAGTCGAACAGAACCGTTTTGGAATCTTCCCCTCCGGTAGGATTAAAGGACGAAGTAATTTGCTGACGGTTGCTCCACCACCACTCGGAGGCAATCGCTAAGTCGTCATTTCCCCAGGTAACCCCTCCGTACCGCAACTTCATTGGAATGCTCGTTTGCTTTTCACCGTCGAACGGAGCTTCCAGGAAGAATAGCTGATCCCGTACTTCAGCTTCCTGACTAGGGTCGCCACCATCTTGCGCTTCTACCCAGTACAGTGTAGCGGGCTGATCGTTTCGCCAAGTAAAGCTCCGTGGGCCTTCCCGAACGGCACCAAACCCTTTAGGAATACTTTCAGCCAGAGGAATTTCGGCAATGGTCTGAACTACTTCACCCGAAGGACTCCAAGCCTCTACTGCGATTGGGAAACGATAGTATGGCACTAAATAAGAAAAGGGTTCCTGTACTTTGGTCACCAGAACATAGTTTCCGTCAGGTGAGGGAGATACCTCAGAGAAGATGGCCGCTTCTCCGATAGCTGAACTTTCCTCAGTTTCAATATTCAGCGAATGAAGTTGAGCCGTAGTGTAGTAAGCGAACGACGCTTCATCCTGCGGATCTTGCAGTAAATCCTGGTAAGTACGAGCGGGGGCTTTTTCGCCGGAAGTTTCTTGTATTACCGGCCCAGCAGGGGCTGAAGCAGCTTGGGGAGCCTCGCCCCGGTTGGTTGCTACGGCTTTATAAATCAAGGTTTTGCTATCGGATAGCCAAGCGTAGGGTAGTCCTCGCATAGCATCGTTAATTACCGGCTCGGTTAGTGCCTTTGCTTGCTGACTGGCTGCATCTGCTATCCAGAGAGCGATCCCACTCTCTTGCGTAACCGTAAACGCAATCTTCTGTCCATCGGGCGACCAGCTTACGTTCTCAATTTTTGGACTCTCCGGTAAGCCATTGATCGAGATGGGTTCACTGCCATCGAGGGGTTTTACCGACATGCCCACGTAGTAGCCACCGCGACTAGACCCGTTGGTACGGGGATTAATCCGAAGGCCAGCCAAACGCAACTCGGGTTGGGCTAGCTCTTCGATAGATGGGTAACCGGGACGTTCTAGTAGCACCATCCATTCGTGCGAATTATTGACACTTACCGCGGGGGTAAGGGGCGCATTGGCCAAATTAGCAATAGCCGAAGGTGGCGTTTGGTAAGCAAGATCCTTCTGAGCAAAAACTACGGTGCTACTCAGCCAAGTAATCAAGAAAATAAGGCGTGAAACAGAATAGGTCATAAGTGTAAAAAAGATGGTAAAAAAAGGTCTGACAAGGTACTTATTTTTTGGTATTGACTCACTCTGTTCGGGGCAAATTCTGCTAACAACTTACACGTAGTTCTGTGACCCGGCGTTAGGTACAGTAGTTGTGATTGAAGAAGAAGACTAAACAAAAGTGTTATGAGACAGTGGGTATCTTTTCTAGCGATTATTTTATGCTGTGCGGCGGGTCACCCGATCTCGTCAGTCATTAATCAGCCCTTCCCTAAGATGCAAGCCGAAACGGTAGATGATAAGGTGATTAACTTACCGGAGGATACGAAAGGCCGGATTACTTTGGTGGGTTTAGCCTACTCTAAAAAGTCTGAAAAGGATTTGAACTCATGGATGAGTCCGGTGTACAACACGTTTATTTCGCAAAAGGTGAACCCGGGTAGCGGTGGGCTGTTCGCTAGTTTCACCTACGATATTGATGTGTATCTGATTCCGATGTTTACCGGGGTAAAGGCCGCTGCCGCCGGCACCGCTAAACGTAAAGCAGCCAAGAACCTAGACAGTCGCCTACTGCCCTACATTCTGTTCTACCAAGGCAAACTCAAGCCTTATAAACAAGCCCTAGATTTTGAGAAAAAAGACGTTCCCTATTTCTTTCTACTCGACCAAACCGGAAAAATCATATACGCAACTTCGGGAGCCTACTCCGAGCGAAAGATGGATGGTATTGAAAATGCGATTGACGGGTTAGAGTAGTTCCTTTCAAATAAAGCACTGACTAAAAAGTAACTCGTTTACTGTAAGATGAGTTGAAATGTGAATAGGTTAAACGCCTAACACCAGTTGCCATATCATAGCAGTACTCAAAGCGTTCTAAGCCTAATCCAAAATCACGCTAGCCTTTCCTTTTTCTAAAAACAATCGCTGGTTCACGCAGGTGGGAATGTCTTGTTCGTAGTGAGAAACGTAGATCAGCGTTTTATCAAAGTGCTGGCAGATAGTGTCTACTATTGCGTTGAATTTTTGCGTTTGTTGAGTATCCAATCCTTGACAAGGTTCGTCGAGCAGCAGCACCGGAGGGTTTTTAACCAATGCCCGCGCCAATAGTACCAGTCGCTGCTCACTGAGTGGCAACGCCATCAGCGGATTATCTTGCTGAGAAGGCAAGCCAAATACATTCAGCCACTGCGCTACCGTCGCCTTTTGTTCGGTAGAAATATTCTTATCGCTAATCAGCGTATCGGTAAGCCCCGAGGCTACGGCTTCAAAACAGGAAAGGCGACGATTGAAGTAGAGATGAAGCTCGGGCGAGACATAGCCAATTCGCCGTTTGATATCCCAGATGCTTTCACCAGAACCCTTCTTTCGGTCGAAGAGATAAATCTGGTTGGCGTAGGCCTGAGGATTGTCTCCGTTGATTAAGCTCAACAGCGTGGATTTCCCAGCTCCATTCGGGCCGGAAAGCGCCCACTTATCGCCCCGATTTACCTGCCAGTTCACCCCGTCCAGTATGGTTTTGCCCCCGTAGCGTATGCTCACATTGTGCATTCGGATTGCTACCTCAAAAGACGTATCCGCTTCGGTTGATAGCCTTGCTAGTAACTGCCGATGAATTCCCGTTTCAGTCGCTACTGAAGTTATCTGCTTAGGTTGCTGGGCTAAAAATGAAGCGCGGGAATACGTTTGGGCGGAATGATTTTCTTGTAGTTCCAGCACATACATGATACGGTTGGGAATTTCGCTGGGAGTGGTAATCAGCACAATGGTGATTTGTTCTGATATTAGCTGGTTGATAATTCTGTGCAGAACCTTCCGAGCTTGCTGATCTAAACCAATGAAGGGACTGTCCAGAATCAGCACCTTAGGTTGTTGCAGCAAAGCTTTTGCCAACTGAAACCGCTTATTTTCTCCGTTAGAAAGTTGAATCAGGCGGGAGTACCGTAAATGACTGATCTGCAACAGTTGCAGTACTCTATCAATCTCTTCATTCTTAGGCATAGTAACACTTATCCACAATTCCTCTTCCACCGAAGGAAAGTCTACCGAGTCCATGCTATCAAACCGCGCTTGGTAGTAGGTAGAGGAATTATCTGTTTGGTTTCGATACGTATGTTGCTGTTCTACCATCACTACTCGTTCCGTTGGCGATAAATGACTAGTTAGCTTTCCAGAAGAAAGTGGTTGGCGCTGCCGAATCACGTTCGCTAAGGTAGTTTTACCGCTACCGGATGGGCCAGTAACTGCCCAGGCTTCCCCTTCACTGATTGTAAAGCTTACATTTCGAAGTACAACCTTTGATCTAATCTTAACTTCTATTTGAGTGGCTTTTATTAGTGGTTTTGGCATATTGTATTGTTGGAATAGATACAAAAGTAGTGTTCTAAGCCAGATTGTGCCGTTACAATTGACAATTTTGTTTACTTTGGAATAGCAGGAACAGTCATTATGGTATGCATTGTTAAGAGAGAAAGTAACTCACTAAGTTATAGAGTATTTAAAGAACTTTAATAACATTAAATAACTACGAGTTTATAAAGAAAAATATGCGGTCTGAAGTAAAGATTATTCTATATCCCGAAATACGTAAATCTAAAAATGGAAGCATATTCGAAGGGTTGATGCGAGATATACTATCTACCCAAGGATATACAATACAACAGAACGTAAACTTCACTGGCTTAGAGATTGACCTATTGGCTAATCATACTGTCAGAAAGGAGAAGCTATTGGTAGAATGTAAGGCAAAGCAAAAGCCCAAATCTACCGAGATAAAAAACTTCCATTTCAATGTATTTCATAAGGAGGCAGATTTTGGATACTTTATTCATACAGAAGAATTAGATCATCAGGCAGCAGGTTTGGTAGCAGAAATGCAGGGAGATGAGAAGTATAAAAAATTATCATTTATAGGTTCTGATAGAATTATAGAATTTTTAATCAATGCTGAAAAAGTACAGCACATAGGAGACTCGCTACTTCCAAAACATGAAAACCTATATAAAAAGATACTCGCCTATACATATTTCGGAATATATTATGTGATAATCACCTCACCTGATGCTGTAAATAAGTACTACTACATCTATGATGCAAAATCTCTAAAAGAGTTAAAAGACAGCGAAGTAGAGGAAATAGCAGACAAGAAGAATGACAGGAGGTTGACAAGAAAAAAGGCAATTGTTCACGCTATTGTAGAATTGCAGGATCTGGAAAAAAAGTATTATGGTGTTGGTCAGCAGTTAACAATATCGCCAGGAACACCGAATATAGAGATCAGTAAAGAATTTGAAAAATACTTAGATAATCCTGGGGCAAACTTCGCTCATCCAAAAGTAAAAGAAATAAAACTTGATGATATCTACATATCCCCAGATTTAAAGAGGATTACTGAAAAAGAAGAAGATGTAGGTGAAGCCAAATACAAAAATTTATCGAGCCTACTTGACAGTAAATTAAAGTCTAATAATAATGTCAGGTTGTTATTTACGGGCGAAGATTCTAGTGGGAAAACAGCTTTAAGTAAACATCTATTTAAAAGATGTTACTACGATAACCGTATACCTATTTACGTTAATTGCAAAGACATAAAAAATGTTAGAAGCGATTACATTACACGGTCTGTAAAAGAGGCTTATTCCAAACAATACGATAACATACAAGACTACTCTACTTTAAGTAAAGAATCAATACTTCTGATAATAGATGATTTTCATAAGACTAGCAAAAGTCGGGATGATCTTCAAAATCAATTTCTGAAAAACTTAGTAGCCAGTTATTCTAATGTCATTTTGATTGGGAATGAGCTTCTAAAGCTAAAGATATGGCTTTTCAACGGCAAAGATGCTTCGAGTACTTTCGATGAATTCGAAGTCTATTCACTTCAAGAATTTGGACATAAGCTTAGATACAAGTTGGTAGAGAGGTGGTATACTATAGGTCGTGAAGATGAGATCATAAATACGAATGATTTACGACGGAAGGTAAAAGAAGCTGTAAGCTATATCAACACAATAGTCGGTAAGAATTATATTCCCTCAAACCCCATATATCTTCTAACTCTACTCCAATCTATTGAAGCAGGTACCTCGAGAAAGACAGAATCTACTTTACACGGATTTTATTATGAGCTATTGATAAATCAATCTTTAGCAAGGTCACTTAGTGATAAGAATGATATCAGTCTCTATTATAGCTTCATGACTAGGTTATGTGAAGAATTATTTGCTAGAGACGAAGATATGTTAGACGAAACTGAGTTTTCTGAACTACATAAAGACTTTAACAAAACACTACAAGTCAATACTGATAAAAATGAGGTACTAAATACTCTCTGTCAGGCGAGACTATTATCAGTTACAGAGAACAGTATTATCGTAACCCACAAGTTCATATATTATTTTTTCGTAGCAAAGTATCTAACTAATAATATCACCAACCAGGCTATCCGTAACAAGATTGATGAGATGTGTAAGAAGATATATGTAGAAGAATACGCAAGTATTGTAATGTTTCTAACACATCTATCGAAAGACAAGTATATTGTAGACTGCCTCTTAAACAATGCTAAATCAATTTTTGAAAAAGAGGTAGTAGCTAGGATTGAGGGAGATGTAGATCGGATAAATACATTAATTAATGAATTGCCTAAAGAAATAATAAAGTTAGTCGATGCAAAGGAGGTAATAGAACAAGAGTTAGAGGAAAAAGACGAGGTTGAAAGGTTGGAGAAGGAAGTTGATGAAACATCAGAAATAAGTGCTGATTTACAGGAGTCTGACGATATTGATAGTCTGGATATCTTCGCAAAAATTACCTTAGCATTCAAAACTATAGAGATACTCGGACAAATATCAAAGAAGTATTGGGGGGAAATGTCAGGTGAGCAAAAATATACAATAATATCTGAAACGTACTTTTTGGGTCTTAGAACACTAAGCTATTATATCAACTTCCTGAGTGATAATGCAAAATCAATAGCCGATCATGTTAAAAAAATAATTGTTGAAAGTAAACATCTGAAAGATAGGGTACCTAATAGCCAGAATATTACAGAAGTAACTAACGACCTTATT
The DNA here is from genome assembly GCF_030506325.1 of Tunicatimonas pelagia. Taxonomy (NCBI): domain Bacteria; kingdom Pseudomonadati; phylum Bacteroidota; class Cytophagia; order Cytophagales; family Catalimonadaceae; genus Tunicatimonas; species Tunicatimonas pelagia. Next base: position 2,922,989 of record NZ_CP120683.1, on the reverse strand, counting down.
TTTAAGCTTTGTTTTGTGGCTTCAAGCGGTATTATTGAAAAGGTAGCTAACTCAGTATTGCGAAGTATGATTGTCGGCTATTTATATCTATTTGATATACCTATTAAAAAGAAGCAGCAGTTATGTCAGTCGTTTGGGATAACTGTAAGTAAACAAAGAGCTATTGATAAGAAATCTCGCACAAAAAAGAAGATTAAAATCTAGTTTGGTATAAGTAACTATAAGACCTACTTGAGAACAAAGGAAACTATACTAGAAACTATTAAAGATCATCAAGAGCAAATAGCGCGTTTTGGGGTGAAGAATATAGGTTTATATGGTTCCTACGCCCGAAACGAACAGACTCTCGAGAGTGATATTGATTTGCTAATTGACTTTAAACCGGAATACGAGAAGTTTGATAACTATATGGCGTTATGCGATTATTTAGAACGTCTTTTCACCGATGAAAGGATAGAGATTATCACCAAATCGGGCTTGAGTCCGTATATCGGTCCGAAAATTCTTGAGGAGGTAGTCTATGCCTAAAGATTCGCTCGCTTACCTTAAGCACATCCGGGATGAGTGCCTTTATATACAGTCAGTAGTTACTGATGAAACCCAAATATCCGATTTTTTAGAAGACGAAACCCTGAAACGGGCGGTTGTACGTAGCTTAGAAATTATAGGAGAAGCTACGAAGAAGATTCCTGCCGACATAAAGCTGAAGTGGAATAAGATAGAATGGAAAAATATGGCGGGTATGCGAGACCGCCTAATTCACGATTATATGGGGATTAACTACTCAATAGTTTGGGATGTAGCTACTAATAAAATTCCTTCACTGCACTCCCAAATTGAGAGCATTCTCACCGGCGAGAACACCTAGCATACCTAAACTGTTACACTTTCAAACGCAATTTACTATTGAACTATGAACTGGAACGATGTTATAAAATATGCTAATCAGGGTAGTCCTGAGCCGGACAGACGGGTAGAGAAAACTGAGGAAGAGTGGCGAGAGCAATTAACTCCCGAACAATATCATATTACTCGACAAAAAGGAACCGAGCGAGCCTTTTCGGGAGCACTCTGCCACGCGCACGATCCCGGAAAATATGCCTGTATCTGCTGCGATACGCTGCTGTTTGACTCCGCACTCAAATTTGATTCGGGCACTGGCTGGCCCAGCTTTGCCGAGCCAGTGAAGGACAACGTAATTAAGTACGAAAAAGATACTTCTTACGGCATGGTACGGGTAGAGGTGATGTGCAATGTGTGTGATGGTCATCTCGGCCACGTTTTCCCCGATGGCCCACCGCCCAGTGGTCTGCGTTTCTGTATCAATTCTGAATCGATTAAACTGGTAGAAAAAGAGGAAACTACTGCATCGGAATAACACTCGATGAATACCGAAGCTTATCTGAACCGTATTGGCTACTCTGGTTCGCGAGAGCCAACGTTGGCTACGCTAAAAGTCCTTCAGCGAGCGCACTTATTACACGTGCCTTTTGAGAATCTGGATATTCATCAGCGGCAGGAAATTCGGATTGATGTGGAGCGGTTCTATGACAAAATCGTTGGGCACAAGCGAGGTGGATTTTGCTTTGAGGTGAATGGATTGTTCAATGAACTGCTCAAAAATCTAGGGTTTTCGACTCACTTTATCACTTGTAGTGTATTTTTTCAGCCCAAACAGCAGTTTACTCCCTACTTTGGTCACGTAGCGATTGTGGTGCATTTGGAAGAACCTTGGTTGGTAGATGTGGGCTTTGGCACCAATTTCCCTGAACCACTACGGCTAAGTGCGGAGGATCATCAGCACCAGGATGACACTTACTATCAGTTGGTGAAACTGAATGAAGTAGAAACCTTACTGCGCCGAACTACCGACCAGCAGGAGTACATAAAGATGTATAAGTTCAAACCTGAGCCACACTTGCTGACTGACTTCGCTGGTATGTGCCGCTATCACCAGACTTCTCCCGAATCGCCTTTCACTCAGGGCAAACTTTGTTCGCTATTGACTCCCGATGGACGGATTACCCTTACTGACAAAAATTTTATTGAGACAATTGATGGTAAGAAAAACGAAACTCCAGTAGAGAACTATCGGGATTTCGACCAAAAGCTGAAAAAGTACTTCGGCATAGCGTTATAAACTATAAGAATACTGTTCAGTACTTGTCCGGTTCGTTATTTGGGTGTTTATCCAGTTTCTATTTACCTTTGGTTCCAAAATAAATGCTACGGACAGTAGTTCACACCTAACTATGGAAGAAAATCTCAAAAAGGTTGCTTTACACGATACGCATGTGAAGCTAGGCGCGAAAATGGTACCCTTTGCCGGCTACCAAATGCCCCTTCGCTACAGTTCTGATATTGAAGAACATCTGGCGGTTCGCCAAAGTGTAGGAGTGTTTGATGTATCGCACATGGGCGAATTTTTTGTTCGCGGCCCCAAAGCCCTGGACTTGGTTCAGCGCGTGACCAGCAACGATGCTACTAAACTGTTTGACGGAAAAGCTCAGTACAGTTATCTACCGAACGAAGATGGGGGAGTCATTGATGACCTACTGGTGTACCGGCTTAGCGAAGCAGAATACATGCTGGTAGTGAACGCCTCCAATATTGAAAAAGACTGGAACTGGATTCAGCACTACAATACCGAACAAGTTGAAATGGAAAATGCTTCCGATCGTATTTCCCTCTTCGCGGTTCAAGGCCCTAAAGCAACCGAGACGCTACAGAAAATTACCGACATTAAGCTGGACGAGATGAAGTTTTACACTTTCCAGCAGGGAAATATTGGTGGGGTTGATGATATAATTATCTCCGCCACCGGCTACACCGGAGCAGGCGGGTTTGAATTGTACGTTACCAATGACCAAGCCGAAAAACTGTGGAACGCTATTTTTGAAGCGGGTAAGCCTTTTGACATCAAACCGATTGGCTTGGGTGCCCGGGATACACTGCGATTGGAAATGGGCTACTGCCTCTACGGTAACGATATTGATGATGCCACCTGCCCCATTGAAGCGGGCTTGGGCTGGGTGACCAAGTTTAATAAAGAATTTACCAACTCCGTTTTTCTCCAAGGAAGAAAAGAGTCAGGGGGAGAAAATAGACTTATTGGTTTAGTCATGGTAGACCGAGGCATCCCTCGGGCGGGCTACGAGCTGTTCAATGAGCAAGACGAAAAGATTGGTCGGGTAACCTCCGGCTCCCAATCACCCTCTTTGCAAAAAGGTATTGGTTTAGGGTACGTAGAAAAAACGCAGGCTCAGCCCGGTAGCAATATCTACGTAGGTGTCCGCAACCGTCGCCTCAAAGCTGAAATCATGAAACCACCCTTTGTTACCCCAACTACCAATTGATACTGCAAAATAATGTATTCCATAGTGGTAGAAGGGAAACCGCCATCGTAACAAACAAAAGGAAAACGGAAGGACAGCTTTCAAAATAAAGTGCGAGAACAATTTCATTACTACAATCCTGATGCCACTGTCTTTGATGAAGACTTGTACGGCATTATCATTTATTTTCAACAGATTAGGAAAGATAGTAATGATCCGGATGCCGATAATATTAGTAAGCCCATTTGGGATTCATTAATAGGTGAATGCTATAATGATGATAAAGTAGTAAGGTTGCGCTACGCGGGAGTACTTACTTTATCACCCAACACAGCGACAGGGTTAACGTTAGATGATATAGATGAGAACATCGCTGAAGACTTTGACGAACTGTTATCTACAGGAAAAAGTTTTGTTTATATTCACATTGGGATCTTGAGAAGTGAACATTACAAGATGAAGTTATGAAGCTATCACCTGAAAAGCTTTCTGTAGTTTACGAGCGGACTGCGCTGGAGGAGATTGCAGAAAAGTACCGAAGTGAAGATTACGAAGTGATTTTAGAAAGCCAAACAAAAGGTTCTGGTGTTGATATGATAGCTAGAAGGGGTGATGAAACTATATTAATTGAAGCCATTATATTTCATAGATGGTATTGAAGAGAAGTTAACGGAGTATTTCACCCATAATTTTCCAGATGAATTATCTGACCTGGCATCGCGAGTATATATGGACGAGGTGAACGACATTGAAATTCAGACACTAGAAACTTCTAATGAGGGAATGCGAATTATCGGATATGCTAATATGTCTGTCAAATTAGAATATGAACCCTCAGATGATCAAGCTGAGATGTATGAAAGCTTTCCAGTTGAGTTTGATATTACGCTTGATTCATCCCAGGAAATAAAAGAAGTGAATAAATTTTTAATAGACACAGCTACTTATTACGAATAAAAAACCATAACCTTGAAAACAATAGAAGTTTGCCTAACCCCTGAATTATTACACCAGCACTCTATCGTAGAAAAAGTCGCGGTAGTGGTTGATGTGCTACGGGCCTCCTCGACAATGATTACGGCTTTTGCCCACGGCTTAGAACGACTAATGCCGGTCGCCTACGTGGAAGGTTGCATGGCATTACAGCGTCTAGACTACCTTTCGGCGGGGGAGCGAGATGGCGCAAAAGTAGAAGGATTCGATTTTGGCAATTCACCCTACGATGTAATGAACGGCGAGTTGAAAGGTAAATCACTGGCGATGACCACCACCAACGGAACACTGGCTATTGAAAAATCAAAGTCAGCAAAGCAGTTACTGATTGGAGCTTTTTTGAACTTAAGTGCTCTAGCCAATCGAGTTAAAGAGCTAGATGAAGATACGTTAGTGCTTTGTGCTGGGTGGAAAGGGCAGATGAACTTGGAAGATACTCTGTTTGCCGGAGCGTTGGTTGCTCAACTTACTAATGATTTCAAAATAAAAGGAGATTCAGCACTAGCGGCTCAGTTACTCTACGAGAACGCCCAAAACGACCTTTACGGAGTGATTTCGCAAACGTCACACGCCCAGCGACTTAATAAGTTATCGGCGGATGAGGATATGCGCTTCTGCCTGAAGAAAGATGAGTATAACGTAGTTCCATTTCTGGAGAGCGAGCATTTGGTAATTCAATCATCGTGATGGCTAAATTACTGTTAGATTGCTGATTTTCCATGGTTATGCGTTTGGCAAGTGACAGTTGACAAATTTCCATTATCCATTTTCAACTATCCACCACTCAGATTTTTTCTGTTTCCCTACGGATATTTAACTTTTTTAGCCTGTACTGTTCCCCTTTTCATCACCTTCCAATTGCCATGAGGGTTGGTGGAAAGCGCCTAAAATTTCGGGGTGCGCTTTAGCAGTTGCTTGGGGAATAAAATTATCGATCTAGCCCTCCTCAAATCTGAGTAACATTACATCGTACTCTTCTGGATGTATATTGTTTTTTTAACCTAATACCTGTTCGCATATTTAGGGTAAATCAGACTACAATATTCCTCAAATGAAATTTCGTTCTTTCATTCAAGAGCATAGTGTTCTTGTAGCGATCTTTTTCACTGTTGCCCTAATTGGTGCAAGCTCGCTGTTTACCTTTTACGGGCGTTACGAAAGTAAGCGTTTCTATACTACAAAAGAGCAGGTAGAAACAGTGAGTAAGCGAGTGGATAGTATCTATTTGTATATGAATGACATGGATAAATCAGTACGAGGCTACTTAGTAAAACCCGCTGATCATTTCCTTACAACCCACAACTCTGCACACACTGGCTTGCAGCGGAATTTTGAAAAGTTGCGAGCCTTATTAGAAAAACATCAGTTTGCTAATGCTGATGGCATAACGGAGGTAGAAAAATCTATGAATGGTTATTATAACACTCTGAACGAGATTTTAGCTTTCAAGAAGCAAGGTAACGACGCTAGTATGTTTAACCTCTACGGTCGGGATCAAGGCACTGAAGTATGGAATAACTGTCGAGATTACACCAATCAGGTACTAGCCTTTGAGCATTCTAAGTACGAAGAAGCTAAAAATCGCTATAATTTCTATCTGGATATCGCTGCTATCTTACAGATTGTACTATTACTTATCGGAATACCTACTTTACTATACGCTATTCACCAGATTAGAAACCAGGCGGCTGAACGCCGAAATCTTTTCAATAAGCTTGCTGAAAGCCACCGGATGTATTTATTCGACAATCAGGTGCATCACCGAAAAGAGAAGGATAGTAGCCTTATCGGCCACCTTATTAACGATCTTAAGACTGCGGCCGGCTTCGTTAAGAGAATATCACAGGGCGACTATTCCGTGACCTGGGAAGGTATCAATGATAGCAACCGGGAAGCCAATAAGAATAATTTAACGGGTGCTTTGATCCAGATGCGGGAGAAGATGAAAGCAGTGAAGCAAAAAGACCAGCAGCGATTATGGACTACCGAAGGTACTTCAAAGATAGCTGAAATCACTCGTAAGCATCAGAAAGACCCACAAACTTTGGCTGATGAATTACTATCCTATTTAGTAAAATATGTAGATGCCAACCAGGGCGGGCTCTTTTTTTTGCAGGAAGACAAAGATATTGTACCATTATTAGAGCTAGTTGGCTGCTATGCCTACGATAAAAAGAAGCATACTGATAAAGTGGTGAAGATCGGACAGGGGTTGGTAGGTCAGACATATTTGGAGAAAAAGACACTGCATCTTACTAAGATTCCTGACCAATATGTTGCAATTACTTCCGGATTGGGCGAGTCTACACCCAATGCACTATTAATCGTGCCCCTAATTTCTAACGAGGAAGTACTGGGGGTACTAGAATTAGCAACCTTTACCTCTTTCCAGCCCTATCAAATAGCGTTTTTAGAGGATGTTGGCGAAATTATTGCCTCAGTAGTAGCTAATGTGAGAACTAATATCAAGACGAAACAACTGCTTGATCAATCGAAGGAAAATACTGAAGAGCTTCAAGCATCGGAGGAAGAAATGCGTCAGAATATGGAAGAGTTGCAGGCTACCCAAGAAGAAATGCAGCGAAAAACACAGGAGTACGAAGCTGTGATTGAGCGACAGCAGGCAAAAATTCAAGAACTAGAAGGGGAAGGACATACTGTTTAACTGATAGGTGATGGTGCACTATTAGCTATTTTCTAAATCTGCCAGCAGCCTCCATACTAGCTCTGATTCGTAGCCTTTTCCCTGTACGAAGCGGGCGGTCTTGTGCTTACGGGCGTAAGCGTCTTCACCCTCCAGCGAGTTCCACTTTTTTTGAATTAAAGCTTTAAGTGTATCGGTATAATCTGCTTCGCTAATTTCTCGCAAACCACTACGAATACAGTAGTCGGATATTCCCTTTTGGCGCAACCCCATCTCTATTTTAATCCGTCCCCACTTGTTACTGCGAAATTTTCCTCGGGCAAATGCCTGGGCAAAGCGTTCTTCGTTTACAAACCCTTCACTAATCAAGTCAGATAGTACCTCTTCCACTGCATCGGAATAGAGTCCGTAGCTGTAAAGTTTATCACGCACTTCTTGCTGAGTACGCTCCTGATAGGCACAATACTTTGCTGCTTTTACCTTAGCCTGCTGCTTCCACGTTGTTATTCCTTTATCGTTTGTCAATTGTTCGTACAGTTACGGGTTAAAAGTGATAAGCTCCAGGTTCTTTAAACTTGTAACTTTTAACTTTCTAACATTTAGAACCCTAACCTTGGGCAGAACGTTTGCATCAGAGTCACCCTCAAATTTTTTGCTCTTGCGATCTCATCGGCGCACGCTCTTTCTTCTTTTTACTGCTAACGGTATCTCGGGTTTTGCTCAAGGAATTACGATGCTAGCGGTGCCCTGGTATTTTGCCCAGCAAAGCATGTCGTCGCAGTTTAACTTACTGTACGGCATTATTACTTTCGTCACTCTGCTGTGGGGGTTAACTGCCGGAACAATCGTTGATCGCTTCAATCGCAAGAATGTTTTTCTGTTAACCAACACGGCTGAGGCCACTATCTTACTGTTGGTAGCCAGCTACGGCTTTTTCGCCGGAGAATTGTCTACCTGGCTCATCGTTGGGGTATTTGCGACCACTATTTTCGGGTTCTATCTTCACTATCCTAACTTATACGCCTTTGCCCATGAAATTAGTTCAGAAGGCGAATATACTAAAGTCACCTCAGCGATTGAAATTGTAGGCCAATCAACCAACGTACTGGCAGGAGCCTTTGCCGCCCTGCTTTTAGAAGGACTATCCTGGCATCCGGAATTGACTCTGCTAGGTCAGACCTACCATTTTTCACTTACCATTGAAGCGTGGAGTATGCACAAGATTTTTCTAATGGATGGCATCACCTATTTGCTATCAATTGGACTCATTAGTTTGATTCACTACATTCCTCGCTTCGAAGATAAAATTGAACGAGGGTCATTTATCAAACGGCTTCGCTCCGGGTTTCGCTATCTGCGCCAGCACCCCGCTATCTTCCGGTTTGGCTTTTTCTCTCACAGCATTTTCGTAATTATGCTGGTACAGCTCCACGCGCTTATGCCGCTCTATGTCTCCCAGTATTTAGGAGCAGGCGGTCACGTGTTCGGCGGGGCCGAAGTTCTCTACGGACTAGGTGCTCTTTCTGCGGGTATTGGAGTCGGACGCTTGTTTCGAGCAGTACATCCGGTATTGACCATTGCTGTGATGATGGCCATTACTACCGGGGCTTTATTGTTGAGTGCTACTACCCAGTCGGTAGGTATATTTTTAGGTGTAAGTCTATTAATTGGGTTTACTAATGCCGGAACCCGCGTAATTCGGTTGGCCTTTCTGTTCAAGTACATTCCGAACGAGGTGATTGGGCGCGTTAATAGTATTTTCAGTATCCTGAATGTGTTGATGCGGGTTTGTTTTATCATGCTATTTTCGGCCCACTTTTTCGGCATAGGTTCTAATGTAGTATTCGCCTACTTTATTCTCAGCATATTCACCGCCTTCTCGGCACTAATGTTGTTACAACAAAATAGAAAACAGGCCTTGGCGTAGGTAGTTTGTAGTAAAATATGTAACGAAGAGGAGACTAATTTTTAATTTTCCTTACTGGAGCGGTAACATCACTAACAAATTTTTATTTTTGATAACTAATACGCATTTCCCACGTTTTTTTTATAGATTTATAGAACACAATTTTAATTTCTGTCGGAGGAACGTCCTATGATTGATTTGCTACTTATGGGAGCAGCGTATGTAATCATGGTCTACTTCATGGTAGTCCTGATGAAGAAGCGGAATTTTCGCTTTCGTGACGACGATGATGATGACGATGATGGTGGCATATCTACGACTCCCACTCCTGATCTTGATCTGCCCCCCGGTGTCACTCTGCCTGACGGTGATGATAGACCTGTGCATCGTCGCCGCATTACGGAGCCGGAAGAAGTATTTGCCTAGTTTTGTCAGTAGGCTGCTATTTTTATGATTTCTTTTCTGCGGTTAAGAGCAGACTTGCTATGGGCTGCGCCGATTGAGCAACTTTTCGGAGTAGGTAAGCGTTTTCTTACTCTAGAACGCTATTAAAGAGACTCATGCTCATCCGATTCATTTCTTGCCTCTTTTTCCTATCATTTGTTTTAGCTAATAGCCAACTGGCTTCCGGTCAAATTCTACAGCCAGCTACTTGGCAGCTAGCTTGGTCAAAAGAAGAAGTGAAGGTTGGGGAAGAGATTGACATAATTTTTCGGGTCACCATTGACAGAGACTGGTACCTTTATTCTACCGACTTTGATCCTGACTTAGGACCAATGGTTACGGAGTTTACCTTCGCGCCTAACAAAAGCTATGAGCTAGTTGGTGAGGTTCAACCGATCGGGGCCAAAGAAAAGTACGACGAACTTTGGGAAGGAAATTACACTTACTTTACTGAGAAGGCTGAACTTCGGCAGACCATTAAAATACTGGATGCAACTTTGAATAAAGCTAGCGGCTCGTACAGCTATCAGGTGTGCAATGATATAGACGGGCAGTGTATTCCCTTTGATGATGAATTTTCTCTGACCGTACCTTTGGCCGGAAAGGCTCAATCTTCTGCGGAAGGCACTAATTCTGATGTTGCCCAGCCAGTACTTAGTAGCAATCTGAACAGTAACCCCCGAGAATCTACCACTCCGTATACGCTGATTACTTTCTTTTTTATCGCTTTCTTAGCTGGGCTGGCTGCTCTGCTTACTCCCTGCGTATTCCCGATGATTCCGATGACCGTAACTTTTTTCACCGGGGGCAACACCAGTAATGCTGCTGCTATCCGCAAGGCTATTATTTACGGGTTGTCTATCGTGGCTATTTACACTGTAGTCGGTACGCTGGTTTCGGTAATCTTTGGCCCTACCTTCGCCAATTGGCTTAGCACTCATTGGCTGCCGAACTTATTCTTCTTTGCAATATTTATCTTCTTTGCCTTATCTTTCTTAGGGCTATTTGAAATTACCCTACCCAGTGCATTGGTCAATAAGGTAGACCAGCAGGCTGATCGGGGCGGTTATTACGGCATTTTCTTCATGGCGTTTACGCTAGTATTGGTTTCCTTTTCTTGTACCGGCCCTATTGTGGGCAGTGTGCTGGTAGAATCGGCCGGGGGGCAGTTTGCCAAACCAATTGTGGGTATGCTTGGGTTTTCTCTCGCATTCGCCATTCCTTTTGCATTATTTGCTGCCTTTCCGCAGTGGCTAAATAGTTTGCCTAAATCGGGTGGTTGGCTGAATTCGGTAAAGGTAGTGCTGGGTTTTTTGGAATTAGCCTTAGCCCTGAAATTTTTAAGCGTAGCTGACCAGGTGTATCACTGGAACCTACTAGACCGGGAAGTATATCTAACGCTATGGATCGTTATTTTTTCTCTGATGGGTTTTTATCTGCTAGGAAAACTGAGACTCCCACACGATAGTAGGCTAGAAACAATTTCGGTACCCCGGTTAATGCTGGCTATTGCTACTTTTTCGTTTGTAGTGTATTTGATTCCCGGACTGTTTGGTGCTCCGTTGAAAGCGTTAGCAGGCTATCTTCCACCTATGCACACCCACGATTTCAATATGCCGTTACTCGTTGCCCAGCAGCAATCGGCAAGCGGTGGTAATGCTGCTCTGGTGCGTAACGAAGAAACACTGTGCGAAGAACCCAAGTACAGTGATCTGTTGCATATTCCTCATGGTATTCGGGGCTACTTTGATTATGAACAAGCACTGGCTTGTGCTCGAGCGCAAAACAAGCCACTGTTTGTGGATTTCACCGGACACGGTTGTGTGAACTGCCGGGAGATGGAAGCCCGCGTCTGGTCTGACCCCGCAGTGCTACGGCGACTGAAAGAAGAGTTTGTGGTAGTGGCTCTGTACGTAGACGAAAAAACTGAGTTGTCCGAAGCAGATTGGTATACCTCTGAGTACGATAACAAAGTAAAAAAAACCATTGGTAAGCAGAACGCTGATTTACAGATTCGCCGATTCAATAATAATGCTCAGCCCTACTACGTACTGCTCAACAGTAAAGGAGAGTTACTAGCCGAACCCAAAGCTTACGATTTAAGGGTAGCCAACTTTGTGGATTTTCTGGAACTGGGTAAGCAACGCTTTGCGGCGGGAGAAACCGTAGACGATAATGCTTTGGCAAAAAAATAAGCACTTAACGTGAACTATGGATTAGAAAAGGCCTTTCTGGCATTTAAGGGAAGATTTATTGTTTGAGCGAAGCGATCCACCGTGTACGCGGCGGGTTGCCAGTGCAATTTTAAAGATCATAAAACTGCAAACTTGAGCACCAAAAAATCATAACATTACGAAGTCTAATTCAGATACGCTTTTGCTTCTTTCTCTACTATTTCGTACTGAGCCGAAGCGAGCGCTTTTTCGTACAATTTTCGAGCTTGAGCATACTTTTGCCGCTGGTGGGCAATACGGGCTAGTCCGGCGTAAGCACAGCTACGGTAATGCTCAGACTCATCGCTCTTAAGTGCAGTGCCTACTTCCAGACTTTTAATATATTGTCGCTCTGCCCCAGCAAAATCCTGGTCTCGTTTCTCTAGCAGCATCCCCTGAAAAACATGTCCTCCCATCCGGTAATACGAGCGATCATGTTGTAACAGTCGGCGAATAGAAGCATCGAGCCCCTGGTACGTGCCAACGGTAAGCGCAGCATCCACAAAGTTAGTGGTAAAATAGGGGTTATCCGGATACCTGTCGGTGAGTATACGAGCGTACTTAAGTCCTTGCTGAGCATCGTTCTCGTAGTGCAAATAAATGTGGGTCAGATAATCGGCTGCTTCGGCTCGCATAAACGTAGATTCTCGATGCGACTTTTTTATTTGTTCCAGCCCCAGTGCCTTATCGCCACTCTTGAAAAACCAAGTAAAAGGTTTGTAAATCGGATGAATTTCCGGATATTTTTCTCGGTAGTAGTTATACAAACCGGTAGAAAAGTAGAACTCCACAAACTCCTCTTTCATATCCATACCAGCTTTCAGTGAACCGTAGGCTTCTTTAGCCCGGGAAACTGCTTTCATATAGTTTCCGGTTTCATTTTCATACAACGATAGCAAGCCGTACCCGGCCATTGTAAAGAAAGTAGCTTCAGGATCATCCTCATCTTGTTCCAATAGCACCTCCGCTGCCTCCACTGTCTGATAAAGATGCTTCTTTAATTGCTCCATTGCCTGACTCTCAGGTTCTATGGGATGATGAGCCGCTCGCACGGTAAGTGCCTCCAACAGTGGGTTTACCGGGTGGTTAGGCAATAACGTACGAATACGACGATTTAGCTGCTTACTCTTCGCTACATCCGTATTATACAAATGTTGAATGTTTTGCTTAATTAACCGCTCTACTTCCGGATTATTAATAGAAAGTGAACGCTGCGCCCAACCTAGACTAGTAGCTATACTTAGCACGGTTATCGTAAGGATCATTCTCATGCCTTTTGCTTCTTTTTTCAGACAAGTAACGTGGCGGAAAGTGATAAGTTTCAGCAATAGCGAACCCTCTTTGTGTAAACGGAGCTGGCCATTTGTTGAAACGTAAAAACTTTTGGAAGAAAAGCAAAATGGGAATAATAAGGAGAAGTAATGAAACTCTCCTTATTATCTAAATCAGCACGAAAGATGGCTACTCCGGTGCATTAGCTCCGATGTCTCCTTGAGCAACTATCGTAGTCAAATCATCAGGGCTTGGATGCACATTAATGTGACCATCGAACTGAATGAGTTCATCATAAGATATAGTCACATTATTATTTTGAGCCATCACCGAAGTTTGGCTGATTCCTGATGCGCCACTGACATTACTAAGCTCAATTGCGACATTGCCTTTTTCTTCTACTGAGTTAAAATGGATGCGCGCCGGGTGATTTCCATCGGTAGGTGTACCTGATAAAACGAGGGTTACTCGCGAGCTTCCGTCTTTGCGCTCGGCAAAAGTAGCCGTTCCGCTCACTCCTGACCCAGCTACCTCACCTAGGTTGTACGTAACTGAATTACCAGTTAAGGCATTAGCTCCAATATCGCCCTGAGCAACAATAGTAGGCAGATCATCGTCACTAATGTGGACATTAATATAACCATCGTAGTCTAGCAATCCTTCGTAAGTAACCGGGGTGCCATCGTCAAAAGCAGCCACTTGGGTACGGCTCATGCCGGTGGTACCATCTACATCATTCAAATCAATAACAATACCTCCTCCTTCAGCCGCGGTATTAGCGTGAATATGCGCCGGATGTGTTCCCCCCTCAATTGTATTCTGTAACGTTAATTCTACTAGCGTAGTGCCATTGTTTCGTTGGGAGAATATGGCTTCTCCTTTAATATCTGGCATTGCTACTGAATCTAGTACGTACGTTATGGTCTCCCCGGTCAGAGCGTTCTGACCCATATCACCTTGAGCTACAATAGTGGCTAAGTCTTCGGCACTGAGGTGTACATTGATATAGCCATCGTAATTTAGTAATGAATCATAGGTAATGGCCGTACCATCATCAGTGGCGGCAATGTTAGTCATACTCATTCCGGTAGTACCGTTTACCGGGGTAAAGCTCACCGCAACCCCTCCTCCTTCGGCTGCCGTATTGAAATGGATATGAGCGGGGTGTTCCCCTCCTTCCGGAGTTCCTTCTAGAGAAAGGGTAGCCACGGTTTCGCCGTTTTGTCGTTTTTCGAAGGTGGCTTCACCCATAATTCCATCTACGTCTTGGGTCATTAACGGGTAGGTTACTTCATCGCCAGTAAGTTCGTTGGCACCAATGTCACCTTGTACAATTAGCGTTGCTAAATTCTCCATGCTTTCGTGCACGTTTACGTAGCCATCAAAGTCTAGTAATTGTTCGTAAGTAATCGCCGTACCATCATCTAAAGTGGCAATATGTGTCATACTCATTCCGGTGGTGCCACTTACGGGAGTAAAGGTAAACGCAATTCCACCAGTTTCTAGCGCGGTATTATTGTGAATATGGGCAGGATGGCTGGCCCCGTCGGTAAGGTTTTGTACACTATCTAGTGTAATGGTAGCGAGGGTTTCGCCACTATTGCGTTGCTCTAGCAATAACGCTCCGGTTGTGCCCGAATTATCACGAAGAGCCAGCGCGTATTCTTTAGACTCTCCACTCAGTTCATTAGTTCCAATATCAGCTTGGGCGACTACCGTTTGATCACTTTCGCTTAGCTGAACGCTTACGTAGTTATCAAGTGTAAGTATTTGTTCGTAGTTAAAGTTGCTAAGGGTAGTTAGGCTACGTCCCGTAGCACCCTCAATTGCTTCAAGTTCTACTGTAATATCGCCTCCTTCAACGGCTGAGTTGGCTCGAATCGCTGCTGGATGCGTGTTACCCGGCTCAGTTCCGGATAAAACTATTTCTGCATCTACAGTATTATCGTCATTAGGTGAAAACTCAATGTACCCAGCTAGGTCAGCACCATTCACCGCATTAAAAAAATAGACTTTGCTGGGAGTATTGTCTGGCGTAGGTGGGGTAAAACCCTCATCTTCATCACAGGCAGAGAAGACAAGAAAAAGTGAGATGAAAGAAAGGAAAAGAATACTTCTTCTGAATTTGAGTGTAGTCATTGTGTTTGTAATTAGTAGATGATTTATACCATGAACAAATATACTATATAACTGATAAATTATTAATTCTTCCCCTATTTATGGCAATTTTTTTAATAAAGTATGTGTAAAATATAAAAATAATAAGGATTATGAATTTTCCCGCCGCTAGAATCACTATTAGATGTCATACCAAATGATAAGAGTCTATTAGTGTTAATACTTCATAAACCGTTCGTCTTCGTAACACCAAGCCCACTGTTCCCCCGGCTCGGCGGAGATTACTACTGGGTGCTGGGTAGCGTGAAAGTGCTTGGTGGCATGTTTATTAGGAGAGCTGTCGCAGCAGTGAGTACCGCCACAGGTCTGACAAGTACGAAGGTGTACCCAAGAGTCGCCGGTTTTTACGCATTCTTCACAAACTGCTTCATTGGCAGTCTTCAGAGATTCTGAATCAAAGTGTTCGCAGGGTGGTTTAGCCATTTTTAGGTGTTTAGGTGTTCAGGCGGTTGCCGCGCAATGTTCAGGTGTTCAAAATTACATGAATACGTGAACACAGTAATACATAAATACAACAAGTTACGCTTGTGGTTGCACATCGCGCACTAGTTTTACTCGTAAAGATGAGCCTTCATCACTCACTACTACTACTCGCTCGCCCTGATTGATGTAATCACCTTGCGTGTAAGCATCCAGTAACTCATCATCAATCATTATTTTTCCGCTGGGGCGTAGAATGGTGTAAGCTTCTCCTTCTTTGCCTACAAAAGAGCCTACTTTAAAGTTAGAGGTATACCCTTCGGTACTGGATTGGGTACCCTGAAGAGCCACCCGCTGGAAAAATTCGGTATTGGTAAGCCGAACCCCTCCGAAGAACATGAGTAGAACTCCACCGAAAAAGCCCGCCAAAATAGTTGCTAGAGCCTGGGTAATTTCGCTGAAATCAACAAAGAAGAAATCAAAATTATTATTGTTAAGCATCACCAGCATCAATGAGCCAGCTACCAGAATGATGCCGCTGATACCCGCTACCCCAAAGCCGGGAATTACGAATACTTCTAGGGCAATTAGTGCCACGCCTAAGAATAAAGCCGCAATTTCCCAATTGGCGGCTAATCCGCTCAGGTAATACGGGGTTAGGTAAAGTGTTAAAGCAACAAACGAAGCAAGAATCGGAAAACCCACCCCGGGAGTTTGAAGCTCGAAGTACAATCCTCCGATAATCACCAGAATGAGCAGCCCACTAATAACCGGATTTAAAAAAAATGAAATTATTTGATCTACGGTGCTAGTTTCAAATGTAGTCAACTGATAGTTCTCTACTCCGGCTCTGGCTAGCAATTCATCAATACTGCTGACCTGAGCTTCGCAGTAGCCATACTTTATGGCTTCAGAAGTAGAAAAAGTAATTACCTCACCTTCCTCCGAGATGCTATCTATTTTTATACTTTCATCTACCATAGCCTCGGCAATTTGCGGGTCGCGACCGCTTGCTTCGGCAGTAGAACGCATAATGCCCCGCATGTACGACTGATATTTGTCGGGAGCTGCCTCACCGGTTCCGCCGTTCACTACCGTAGCTGCGCCAATACTAGCTCCAGGAGCCATGTAAATACTATCGCAGGCAATGGAAATAAGGGCACCGGCTGAAGCGGCATCTTTGTTAATGAAGACGTAGACCGGCTTTTCGTATTCCAGCATTCGGGTGCGGATATCGTCGGCATCGTAAAGTGCTCCGCCGTAGGTATCCATATCAATGACAATATAGTCCGCATCAAGGTCTTCGGCTTCTTCTAGAGCTAGATTTACGTAATGACTGGTGCGGGCATCAATTTCCGAACGGATTTCCATTACAAATACTTGAGCTTCGTCCGACGACTGACTAAAGGCGAACTGATTCGGCGAAACGAAGAATATTCCGCCTAATAAAATGAAGAATAAATAATATTTCATGGCTGTTACGCTCCTTCTGATTTGAGAATACACACTTCGCTATTTTTCATCTCTTAACCTACTTATATTTATCCCCGCAAATAGCCACTTAGTATACGTAAAAAACCGCAGTCTTGCTAAAAAAGTTAACTCCCAATTTCTCTTTTACCTTTAAAGCCCCCGTTTGGAAAACAATTGTAGATGATGAAGGAAAGCATCTCTTTCTGGAACTACGCTCGGCCGAAGGTCAATCAACTTACTTTGCTGCACTAGACCTGTCATCTGGTCAGTTACTTTGGGAAGATTTTACATTATCGGTTGCCGAAGGCTGGCCTACTTTATACCGTGCCAACGATCAATATTTGGTTTTTCAGGTATTTACTGATACTCATAATCCGGAAAAGAAGGCGTATTACGCGGTAGAAATCAGTACCCAGCAGCTAATTCAGCCGCAAACGCAACCTTCGGTCAGAAATCTAATCAACGGGGAGACCAATCAAAAAAATACAGATAGACAGAATAATGGCCTGGTTCAGCCGTTTTTTTATGCAGAAGATCAGCCTTATTTTGCTACGGTAGCTAGTTTTGTGGGGTCGCTCGGATTGGGGCAACCGGTAAAGGGGTGTGAGTATGCCGATTACGGTAATTACATCGGTATTGCCTACTATTTGCCCGCAGAATCAAGCGGATTGGCGAACTATTTGCTTATACTTGACCAGCAGGGTACAATCTTGCTACACGAATGCCTGGAAGCATCAGTGCCCCAGGTAGGATTAGGAACATTTTTCATTGCTCAGAATCAGCTTATTGTTGTTCAACACCAACGCCAATTAGTGAGTTATGCATTATCGTAATTGGTTACTTCCGCTATTTATCAGTCTATTTACAATTCCGGCTGCGCTAGCCAGCACACTATCGCCTGACTCAGTAGGACTTGAGCGCCGCAACGGCGAAGTGTACGTGTTGCACCAAGTTAATCAGGGCGAGACGCTTTTTTCTATCTCGCGCCGCTACGGCTTATCTACTCAAGAGATTAAAGCGATAAATCCGAACGTAGATGTTGAGAAATTAGCTATTGGCGATACACTTCGGGCACCGCTATTTCCTGAATTGAGCCGGGGCGAAAAAACCTTGCATACGGTGCAGGAAGGAGAAACCTTGTATCGACTGGCTAAGCAGTACGAAGTTACTACCGACCAGATTAAAACCTGGAATGTGTTAGGCTTAGAGCCACTCAAAATTAGCCAAGTAATTGCTATCTACCAGCTTCAGCCCCCGGAAGAGCAGCCTGATACCAGTCGCTACCTTACGCACCAAGTGCAAGAAGGAGAAACCCTGTACGCTATTGCCCGAGCCTATCAGGTTCCGGTAGCTGAGTTAATGAAGCGTAATGAGTTGGAAACTGAAAGCATCAAATTTGGGCAAGTGCTGGCCATTCGGGAAAAAGCACCACCGCCAATACCAGAGATAAGAGTAGAGCCTACTGCTAGCACGGCGCCAATTCCTACCCGGCGCATTAGTCGCTCCGAAGCTCTGCGACAGGAGCGAAAACGCTACGAGCGCATTCGGCAGGAAGAAGAAGAAACCATTGCCTCCTACACCAAAGTTTCTGACAATGGTTTTGCTTCGGTAATTGAAGGAAAGCTCAATACCAAAAAATACCTGGCATTGCACCGCACCGCACCGGTCGGTACTATTTTACGGGTTCGTAATGAGATGAACGATATGAGCCTCTTTGTGCGCGTAGTGGGCAAGCTACCCGACACCGGCGTGAATAACAAGCTCGCCATTCGCCTTACCCAATCGGCCTACGACAAACTGGGTGGCATTAACCAGCGCTTCCCCGTGGAAATTTCGTACGTGAAGTAGCCTATCTTTATGGTTCAATTGCTCAATTGTTAAAAATCTGATTGGGTTTGATAATCTTTCTACACGTCGTAATTTTTGCTGTTCTAACTATCTTAACCCAGATCGGAGGAGTTGTTTACTCAATCTCACTTCTCATAATCAGGTTGCAAGTCAGGTACAGAGCACGAAAAATATTGGTAGCTTTTGCATTTTTTTACCTCTTAGCGACCTATTTGGTTGTTCCGAACATTGCACCAATTTTCGGACGGGAACGTATCAAAGAATCCGATTTGGTACAAGCCCATTCATTCTTTTACCGGCTTGCCAACCGAAACTACGTCCGCACTGAACTAAACGATGTAATTCAAAATGTCGCCTATAAATTTGAGAAGCAAAACGATGGCATTAAACTGATATATCTTGATGCTAATTTTCCATTTTTTGATGGGTTTCCGCTACTTCCGCACTTGAGCCACAATGACGGAAGAAAAGTCGATATTTCTTTCGTATACAAACATCAGAATGGTCAACTGACCAACATGAAACCTTCAGTGAGTGGCTACGGCATTTATCAAGAACCAACTGCCGATGAATACGATCAAATCTTAAAATGCAAAGGAGCCGGCTATTGGCAATACGACTTTCCAAAGTACTTAACATTTGCGAGAATCAACAACGAAATCGCTTTCTCGGAAGAGGGAACCCAAGAACTAGTCAACAAGATAGCTAATCAAAAGGAAGTCAGTAAGATATTTATTGAACCTCACCTTAGAGGTCGATTAGGGTTAATAGATCCGAAAATAAGATTTCACGGATGTCGGGCGGTACGCCATGACGATCACATTCATTTTCAAATAAGATAATAGCTATTAAACCATCCCGGAATTTATTGGTTGGTAATTTTGTATAATATACTCGTCACAGTTATACCTTTCAGTTTACAGCTATGTCGCAAAACCAAACTTCTTCCAAAAAATTTCTGGGTTGGATCTGGACCGGAATCTTTTCCGTATTCTATCCTATCATCATGGCTTTCTCGCTACTGTTTGTTAGTGTGGTTTGGGTGTTTTCTACGCTATCGTGGTTGCTTACTTCGTTGATCCGCAAACTCTTCCGTAAAGAAGAACCGGCCCCTAGACCAGCCGCTCCCGACTGGCAAGCGTTTTTTAAGAGCGATAATTTGCGTATTGAGCGAAAGCTGAAAGAAGAAATTATGTTTGGGCCGGCTTACTACAAGTTGCGGGCTATTCCGAACAATGCCGAAGCCTTAGCCAAAGATTTTTTCGGCGATTTTAAGTATCCCTGCTTCGATGGGGTGTTATTGCAGAAATTCAATACCGTCATTCCCAAGGAATTACCCGACTTCGATTTAGTTTTTCTTAACCTAAAAACCGGGCAGCTAAAGTATATTGAAACCATCAAATCGTTTAGCTGGAGTGTAGAAGAATCGGGTCGAGGAATTATTGTTACCTGGCAAGATGGAGAGGAGCAGCATGAACTGCGGCTAACGCAGGAGCGGTTATTACATGCGTAAGTTTGCAGAACTGCGTAACTTTCTAGAAGAACAACACGATCGCTACAACCGTCCGGCGTTTATCGCAAGCGATCCCATCAGCATTCCCCACCAGTATCAGAAGAAGCAGGATATTGAAATTAGTGGCTTCGTAGCGGCCGTGTTAGCCTGGGGGCAGCGTAAAACCATTATCAATAAATGTGAGGAGTTCTTTTCTTACATGGACAATACTCCGCACGACTTCATTTTGCACCACCAAGAAGATGACCTCAAACCTTTTCTGAATTTTAAGCACCGAACGTTTAACGCTACCGATGCACTCTACTTTATTGTGTTCTTCCGCCACTTCTATCAACAGCATAATTCACTAGAGGAAGCTTTTTGGCAAGGAATGAGCGAAGAGTCGCCAACGGTTGAAAGTGGGCTCACTCATTTCCACGACTTATTCTTTAGTCTACCCGACTATCCCACCCGAACCCGTAAACACGTAGCCACACCCGAGCGCAATTCAGCCTGCAAACGCTTGAATATGTACTTACGCTGGATGGTACGCCAAGACGATCGGGGAGTAGATTTTGGTATCTGGCATAAGATTCGGCCTGACCAGCTCGTTTGTCCCTGCGATGTACACGTAGACCGAGTAGCCCGTCAGCTGGGTTTAATCACCCGCAAGCCCACCGATTGGCGCACCGCAGTAGAACTCACCGAAAATCTCCAAAAGTTTGACCCTACCGACCCCGTGAAGTACGATTTTGCTTTATTTGGCTTAGGAAGTAACAATCAGTCCACAGTTTCTAGTTCATAGTCCACAGTCCACAGTCCACAGTCCACCGCCATTGGCCATTTAGCTTTAAGTTTTAGAAGTTATAGACTGTTCGTTAATCATTCGTCATCATTCATTATCGATTATCAACTACACATTGTACATTGCAGCCTGTAAGCAAAAAGCAATAAGCGTGCGTAGTAAACTGATAGTCGCCTTCCTCTTGGTAGTTTTATCCTACACCGTTAGTTGCAAGAACGCAACTAACCAAGAAACAGAAAATGCAACCAATCAAGCGCACTCCTCTGAAGAAGAAAAGGCAGCTATTATAAAAGCGTTAAACGACGAAACGAAAGCGGCTTTTCAGCGGAATTACGAAAGCTGGCAAGAAAAGTGGGTGCATGATTCTACTATTACCAAAACATACATAAACTTTGCCGACAGCAGCTTTTCAGAGTCTGTTGGTTGGAATGAGATAAGCAGCTTTGTCAAAACATTTATTGAACAACACCCTGAGCCAGAACCGGTGCCTACTTTGGTTAACGATATTGATGTGCGCCTATACGAAAACGGAGCATGGGTGAGTTACGAGCAGCAAGATTCACTGCGAGGCTTAAAGCGAGAAACACGGCTAATGGAAAAGATAAACGGTCAGTGGCGAATTGCCGGTATGCATACTACCATCTACGGATTAGCAAAAGAAAAATAAGCATATGAATTATGACACCGTAATTTTTGATCTCGGCGGAGTACTGATTGACTGGAACCCTGAGTATTTGTATCGGAAAATGTTTACTGATGAAGCTGAGATGAAACAGTTTCTTCAGGAAGTCTGCCACGGAGCGTGGAATAAAGAACAAGACCGGGGCCGACCGTTTGCCGAAGCAGTAGAAGAACGAACGGCAGCCTATCCGCAGTACGTAGCCGAAATACAGGCGTATCACAGCCGTTGGGCGGAAATGCTGGGCGGAGCTATTGAAGAAAATGTAGCGGTGCTGGAAGACCTACGGCAGAAGCCCAATATTAGTCTGTACGCGATCACCAACTGGTCGGCCGAAACTTTTCCCATTGCCCAGCGCGACTATCCGTTTTTACAGTATTTTGAGGATACCGTAGTTTCGGGTGAGCTTAGGATTGTGAAGCCCGATGCCCGTATTTATCAGACGCTGCTGGATCGACAGCCCAGCATCGTACCTGAACAAGCCATTTTCATTGATGATGTAGCCGAAAATATTACCGGAGCCGAAGCCCTCGGAATCACTGGAATCCACCTCACCCCTGATACCAACCTTCGAGAAGAACTAAAGAAGTTGAGCGTTCTGTAAAAAGAAATCAATCTGTACCAAACTTATCAGTAAAAAGAGACTGAATATGTCCTGTTAGTGCCCGATACACTTCGGCGTAGCTTGGATCATAGGCTTGAAGATAATCCAGATGGTGAGTAATCGTTTTCTGATCATTACGCCAAGCCGGGCCGGTTTGCGATTGGGCTGGGGAAATTTCCAAAGATTTGCTTATCGTTTCCTGAATGAGTGGGTGCAGCAAAGTACTATCTAACTGACGGTCGTGCAGCAACTGTTCCGCCATCCGTAGCAAATGATTAGTAAAATTATTGGCGAACACAGCAGCTACATGTAGTACAGCTCGCTGCTGAGAATTAATAGCTTGCACCTGATTACTGATTTTCTGCGCCAGTTTCGTCAGTTCATCTAACAGTTCTTTATTGTTAGCCTCCACGCAAATAGGAATAGTTTTGAAATGAACCGCTCGTTGCTTACTGAAGGTTTGTAACGGGTAAAACACTCCAATCTGTTGTGTCGGAGCGGCCGTTAGCGTATCCATTGGTTGACCTCCGGAAGTATGCACCACGGCTGATTCTTCCGATAACTTTATTTGCCGAGCTACCTCAGCAATAGCATCGTCAGATACAGCCAGAATAAATAAGTGCGCCGAGCTATCGGAAAAATCCAGGTCGGTTTTTACCTGCGTTTGCTTTAATTGACTGGCTAACGCTCGAGCCTTCTCAGACTGCCGACCGTACACTTGCACTACTGAGCAACCGGCTTTCTCTAAAGCGGGTGCCAGATGCCAAGCCACATTGCCTGCTCCTACAATAGTTATTTTTTGATACGAATTTATCATGATGGAAATTACGAAAACTCCGAAACCATTGAAATCAGTTAAAAGAAGCTCTACCTTTGCGGTTTATTCAGAACTACGCCATGAACGAAAAAATAGAAGCCCTAAAGCAAGAGATTAGCCAGTATACGGTGGCTGACCAAGATGAATTAGAAGTGTACCGTCTTCGCTTTATTAGCCGAAAAAGCGTGATCGGCGATCTGTTCGGTGAAATGAAAACGGTAGCTCCCGAAGAGCGAAAAGCAATGGGGGTACGGCTCAATGATCTGAAGAACGCTGCTCAAAATAAATTTAAAGAACTAATTGCATCACTGGAAGAGCAGCAGAACGGCCAACCCGACGACGTGCCCGACCTGACGCTTCCGCCGGTACCCGATAGCTTGGGCGCAATTCATCCGCTGACCCAAACGCAGAACCGGGTAGTAGAAATTTTTGAGCGAATGGGCTTTAATGTGGCCGACGGGCCGGAAATTGAAGATGACTTTCACAACTTTACGGCCTTAAACTTTCCTCCCAACCATCCCGCGCGGGAGATGCAGGACACATTCTTTATTGAGAAGAATAGTGGCGAAGACAAACAGGACATCGTACTGCGAACGCATACTTCTTCGGTGCAGGTACGGCTGATGGAATCGCAGAAACCACCAATCCGAGCGATTATGCCGGGACGGGTGTACCGCAATGAAGCTATTTCGGCGCGAGCGCACTGCGTCTTCCACCAAGTGGAAGGTTTGTACGTAGACCGCAATGTAAGCTTTGCAGATTTGAAGCAAACCCTGCTGCACTTTGCCCGCGAGCTATTTGGTTCCGAAACAAAAATTCGGCTGCGCCCCTCGTACTTTCCGTTTACCGAACCCAGTGCCGAGTTGGACATTTGGTGGGGCACTGAAACCGAGGCCGACCGTCGGGTAACGAAGGGTACCGGCTGGCTGGAGATTGGCGGCTGCGGCATGGTTGACCCCAATGTGCTAGAAAGCTGCGGCATTGACTCGGAAGAATTTACCGGCTTCGCCTTCGGAATGGGCTTCGAGCGGATTGCGATGATTAAGTATCAAATCAAAGACTTGCGCCTATTCACCGAAAATGATGTGCGCTTTTTGAAGCAATTTAGGGCGTTTGGTTAATATCGATGGTTCAATTGCTGAATTGTTGCTTATCTTCAGTTTTAATAGCTACGTTTGATGAAAGAAGAACCTGACCAGAAAACTGAAGAAACTAAAAAGAACGAAAGCCAGAACAACGCCTACTGGTTAGAACAGTTAGGCATTCCTATGGGGAAGAAGAATTTCTGGAATTCCGATAAGTTTCTCAGTTTGCTAGCTTTTCTAATTAGCATGGGCACATTTACCACATTTGCTTATCAAACTTATCTTATTCAAAAGCAACAATATGCTAGCGTATTGCCATATCTGATGATAACCCCGTACTCGGATGGAGGCGGGAAATATATAAAATGGAGAATAGGATTGGCAAATAATGGTGTTGGCCCAGCTTTCATCAACAATGTTAAAATTTATTATCAGGACTCTATCTACGAACAGTCCCCTTCTTCATTTTACTTCAATTCTATCAATCATTCTGATAGTGCCGACTTTGCTATCTCTAACGTAGATATTAGCCCTGGCTATGTATTACCTGCTGGAAAAACAATATTTTTAATTGGGTCAAGTAGCGAGTATTCTGCTGCGGTTATCAACACACTCTTCGTAAATTCAGACGAACGGGCGATTATTGAAATTGAGTATTCTTCTATCTACGATGAAACTTGGCGAATCCGTTCTGATGATCCTATTCCCAAAAAAATAGAATAACTTTGAACGTCAGAGAGTTCCTCAAAAACTGCCCGGTAGAAATTTGGTCTCAGCATTTCGCTGTGGTAAAGGCAAAGTACGTTCCTAAGGATTTTGTGGCGGTATTTAGCGATAGAGAAGAGATCACGGTAGTAGTTGACGCGCAGCATTTGAATGATGATTGGATTATTGAGTCGGAGCAAGGTTGGCGGATGCTATCGTTTCGGGTTACCTTACAATTTGAGTTGGTAGGTTTCTTAGCGGCAGTCGCGCAGGCCTTAGCCGACGCCCAAATCTCCATTTTTGCGCTCTCGGCTTATTCTACTGACCATTTGTTGGTAAAGGATGCCGATTTGCCGGAAGCAATACGCTGCCTAGAGTCACTAGGTTGTGCTGTGGCTGAATCAGACTAAAGTATTTATGAGTTGACACTTTCTACTTAATTTCTGCGTTGAGCGGAGGAGTGTACGTTGACTTCAAAATGAAAAATAAAACGTTAAACCCTTCTTACCCCGTTCCACTGCTTGTCTCTGGCTTGACCAGGAGACGGCCTCTTTTCAAAGGAGGAGAAAAAAGTTTGTCCTGCCTTATGCTTTTTCCCCCTTTCCTAAAGTGGCCGCTATGGAATAGGGCTAGGGGAATTTATGCGCTTGCTTTTTTCCTATGTCTCCTAGCCGGTTGTGAAAATGATCTGCTATACGATCCTATCCCCCCGGTGCTAGTAGACGAAACGATTAACCTAACCAATCAAGAATTTTTGCCCCTTCGGCAAGATGGTGGCTTTGTCGAGATTATAGGTGGCTGGAAGGGTATTTTGATCTATCGAGAAAACGCAACTACCTACCGGGCTTTTGAGAAAGCCAGTCCCCATCGATTTGAAGAAGCCTGTGCCGAAATATTTGTTGATCCATCCGGTTTTTTCATACAGGAGGGTTGTGACAATACCGTCTACGACTTTCAGGGTAATCCGGTGGGCGGGGTAAGTCCGTTGCCACTGCGCCAGTACGGTACGCAACTAGATGGTAACTTCTTGTACATTTTTAACCTTCCATAAGGTTAGTGTTATTGTGTTTATGTGTTAGAGTGTTATTGTGCCTATACTGGGTCGTACTAGTTTGAATAGTTGAAAACATTAGCACCCTAACACTTCGCACTTTAACACTGTATCGGTTTGGCAATGCGCTGATTTGTCCTATTTTTGTCAAAAATTTTTTCCCCACCCTATGAGTGTTCTAGTAAATAAAGATTCCCGTATTATTGTTCAAGGCTTCACTGGTTCGGAAGGTACTTTCCACGCCGAACAAATGATTGAGTACGGCACCAATGTAGTTGGTGGCGTAACGCCTGGTAAGGGTGGGCAAACCCACTTAGATCGTCCGGTATTCAATAGTGTAGCCGAGGCCGTAGCCGAAAAGCAGGCCAATGTATCCATCATATTTGTACCCCCGGCCTTTGCCGCCGATGCCATCATGGAATCAGCCGATGCCGGTATTGAGGTAATCATCGCAATTACCGAAGGAATTCCCGTGAAGGACATGATGGTAGCTAAGCACTACCTAAAGCAAAAAGAGGGCGTACGGCTGGTTGGCCCCAACTGCCCCGGGGTAATTACTCCCGGCGAAGCCAAGGTGGGTATTATGCCTGGTTTTGTATTTAAGCCCGGTAAGGTCGGAATCGTATCTAAATCGGGAACGCTTACTTACGAAGCAGCCGATCAGGTGGTAAAAGCCGGATTGGGTGTTTCTACGGCAATTGGCATCGGGGGTGACCCAATTATTGGAACTTCTACCAAAGAGGCTGTAGAACTACTCATGAACGACCCAGACACCGACGGCATCGTAATGATCGGAGAAATTGGCGGACAGTACGAACCGCAGGCTGCTCGCTGGATTCAGGAAAACGGAAATAAAAAACCAGTGGTCGGCTTTATTGCCGGACAAACCGCTCCTCCCGGTCGCCGGATGGGTCACGCCGGAGCTATTATTGGTGGTGAAGAAGATACTGCCGAAGCTAAAATGCGCGTGATGCGCGAATGTGGCCTAATTGTAGTAGAATCTCCGGCTACCATTGGCGAGAAAATGGCGGAGGCTTTGTCGTAGATTTATCCTTATCTAACATTCAAGTGAGGCAAGTTTCTGTAATCTAATCGGTGATACAGAAACTTGCCTTTTTTGGTCTCTAAATGATTCTATTTCGCAAAGCTCACCGAGCGCATCTCTCTAATTACGGTTACTTTCACTTGCCCAGGGTACTGCATATCTTTTTCAATCTTACGAGAGATCTCAAACGAAAGGTTGCCTGCTTGGTCATCAGTTACATTATCAGCATCTACAATTACCCGCAGCTCCCTTCCGGCCTGAATGGCGTAGCATTTACTTACCCCATCAAATTCTAAGCCTAGCGACTCTAAATCTTTAAGTCGCTGAATGTAGGAATCAACAATTTCGCGCCGAGCCCCGGGGCGAGAACCCGAGATAGCATCGCAAGATTGAATAATCGGAGATATAATGGCAGTCATCTCTATTTCATCGTGGTGCGCGCCTACGGCATTGCACACATCGGGGTGCTCGCCGTACTTTTCGGTTAGCTTCATCCCGAGCAAAGCATGGGGTAACTCTGGTTCTTCAGGCCATACTTTTCCGATGTCGTGCAGCAAGCCCGCTCGCTTGGCTAGTTTAGGATTGATTCCTAGTTCAGAAGCCATAGTAGCGCAGAGGTTGGATACCTCACGGGAGTGCTGTAGCAAGTTCTGTCCGTAAGACGAGCGGAAGCGCATTCGCCCGATCATCTTAATCAGCTCAGGATGTAAGCCGTGAATTCCCAGATCAATTACTGTGCGTTCGCCGGTCTCAATAATTTCTTCTTCAATGTTTTTGGTTGTTTTAGCAACCACCTCCTCAATACGGGCAGGATGAATACGACCATCAATCACCAATCGGTGTAAGGAAAGGCGGGCGATCTCCCGGCGCACCGGATCGAAACCAGAAATAATGATGGCTTCGGGAGTATCATCTACAATAATTTCTACCCCGGTAGAGGCTTCTAAGGCTCGGATGTTACGCCCTTCCCGACCAATTACTTTTCCTTTTACATCGTCGCTTTCAATATTGAATACGGATACACAATTTTCGATAGCGTGTTCGGTAGCAGTACGCTGAATGGTATCTAGCACTACTTTTTTAGCGTCTTTGGTAGCGGTAAGTTTGGCCTCCTCAATAATATTTTTGATGAGTGCTGTAGCCTGCGTGTTTGCCTCATCTTCTAGGCTTTTTATAAGTTGCTGTTTGGCTTCGTCCGCTGATAATCCAGATACTTTCTCCAGAATGGCCACCTTCTGCTGATGCACTTTTTCTAACTCACTTTGCTTTTTGCGGGTAACTTCCAGCTGGGTTTCCAGGCCTTCTGCCTTTTCCTTTAGCTTATTTTCCTGACCACGCAGTTTTTCCGCTTGCTCGTTGAGCCGAGTTTCCCGCTGCTTAAGTTTGTTTTCGTTAGTAATTAGGATATTCTTTTTTCGATTGGATTCTTCCTCAAATTCTGATTTTAGCTTCAGAAACTTTTCTTTGGCTTCGTAGATTCTTTCTTTCTTAATAGACTCGGCCTTGCTTTTCGCATCTTTGATAATAATATCGGCTTTGGCCTGCACGGTAGTTTCTTGTTGTTTGAGGGCAGCTTCTCGATCCTTAAGCTGTTTTTCCTGCGTATCGGTTTTCCGCTTGGATACCAGTAAGCCGATGAAGAACCCTGCCCCTAGGGCCGCAATTACGGCGACAAGTAAAATTATGGTTGATTCACCCATGATGATATAGTTAGATGTGGATACTACAGACAGTAGCCTAACTACACTGCCGATGAGCGAGTATTAACGAAGGGTATGCACGTTAAACAGCACTAGAGGCTGCCTACATTTAGCACTACGATATGGCTTGGCTAATAAGTCGGTTTAAACGACCGATCTTATCAGCGATCACCTTTTCCGTTTCAGCTTGCTGGGTTTGGTACGCTAACTTTTCTAAAAACGCATCAAAGGCCACTACTGCCAGCAGATCTTGCTTATCAGTAGTATTATAGCTCTGGCGGTAGTGCTGAATCTGTTCGTTCAGCATTCGGCTCGCTTGCCGGATACGTTCTTCATCTTCGGGCTCAACCCGCATAGGATACTCTCGGTCCCCAATTTTTATTTTTATGGAAAGTGCCTCCATGAAAATGTGCTTTACTGGCTCAAATGAGCAATGCATTTATCAATTTTCTTGATGTACTCGTTAATAGTACGCTTTACTTCAGTAGTTTCGCTGTGATCAGCTACTGTCAACTGAGCAAGTTTACTGATTTTAATTGATTTTTTAAAATGCGTTAATTCTTCTTCTTTAGAAGTGAGCGCCAGCTTCAGTTCTTCGTTCTCTTGTTTTACTCGGGACAATTCTTCCTGCAATGCTGTGTGCTTATCAAGAAGTAGCTCGATTTTCCTTTCTAGGGTTACAATTTCGGACGAGAGTATAGTAGGGTGGATCATGCAGACGGACGTATTAGCAGAGTTTGGTTTTGGTTAAGAGAATATGAGAGCCAGCTTGCTAGTCCGCCTAGCTGGTAGCGTGGCCAATGGACTATTGGCGAATTTCTGCGTGAAGTTCCTGTTCAAATTGCTTCATAAGCCGGTTCATTGTTTTGTCAATAATTTTATCAGTCAGCGTTCGATGCTGGTCTTGTAAAATAAAGCTGAGTGCATAGGCCTTTCTTCCCTTCACCAACTGTTCACCTTCGTAAACATCAAACACATTGATGCGCTTTACCAAGTTATTGCCGTTGGCCTTCGCCACCTGTTCTACTTCCCTAAAGGTTACTTCCTGATCTAATACCAGAGACAAATCTCTCCTTACCTCAGGAAATTTAGAAATTTCCTGAAAAACTGTTCGCTCCTTGGTTGAGGTGCCGCGCAATTTTTCTAGCAGTACTAGCCACTGTACTACCGCACAAAAAACGGGCTGTTTTACCTCGGCCAAATTCGCCGTTTTAGTATCGATTTTACCGAGTTTAGCTACTATTTTTTCCTGATGAGTAAGCTGTAATCCGTAGCTAAAGAATGGGTCGTTCAAGGGTTCTTGAACTATTCCAGTGATACCAAACCTATTAAAAATTATTTGAATATGCGAGGACAAATGATGAAAAGATACTGGCTCTGCCGATGCCATCCAGCTTTCGGCTTGCACCAATCCGGTCATAAAAATAACTAACTCCTTTGCTTCCAAATACTTATCCTCTTGGTGCCTATAGGTTGTTCCGAACTCAAAAAATTTCAAATTTTTTTGCTGACGATTGATGTTGTGCGCGATTACCTCTAGCCCAGAGAATAGTAAGTGCTGGCGCATAACGTTGAGGTCTTCACTCAGCGGATTGTATAACGAAACGGCGGTTGGCTCCTGAACATACGCTGGTTTGGTAAGCGAGTTGGTCACCATTTCGTAAAACCCGTTTCCGACTAACATCTCACTGAGACGTAGCTGTAGCTTTCGATCATCAATTTCAGGGAAGCGAGCGATATAATCGGCACTTAGGTAATCGGCCGTTACTACCTGATCGTAGCCATGAATCCGTAGGATCTCTTCAATAATATCTGCTTCCCGCTGCACATCTACCCGGTAAGGTGGTACCAGCACGGTAATACTGGTTTC
Source organism: Tunicatimonas pelagia (assembly GCF_030506325.1). Taxonomy (NCBI): domain Bacteria; kingdom Pseudomonadati; phylum Bacteroidota; class Cytophagia; order Cytophagales; family Catalimonadaceae; genus Tunicatimonas; species Tunicatimonas pelagia. The sequence goes on along the minus strand of NZ_CP120683.1, from coordinate 2,892,410 downwards.
ATTTTCTTCTACTACTTCTATCTCCAGTTGTTGCAGTATTTCTGTAATCTCCCCACGGTCAATCTGTTTACCAATGAGCCGATCTACATTTTTGTACTTTACCGCTACCCGAAACGATTCGATGGCATTAGGGTACACATCTACTATACTCGAGGATATTTGCCCTCCCGCAATCTCTTTTATTAGCAAAGCAGCCACCTTTAGGGCGTACACCGTAATATTAGGGTCGGTGCCCCGCTCGTAGCGAAACGAAGCATCAGTTTTTAAGCTGTGGTGCTGGGCAGTGCGCCGAATGTACTCCGGCGAAAAGTAAGCACTCTCCAAAAATATATTTTGGGTGCTTGCTTTCACTCCCGACTTAATGCCCCCAAATACTCCAGCAATACACATGCCCTCTTCAGCATTGCATATCATCAGGTCTTGGGCCAGTAGTTTTCGCTCTTTTTCATCTAGCGTAGTGAAGGTGCTCCCTTCCGGCAGGGTTTTTACAATTACTTTCCCCCCGGTAATTGCATCGGCATCGAAGGCGTGCATGGGTTGGCCTAGCCCGTGCAGCACGTAGTTGGTAGCATCCACTATATTGTTGATCGGCGATAAGCCAATAGCCCGTAGCCGAGCTTGTAGCCAATCAGGTGAATCTTGCACGGCGACGCCGCTAATGGTTAATCCCGAGTAGCGAGGGCAAGCTTCGGTATTTTCTACCACTACTTCAATAGGCAAATTCTGATTATCTACCGAGAAGTTTTCGGTATTAGGTAGTGTTAGTGGTTGGTGGTACAACGCTTTCAGATCGCGAGCTACGCCAAAGTGGGAGGCTGCATCTGCCCGATTAGGAGTAAGTCCAATTTCTAGCACCTGGTCCGATACTAGTCCGAAGTAATCAGCCGCGGGAGTACCGTTGGGTAGCTGGGTATCGAGCACCATAATACCGTCGTGCTGGGTACCTAGCCCAATTTCATCTTCGGCACAAATCATTCCCCGTGATACCTCACCCCGAATTTTTGATTTTTTGATAGCAAAAGAATCTCCTTTAGTTGGATACAGTGTGGCTCCTACTTTGGCAACAATGACCTTTTGCTTTTCGGCTACGTTAGGAGCACCACAAACAATGGGCAGCGGTTCCGCTTCGCCCACATCCACTTGAGTTAAACTAAGCCGATCGGCATTAGGATGCTTTTGTACCGAGAGCACCTCGCCGACGACCAATCCCTCCAAACCGCCCGGAATCTGATCGAACTTCTCCTGGCCTTCCACTTCCAGACCAGAAAGCGTGAGCTTATCGGCAAGTTCTTGAGGCGATGCCGTAAGATTGATGAATTCGCGAAGCCAGTTGATGGATATTTTCATTACCAACGCTATTAAATAAAAAGAAGGTGGCACCTATCGGGATGCGTACCTTCAAAATGGGTTGGCAAAAATAAGAATTTTGAACAGAAGTCGTGCTCTCTGGGTAGGAATTACTAGAGTAGGCACTGAATAAAAAAATGCAAGCCCCCAGAAGGAGCCTGCACCAATACAACAACCTAACAAAAATACTTATAATCGCATGGCAGAGCCGCCCGGCGAACTATCACCCGGCGAGGTCGCCCGCCGTACTATATTACTTTAGATCAATACTCTTGGTGTACACGTAGTTATTACCCAAGATAGCTAAAGAGTACTGTCCTCGGTTTAGCTTAGACAAATCGAGGCCTTTAGCAAACTTCTCCTGAGAGGCTACTCGCTCCTCATAAAGTACCCGCCCATCCTGATCAAAAAGCTTTAAGGATACTGACGAGTTGATCTGGTTCTTAAAAACTACACTTACTTTCTGTGGTTCTACCTTTATAGCCGGCTTAAAGTACACAGCCTGGGCTGCTCCTTCATTAAGTGAAAAAGCTTCCTTAGTAGTACCATTGGCCGTACGAACTTCCACTACGTACTCACCGCTCGGCAAGCGAGAGAAATCGTACTTTTTCATGTAGGCATCTTCACCATTGAGTGTTTCGCGGTACAGCGTTCGGCCGTTTTCATCTTTAATACGTAAAGTGGCTTGTTCAGATGAACCGACACTGGCTACCCGGATTAAAGCCTTCTTACTTTCGTTTTCTAGCGATCTAACACTAATTTTAGTATCAGTGCCACTAGCAGCTACCACGTTTCCTACAAATAATAGAAATACGGCAGCAATCATTAGCGTTCCTTGAATAGTTTTCATTCTTGTTTTTGCTTTTAATGGTCTAACTTATGGTCTTTGACTAACTTACAAATTTGAACTTTTGGTTAACCGTTCACTGCAAATATACGCAGGTATTGAATAGATTGTTGAATAATTTTCAACAAAAATATCAATTCAATATAAAAAACATAATGAAATGAATATTTTATAAAGAATTATCTAATCATTTATTAACTGTATAAAAAGATGAGCTTAAGGGTATACTTCCGTTCAACATTTTTTTAAAAAAAGACTGAATAATTGTAAATATTGTAATTCTTCAATTTGTAAGGTTCGGGTACCGTATTTTGCCATTTTCAATCACTTTTTTTGCGGACTATTTCTTGTAATCGTCATTTTCACTTGAATACTTATGCCGAGAATCTCTCGTAAGAAAAAAACCTATGCCATTGGTGAGGTTCTTCGCAGCTACTTACAAGATCAGGCTCGTTTAACTACGGTACCCATCACGTACCAAGACCTACGGCGGTATAACAATACTATTCCACTCTATGATAAATTTAATAAAGACACGTTGTGGGTAACAGTGTTGTACCCTCAGCAAGACATGGATCGCATCTACTACGCGCTGAAGATGATCTACTCTATTCTGAAAGCGGATGGTGACGTATCGGTGATGGAGCACTTGTACGTAGACCGAGTTGATTTATGCATCTACGGCAATACCCGCCCGTTCCGAATACGCATTGTAAACCGTATCAATGATAACTTCGATTATTTCTATATTAAGCATGCCGATGCCTCCCGAGTCTATGGTCTGGAGTTGGAGCATATGCTCTCTCCTAACAGGATTAGCTACTTGGTGGCGGATCAAACACTTATAGAGGAGCATATTGCCGGCATTCCGGGCGATCGTTTTTTTGAGGATCAGTTGCACAATGGTACTCATAACCTTACTCGGTTAGCCAAAGAGTTTGTAAAGTTTAACGAACGCTGCTTTGTGCGTCTACTCGGCGATATGCACGCCACTAATTATGTGATAGATGTTACCCCTGATTTTGATGAGCTGCATTACCGGATTCGGGCTATTGATTTTGACCAGCAATCGTACGAGGGTCATAAAACTATCTACATGCCGCAGTACTTCAAACAGAATAATCCGATTATTCAGGTAGGATTAAAATTGATGACCTCTGAGTCGGTGCGCCAGTACCAGATCGAAGAACATGCGCTCATGGCCACCCGAGTACGTTCATCGCGTCACCAAGTTCAGCATCTGATGAATGCTATGACGCATGATACGTTGGCTCCCGCCGAAAATGTTGCTCAGCTAAAACGAGATTTAACCGATTTTTATCATTCTGCCAACTTTTCTCGCTGCCGATCAATGGGAGAGATCGTAAAGGCAAGTTTAGAAGAGGTGCTTCGCATGAAGATCTAGCAGTAAGGTACACTTCATACTTATTACTATTTCTAGAGAATATATTCCTGCCTCACAATACAGTACAATGAGTATACCCCTGCGCGCATCTGCTCTATGTGTTCGGTTTTGGCTACCTCTTGCATTTACAGTGAATAATACAACTACTCTTTTTGCAAAAAAACGAAGTCTCGTTTATTGTACCATTCTCTCTTTTTTAAAAAGGTTTTCCAGAGTTTACTATTCTAATTTTACGATACAGCTATTTCTTGTTTTTTTATAACTTTTAGTTTACTGCTATTATAAGTGTTATAAACAAATAAGAGTAGGTACAGTTGTATTATTTACTATCCTAAATATATTTCATATGAATACCATGAACACAGAAAAAGAGACAGTAGTGGCAATTGATGAGTCCAAGCTGTATGTCGAGATTAATCCAGACAAAAATGTATTGATGTACCAATGGAAAGGTCACATCCTTGATGAGGAAACAAGAGAAGGCTTCTTACGCATTCTAAATCTAATTAAGAAACACCAGATTGTGAATTTGATAGCTGATATCTCTCAATTCAAGGGAGGGTCAATCAAAACTGCTAAGTGGGTAGATGAACAGTGGAGCGAAATGCTTAAAGGAAATGGCGTAGAGAAAATAGCAATAGTTGTGCCTGAGAGCGCTTTCGGAGAATTTAGTAACTCAGTGGCATTGGGGCAAAAATTTGTTTCGCTTCTGGAGGTAGAGAAATTCACGAGTTCAGCTGAGGCCTATGCTTGGTTTGAAAAGTAAAATAGGTAATAAGCATGAGTATAGCTCAAGATACTATCCAACTTACCCTTAAGCCATTAGAACCTAAGCACGTGGCCACAGCGGCGCAATGTATCGCTTCAACTTTTAGCAAAAGCGAACCTATGTCGGAAGCACTAGCAATTAGTGAAGAAGAATTTATTTACTTCTCTCAGATAGTCACCCAAAAGGCAGCTTCCGATCAGCTATCCGTAGTAGTTGTGACAGATGAAGATGAGGTAGTAGGTGCCCTAATATGTGAAGATTATACTTCACCCCCGCCCGCCGGATTAGAGCAGGCTTCTGAGAAATTTGAACCCATCGCAGCGTTGTTGGAGGTACTGGGTAAACGTTTTAATCAGGAGCACGAAGTAACTCCTGGTTCACATTTGCACATGTCTATGTGCGGAATATATCCGCAGTACGTCCGACAGCGATTGGCACAACGTCTTATCCAATTTGCCGAAGATATGGGTAGGAGAAAAGGGTATAAAGCTACTGTTTGTGAAGCAACAGGCTCTATTTCTCAACATATGATGGAAAACTCTCTAAACTACATCTATGCGGATGAAATTGTCTACAAAACCTTCCAGTACGAAGGTCAGGCTATCTTCAAGAATATTGATAGCGTATCAAGTTGTAAAGTCTACCATAAACCTATTTGAAAGATTACCATAAAATGAAAAATACATTTTTTCAGCTACCTGAAGATGAAATGCGTCGAATTGGCTATAAAGTGATAGATACACTTATTGACCACTATCAGACCTTAAGTGAAAAACCTGCCGGCGGACATAAAAACGCCGGTGAGATTACCGCACTATTCGATGAAGCTATCCCGGAGAAGGGAATGCCTTTTGATAGAATATTTGCCAAAGCCCAAAAAGATATATTTCCGAATAATATGTACCCGAACCATCCGCGGTTCTTCGCGTGGGTACCTGGCCCCCACAATTTTATTAGTGTGATGGCCGACACGCTAGCGAGTGGGTACAACGTATTTTCGGGCATGGAGCGGGCTGGCGCAGCGGCCAACCAAATTGAGAGAATCGTAATTCAATGGCTTACTCGTGAGATGGACATGGGGCCGTTGGCGGGCGGAGTTCTTACTTCGGGAGGGTCAGTGGCTAACCTTATTGGCTTGGCCACCGCTCGAGAAGCATTGCTGGAGGAAGATTGCACTAAAGCAGTAATTTATTGTAGCGATCAAACTCATAAATCCAACTTTAAGGCACTCAAAATTTTGGGCTTCTCTCTCAAGCAATTGAGTATTTTACCCACAAATGATTCGCACCAACTTAGTATTACGCATTTACAGGCTCAAATAGCACTTGATAGACAAATGGGAAAGCGTCCGTTCTGTGTTATTGCTAATGCGGGAACGACCAATACTGGTGCAGTAGACCCGCTGGTAGACATACGAAAAATTTGCGATCAGGAGGAATGCTGGATGCACGTAGATGCTGCTTACGGCGGAGCCGCCTGGCTGGCACCAAGGGGGCGTCAGGCTTTGCAAGGTATGCACCAAGCCGACTCTCTTACCATTGATCCCCATAAGTGGCTCTATCAGCCCTACGATATTGGCGGCATTCTAGTGAAGAATACCGAATATTTACAGAGAGCGTTTCAAACATCAGGGGCTTATTTGAAAGAGACGGAAGGGTACCAAAATTTTGCTGACAAAGGAATTCAGCTATCCCGGCGTTTTCGGGCACTTCCTCTGTGGATGTCAATTAAACACTATGGTCTGGATACTTTTCGCCAAGCTATCCAGTACACGATGGCGTTAACCGATCAGGCAGCTTCTATTTTAGAAGGGTTGCCTCACTGGAAGATTATGACTGCCCCTCAGCTAGGAATTGTCACGTTTCGGTTTGCACCTGATTCAATTTCCTTTGACTTGCAGAATAAGATCAATCTTCAGTTGGCTGACCATATAATGGATGAGCAAGGTGTGGTTCTCTCCTCCACGACCATCCGTAATCATACTGTGTTGAGGATGTGTACCATCAACCCCCATACCTCTTCTGAGGATCTGGAAATGACACTGACGTATCTTGACTTTGTGGCTCATAAGTTTTACAGTGAGCTTTCTGTTGCCGATGCTTCGTCGGTTAGTAACATTAGTTACTAGCAGTGCTTCTTCTGGTAGAAACCTCTTAATGGCTTACATCGTTTGTTAACAACATCGGGATGGAGCAGCTAGGTCAGATACCTGGCTGCCCCCCTCGTAAGTTTCACCGATTAATCCTGATCTATGTTACCCAAACTAGATATAGAAGCCTTTAAGCAGAAGCTCGACCAGCAACACGACTGGCCTTCGCTGTACATGTTTAAATTTATTGTACCTACCGGAAAGGAAGACAAAGTATTTGCGCTGTTTCCTAAAAATAATTTGACCACCAAGCAATCGAGTAAAGGAAGTTACACCAGTGTGACCGCTAAGATAATGATGCGCTCCAGCGAAGATGTGATAGAAAAATATAAGGAAGCTCATCAGATTGAGGGAGTGCTGGCACTGTAGCTAATGAATGAACGGCTTATCTGTTGGCGACTCGTCGTAATTCTCAGTGTACTACTTATTCCCACATTAGGCACTAGTCAATCTACTGCTGAATTGCGGATTGTCACCTACAATTTGAGAAGTGGGCGAGGCTACGGACAAGCGGATGGTAGAACTACATCTGAGCGGTTTCGCGCAATTGGCCAGGAGGTCAGTAAGTATCAGCCCGATATTTTAGTTATTCAAGAACCCGGTGGTCATCCCGATTTATACGACACATTAGCATCAGCGATGGGTAGCTCGTATCGATTTTACCCAATTAAGTGTGCTGATTACAAAGAAGCAAAGCGGGTGGGTCTGCTGATAGTAAATGAGCGAGTTTCGGTTGATAGTACCAATTATTGCATTGAAGGCAATATTTCTGATGTAGACAACTTGTTCAACCACTGGGGGCGAATTGTTCTCCACTTTCAGGATCAAAGCCTGATTGTTTACGGCTTCAAGTTAGCACCTCGGCAACGTTACAAAACTCGGCGTAAGCAGATTGATGCGCTAACCCCTTACCTAAAAAAGGATTTGGCTCAGCAAAAACTCGTAATTGTGGCGGGTGACCTGAATCATCGCCCATTTGATGTAGAATACAATCGCTGGATGGAATTGGGTTTGGTAGATTCCTACGATTCGTTAAAGCACGGAAGTGGCTTTACCAAAATGGATGAGCTAGGCGAAGATGTTTTGGTGCCCTACCGCCGAATTGATTACCTACTATTGAGCAAAAATTTGGCAAAAACGCTAAAAGGCTCATCAATCACGCTAAACCAGGAGGTTTTTGTTCCTAATCCAGATCAACGAAATTGGTCACTCAGTGATCACTTCCCTGTGATGGCTACTTTCCTTTTTGATAACTGAAGCAGTTGCTAAACTTTGTCTCTTTCGGTCAGTTAAACTTGAACACAAAAAAACTATTGACCTATGTGGAAAGAAGAAGATAACAAGCTGAAAAAGTCTTTCGAGTTTAAAGATTTTGTAGAAGCCTTTGGGTTTATGAGCCGGGTAGCGATTGTAGCGGAAAAAATGGACCATCATCCGTTCATGACCAACGTTTATAACCAGGTTAGTTTTGAGCTGAATACCCACGATGCCGGAAATGTGGTGACGGATAGAGACCACAAATTGGCCGAAGAGATTGATAAACTAGCTGGTTGAAATTTGCGAAGTTTAGCAACTTCAAATCAGAATTAGGTCACGAATTCTAAAACCTTGTAAGTCTCGACTGCCTCGTTATCATGCAAGAAACTGCCGCCTTGTTTTTAGTGCCTACTCCCATTGGGAACCTGGAAGATATTACCTTGCGAGCCTTACGTATCCTGAAAGAAGTAGACACTATCTTAGCCGAAGATACTCGTACTTCGGGAAAGCTACTAAAGCATTTTGATATTCGTACTCCTATGCATAGTTACCATGCTTTTAACGAGCACCGAACGGTAGAAGGTTTGGTGAAGCGATTGGAGAACGAACGCATGGCACTTATCAGCGATGCGGGAACTCCGGCTATCTCAGATCCTGGTTTTTTGCTAGTGCGAGCGTGCTTAAAAGAAGGCATTGAAGTGGAATGCCTGCCCGGTTCAACCGCATTAATTCCAGCTCTAGTCAACTCAGGATTACCCGCCGACCGCTTCGTGTTTGAGGGGTTTTTACCGCATAAAAAAGGTAGACAAACCCGCCTGAAGCAACTAGCCGAAGAATCGCGCACTATGGTACTTTACGAATCGCCCCACCGGCTAGTAAAAGCTTTACAGCAATTAGCCGAACATTTGGGCGAGACCCGACTGGCATCGGTCTCTCGGGAGCTGACCAAGCTGCACGAAGAAACCCAACGAGGAACTTTATCCGAATTAATCAACTACTTCGCTGACTCTACCGTTAAAGGAGAAATTGTCATTGTTGTTGAAGGTAAATCCTAATCCGCTCTTGCCACAAAAACCCTACTACCTACTTTTGCTCTCAGCCGCTAGTGGCTTACTCTTCTGGCTGGGCTGGCCTCCCCTTAAAGTTCCATTTCTTCTTTTCTTTGCCATTGCCCCGCTACTAGCGATTGAGAACTACTGTACTAGCAAAAACTACCGTCGTCCGGGTCGGGTATTTTTCGGCTACGCGTACCTTACGCTGTTCCTTTGGAATATCTTAACCACTTGGTGGGTCTACAATGCCACGCTGGCCGGAGCTATTTTTATGCTGTTGGCCAATACGCTACTAATGACGCTTCCGTGGTTGCTGTACCGCTTCACAAAGCGGGTTACCGGAACGGCTTGGGGACTGTTTTCACTAGTTGTTTACTGGATGACATTTGAGTACATCCATCTGAACTGGGATTTATCGTGGCCTTGGCTCACACTAGGTAATGGTTTTGCTGCGCAGCCCGCCTGGGTGCAATGGTACGAGTACACCGGAGTATTTGGTGGTACGCTCTGGGTTTGGCTAGGCAATATTGCGGTATACCAAGTATTTTTCACATCTACCGGAAGTTTGCTGACGAAGATTCAGTGGCGATCATTATTATTCACAGCAGTTTGGCTTTCCTTGCCAGTGATGTACTCCTACATTGTTTATTTTAATTATGATGAAACAGGAAAACCTGTAGAAGTAGTCGCTTTGCAGCCGAATATTGACCCTTACACTGAGAAATTCGTCGGTAGCGAAAATTTTATTCCTTACGAAGAGCAGGTAGCCCGATTTATCACTCAGTCCGAAGAAGTACTTACTCCTGAAACGCAGTTTCTTCTCTGGCCCGAGTCAGCTTTCGATGGGGCGTATTACGAGCCGGAGTTTATCTCTAGCGAGATTTTTCAGAAGATTCTAGATTTCAACGAACGCTACCCCGACTTGGCGCTGATTACCGGAATGACTTCTTACATTATCTACGATAAAGATACTGTGGCTCCAGCTACAGCCCGATACGGGGAAAAAATAGGTTACTATGATATGTTCAATACCGCACTATTCGTAGACGAAAATGATGCTGAGGTTTACTACCACAAATCGAAGCTAGTGCCGGGTGTAGAAATTCTGCCGTATCCGCAGGTGTTCCGCGTAATTTCTGAAACAATTTTTGACTTGGGTGGCACTGCCGGAGGTTTCGGCCGACAAGCCGAGCGCACCGTGCTGTACGATACCGATTCCGTGGGAGTTGCCCCAGCCATTTGCTACGAATCTATCTACGGCGATTTTATGGCGGAGTTTGTCCGCAACGGAGCCGAATTAATTTTTATCATTACGAATGATGCTTGGTGGGGTAACAGTCCTGGCTACAAGCAACATTTACAGTACGCCTCACTGCGGGCTATTGAATCGCGCCGGAGTGTAGCCCGATCAGCCAATACGGGTATTTCGGCGTTTATTAACCAACGAGGCGATATTTTGCAGCCTACCGAATATTGGGAACCTGCTGTTATTCGGGAAACAATCTACGCGAACGATGAGATTACTTTCTACGCTCGCCACGGCGACTACCTAGCTCGCACTGCTGCCTGGCTATCGCCCTTGGTATTTTTGGCTGCTTTTGTAAAACGAAAAACGTATAAATACTAAGTTGATAATTGATGGGGGACAGGTAAAAGTTGATAAGTGAAAATAGAAAATTACAGGTTAAAAAAATAACATGTAAACACATGGTTATCAGTAATTTATAATTTTCAACATGTAATCTTAAAATTATTAACGTAATGGATATTCAACAAGTATTGTCGCAAACGTTGACGACTGTAAAGGAGGTCGGACGGTTTATCTGGGAAGAGAACCAGAAATTCTCCCTCTCAGAAATTGAGTACAAAGGAAAGAATGATCTGGTGTCTTACGTAGATAAAGAAGCTGAAAAACGACTGGTGGCTCAGCTATCCAAAATTCTCCCCGAAGCGGGGTTTATTACCGAAGAAGGCACAGCGGATGTAGGAAAAGCCGATCGCTACAACTGGGTGATTGATCCGGTAGACGGTACTACTAATTACGTGCATAATCTCCCTTTCTACTCTATTAGCATTGGCTTGATGGAAGGCGATGAAGTGATTTTGGGAGTAATTTACGAACCCAATCGTGACGAGATGTTCTATGCTACCAAAAATGGAAAAGCGTGTCTTAACAAGCAGGAAATACAAGTTTCTCCGGTGGAAACGCTGGAGGAATCACTACTAGCGACAGGGTTTCCGTATTCTAAGTTTCGGGAGATGCCCGCGTATATTGATGTGGTGCAGGATTTGATGCAGCAAACCCACGGCTTGCGCCGAATGGGCAGTGCCGCGCTTGATCTAGCCTACGTTGCCTGCGGACGGTTTGAAGGTTTCTTTGAGTATAACCTCAAACCCTGGGATGTAGCGGCCGGAACGCTGATCGTACAGCAAGCAGGTGGCTCAGTCACCACATTTACCGGAACCGATAATTACATTTTCGGCGGTGAGCTGGTAGCAGGCTGTGCCATTCGATCTGACCTGATGGAAGTGATTAAAAAGCATTGGTACAGCGGTAAGGATTATTGAATAGACGTATAGCGTGGCTTTTTCTCGAGGTGTTTGGTATATGGTAGTGTCGGTATTTTTCTTCTCCTGTATGGGGCTGATGGTGAAACTAGTCGCTCACATTCCTTCCACTCAGGTCGTGTTTTTCCGGTCAGCCATTTCCTTCTTACTTAGTTTCTGGTTGCTAAAAAGGCAAGGTGTATCGGTTTGGGGTATTCATCGCAAGCATTTGCTTTTAAGAGGGCTATTCGGAGCTGTTGCATTGATTTTATTCTACGAAACGTTACAAGAAATCCCGCTAGCGAGTGCCGTTACTATTGGTTTTCTAGCACCCATATTCACTACTATTTTAGGAATTTTTATTGTTAGAGAAAAAGTGCGACCTATTCAGTGGCTATTCTTCTCATTAGCCTTTGTTGGAGTCATTATGGTTCAAGGCTTTGACCCTCGCGTGCAGTGGCTGTATCTGGTGATTGGGATCGTTGCCACGTTCTTTTCTGGTTTAGCCCAGAGTTTTATCCGAAAAATCAATACTAAAGAGCATCCGCTGGTAATTATCTTTTACTTTCCACTGATTACTACTCCACTCAGCGGGGCTTATTCGTTTTTCAATTGGGTACCACCCCAAGGTTGGGATTGGGCAATTCTGATTGCTATTGGCTTACTCACGCAGTTTGCCCAGTTTTTTATGACCAAATCCATTCAGTTAGAAGAATTGTCTAAAGTGAGCATTATTCGCTACTTAAGCATCGTGTATGCCCTGATTTTTGGCTATATTTTCTTTGATGAGACCTACAGCGTACTAGCCTACGCGGGTATGGGATTGGCTATACTGGGTGTAGTGGCTAACGTATGGTACAAGCAAAATCTTGCTAAAAAATCCAAGCGTGCTAAAATTGAACGAAAGGTGTTGTAATGCTTTGAGTTTCTCCATTTAGAGCGCAGTAACTTTGAACACAATAACACTTGAACACTAAAAATATGACCTATTGCCAAGCGGTTCAGCAGATGGATGCTGACAATCCAAACGTGTACTATCATGATTATGAATACGGTTTTCCACTTACTGACGATGATGAACTATTTGGCCGTTTGATTTTAGAGATTAATCAAGCAGGGTTATCGTGGATAACCATTCTGAAAAAGAAGGATAATTTTCGGACAGCCTATTCCGGTTTCAGTATAGAACAAGTAGCTAGCTATGGCGAAAATGACCGGGGCCGGTTGTTAAATGATGCGGGAATTATCCGCAACCGACTTAAAGTAGATGCGACTATTTACAATGCCCAGCAGATTTTATTGCTTCAACAGGAATACGGGTCATTCAAAAATTGGCTCGATCAGCACCACCCGAAGACCAAAGAAGAGTGGGTAAAGCTATTTAAAAAGCACTTCAAATTCGTGGGAGGTGAGATTGTAAATGAATTTCTGATGAGTACGGGCTATTTGCCCGGTGCCCATGAGCCTTCTTGCCCGATCTTTGCTAAAATAAAAGAGCTAAATCCAGCATGGATGAAGGGGTGAGTTTGTCATTTCACATCCTCATAATCAACGTAGTCACCACCTTTAAAACCCTCAGAAGCACTTCTCTTCTTAGTTTGCTCTTTAGGAACGTAATCAATATTAACATTACCATTCTTCGATTGGCGGTAGCGGCTTTGTTGTTGGCGACGGTGCTCAGGACCAAAACTACGTCCTCGCCCATTAGTATTATTCACTCGCCGTCCCCCGCCAGTAACGCTATCAATCATACGAAGAACGAAATCGCTGGCTTTATAAACGACATATATAAAAAGAACCGCGATAATAATAAATTTCAACATAGTGTAGACAGTATACTTATTTAACTGACTAACTAAGATACAAGTTTCACAACGAAGTATTCGTGTGTTGAGGTGTTTGGGTGCATTTCAAAATGACGTTACGCAGCGTTTCGTATAACATCTTGCAGTTGATGCCATCGGTCGCTCATATTGAGTGCCCTCAAATCAAGTACCCGCTGTGCTCCCTTCCGGCCCCACCGTTGGCCTGATAACTTTAAGCGTTGCTGGGCTACCGTACGTTGGGCTGCTTCTATGGCTCCTGATCCGATCATCCAGCCTCGGCTAACATAGTAGGGATAGTCCATCCGGTACGTGTTGTTTTGACAATAACGTAGCAGTTTGGCTTTGGCCTTTCCTACTGCTTGGGTGGTGGTCTTTAAAGCCCCAATGGTAGCCACTACTTGCCTTCCCCCCTGCTGTAGTAGTTGTTCACTCACTTGCGCCAGCCAAGCTTTGCTTTGCTGAGCGTTACTGAAATAGAGGTGTGCAAACTGAGCTAAGTGCTCTTTGACATGATAAAAATCTAAGATTTGGGTCGCTCGCGGATAGGCAGCATCCACCCAATTTTTGATCCAGGGTGCCCCATCACTCACCACGACCATACGCTCAGCTAACGCCTCATACTTATCGGTCAATACGGCCATCTTGGCTTCAAACGCCCGATGGTGCCCCAGGTGAGCCACATACTCAGAATGCTTGATCCAGCCCCGTTCGGGCTGCTCCTTATAGCAATCCGATTCGCAAAACACCCGACCAATCTTGGCTTCCTGCCAACTTTGTTCCCGGGTTAATAACATCCCGCCGTCAATCTCTACATAGACCACTTCTGAGGAGCTTACTGCTTTCGCAGGTGTCTCTTCCGCTAATAAAGTGGCGGCCGATTGCCCATAATGATGAACCAGGCGATAGATCTGGGTCGCATTACTGGGCACATGAAGTAGTTTCTCTATGAGCCGAGCACCTGACGCATAACAATGATCTTGCCCTACATATACCAACAGTTCGGTCAGGTAGGGGGTAACTTTCCCTGAAAGGTACTGACTGAACCGATGGGCTTTACTCACTGCTATCATTCCGTAGCGACTTTGGACTTTTTTTTAATCCGTCGGTCAGTAGAAGAGACCCCTACGGTTTTTTCTAGCACTTGGCGGCCTAACTCAACCCAGAGGGTATCAAATTTCTTTTCGTAATCATAAAAAGTCCTCTCGTCTTGCAACGACTCAAGAGCGTCCCACCGGGAAGCTGCTAAGTCTAGGTATTCTTCTTTCGTCATAGCTCTTTACTTTTTAAGGTACTATCTTCATACGACATTATGAAATGCACCCAGGTGTTTGTATGTTCACGTTACTTGGAATGGTGTTTGGGCACTCAATCTCACCTATTCCTGAACACCGTTCCACAACGGCCTGAATACTTGAATACCTTAACACAATAACACGCTAACACCATAACACTAAGACCTACTGCCACTGAAGTATCACCCCAGCGTAAAAAGTACGTTGGGCAAACAATTTGTTAAAAGGCTGAGAATAATCCTGATTGTAATCAATACCTCGTACATTACGATGGTTCAGTACATTATTAATGTTGCCAAAAGCCACCGCTGATAATTTTTCCGATAGTGGCCAAACTCGGCTGATGCTTAGATCGATTACATTATAGTCAGGTAATCGTAGAGCCTGATCGGCTGAGGCATACGTGGGTGCGTACACTTCTAGCTCAGAATTATATACGCGATCTACTACGGATTGGTAGAAAGTGCCTTGCCGATGAATAAAGATGCTGCTTAACGACCACTGCGGACTTATTTGATAAGTAAAACTCCCTCGTACAAAGTAGTTCAGGTCGTAGGGCGATGAAATTGAGACTTCCTCTTCCTGCACGCTGGCATTCAGGTAGGTATACGAAAGTTGCGTTCTCAGCTTAGGTGACCAGCGAATATCGGCAGCCGCTTCAGCTCCGTAGGTCTGCTCCATTACTCTGTCCGCTTGGGTATCCTTGTAAAAAACTGCCAGCGACAGTGTTTTCCCTTTTCTTTGGTACTGATAATCAAGCGAAAGCTGATCGCTACAGTAAAAGCTAGCCGCTGACTCCGATTGCGGAATTACCTGCTGGTGGTACCGCCCGGCGGAGAAAGTTACGGTTTGTTGCTTCGCTAGTTGATAGTGGGTGTTGAATTGATAGCTCAAATAATCGGGCTGATCGTTTATCGGTACATTTTTCCGAAGTCCCAGCCCCAGTGTCCAGCGCTGGCTAGGTTGATACTTGCTGTAGACGTACCCTTCAGGCACGCGCACCTGCATCTGGGCTGCAAATGAATCAGCCGGATGATGGGTTGCCCGGGCGTAATCAAATACTGGTGTTTTTCCGGCAAAATCAGCTTGACGATCATCGTAGGTAAAGCCAGTTTTCAGCGTCCAAGCATCCCAGAAGCGGGTGTAGTTAGCTGACAAATACATATCTTGGTTTTGGGTATCAATATCCAAGTTGCCTACTGAAAGATTCATATCACTAATGCTAAAGCCACCGTTAAAAGTCAACAGTGAATGTTCGTATTGAGTCCGGAGATTGGCAGTGGTAAAATTTCGCCACTTCTGCATCCGAAAAGTATCATCGCCGGAAGGGTGCCGACTGGCAAAGCGATAACCTTCGTTCACCGCGTAGTTGAACACCTTCAAACTGGTTTTCTCATTTAGTTGGTGAAAGTAATGTGCCCCGAAGTCTAGCGTATGGAAATACTTGAGGTCTTGTAAAGCGCGGGAGTTCATGGCCTGGAGAATACCCGACGGTTGATAATTGCTGAATAACGAAACTGCCGAAGTTGAACTAGTCGGCAAACTAGCGTAAATTCCTACGTTGGCCGGAGAGATAACTGCATCTACACTCGCCTGTTCGGGAATCTGGTCAGTAGTTTGCAAAGAGATGAGTCCGGCGGAGGTGTTGCCGAATTCCAGCGGCGGATTACTGGGAAATACCTGTAGCTGTTTAATCAACGCCGTATTAAAAATACTAAACGTACCGATACCATTGAGTTGAGCAAATCGTACCGCGTCGTAAATCGGTACATCGTTCAGAAAAATACCCGTTTGTGCCGGGCTGCTTCCACGCAAGCTGACGTTCGCTGATTCATCCAATGTAGTAGCTGCCGGAAGAGAATTTACCGCCAACAGCGGGTCAGCCTTGGCATTGGGGTTCATATAAATTTCTAACTGTTCAATTTTCTTGATGCTGAACTCTTCGGCCACCAAGCTAGAGGCTTCTACAGTTACGGTTTCCATGTTCTGCACGTTAGCCTTTAGCTTTACTAAAAGCTCTCCTTCGGTTGCCGCAACCAACTGAGGTTCGTAGCCAATAAATGTAACCATGAGCGTATCATCAGTGGCGGCTTCCAGCGTGAACTGCCCTTCATCATCGGTGCTAGTGCCCCGTTGCCAGTCTGATAGTGGATATACATTTGTTCCAATCAGCAACTCCTGCGTAGTTGCATCCACTACCTGCCCCTGAATAGTGATTGGGCTTTGGGCGAAGGAAAAGGTGGAAAAGAGGAAAAGAAAGATGGAGAGTAAATAGGTTCTCATAGAACAGAGGGTAAGAATGAGTATGTGTTGAAAAAGGGGAGTTTGTCTAAATCCCCCTACCCCCCCCTTTAGAAAAGGGGGACGAAGCAGGGTAATTCGTTTATTACTTGTTGGAAGATTGAGCGATGACTTGAGGCATAAGTTTGTACTTCACCCAGCCGAAGCTAGGTTCTACTTCCAGCGCTTTTTGGTAGGTGGCAATAGCTTTAGAAGGCTGATCGGATTTTTGGTAGGCTTGTCCGAGCCAAGCTAAAGAATTTAAGTAACGCCAGTTTTTAGCATAGTCCGGTTGAGCTTCGTAGTACTGAACCGCCTTCTCAAAGCACTCTACTGCCTCATCTATATCACCTCCGAACATGGTGGGAGTGAATAAGCGGGAGTTAGCGCGTTGCACCCAAGCGTCGGCGTTTTCTGGTTCGGCCTCCAGAGCTTGATCTACCAGCTTTTGACTTTTGGGACCAAGATACATGGCTCGCCAGCTTTGAAAAGCCATCGTAGCTCCGTAAAGTTGTGCCATCTTGGCTAATGCCGTTGCGTCTTCAGCATCTTCTTTGAGAATGGTTTTTAAACTTCCTTCCAGGTCGTCGGCAATGGCATCGTACGTTGCTTCATCCTGGTGAGCCATCGCGTAGATTAATAGCCCAGTCTGTGCTTCCGTAGTAGCGTGTAGCTTTTCTATTTCATCCAGGGAGGTATCCTGATTGATTTTTTCTATTGCCTGTTCCCAGGGAGCTTTTTCGGTAGTAAGGTAACCTCGGTAAAAGAGTTGCTGCACTTCTGAGCTTACTTGTGCTACCGTAGGCAGGGTAATTGCGCATCCAAGAACTATAAAGAAGAATCGGGAAATTGATTGTAAAGCATTCATAATTAAAAGTTTTTTGGTGAATGAATGCTTCAAAGAACGTGGCTTATCAGATGACGCAGAAACTTAGTTGACCAGATGCAGCTGGGCGTTGACAACAGACGGAAGAAGGGAAAAGGGAGAGCGGAAAATGGGAAGAGAGGGCTTAAAAAGACAGTTTCTCGCAGCATCCGCTGGTTGTCCTCTGCTTTGTGCGCCTTATCAACTGTGGGGTGCATTTGGTCAACCGAAGTTGTTTCGCTACCTTACTTATAGCAATTTTGCACGTATGAGTGACTCATTATCTCGCTGGAAAGAATCTAAAGCGTACCAACTAATTGTTCGGTACAAGCTGTACCACATACTGTTTTGGGTGGTGTACGTATTATTCTGGTCAATATTATTCAGCAGTGCGCCTCTGCTTTCCTGGGAAACATTCTTTAGCATAATTATTCAATCCATCGCTTACGGGTCGGGGGCGTATCTTAATATATATTATTTCATTCCGACTTTGCTCAGGAAGCAGCGTTATGGTTGGTATGCGTTAGGGTTTTTGGCGTGTGTGCTCTTATCAACTTCATTGACCACACTGAACTTTCAGGGAATGTACTACCTAGACACCGGTGGTTGGGATGTAGCCGGAGATTGGTTTAAAGGAACGTATCCGCAATTTTTGGGAATTATGGCCAGTAATGCGTTTACCGGGGTGGTGGCGGTGATGATTATCAAGTTGGCCAAGGACTATCTGAAAGACCAAAAGCGAACGCAGGAATTGGAAAAGGAAAAGCTGGAGACTGAATTGAAATTTCTCCGTTCGCAGTTCAACCCCCATTTCCTGTTTAATACCATCAACTCTATTCATTTCCTGATCGAGAAAGATTCTAAGCGGGCTACCGATACACTGTCTAAGTTTTCTGATTTGCTTCGCTACCAGCTTTATGAATGCAACGAGCCGCAAATTCCACTGAAAAAAGAAGTGCATTACCTAGCTAATTTTGTGTCACTAGAAAAGCTGCGGGTGAATAAAAATGTATCGGTCGCCCTCGATGTGAGCGAAAATGTAAACGGCGCGCAGATTGCCCCGTTTATTCTGATGCCCTTCGTAGAGAACGCCTTTAAACACGTATCCAAAGGAAAGCAGCAAGAAAACTTTATTCGGATTTCGCTAGCTCAGCAGGAGAAACAGATTCGGTTTAGCGTAGAAAACTCGCAGGAACCAGCCGAGCCTAAAGCCCGCGACGCGGTATACTACGGCGGTATTGGATTAACTAACGTAAAACGCCGATTAGACTTACTCTACCCCCAGCAACATGCTCTTCAAATTGATAGCCAAAACAAGACCTACTCGGTAGAACTGACCATTGACCTTCATGAAAATTAATTGCCTGGTAGTAGACGACGAACCGCTGGCTCGGGAAGGATTAGCCGGGTATGTTCAAGATCTAGATTTTCTCAACTTGGTAGGAGAATGTGAGTCGCCGCTAGAGGCTGGAACAATGCTCGATCAGCATTCAGTAGATTTGATCTTTCTGGATGTGCAAATGCCCAAAATTAACGGCATCGATTTTCTAAAAACCATCCGACAACCGCCACTTGTCATTTTAACTACCGCCTATCCTCAGTATGCGTTAGAGGGCTACCAACTTGATGTACTGGATTATCTGCTTAAGCCCATTACTTTTGATCGCTTCTACCGAGCCGCCAACAAAGCAAAAGCCCAATGGCAACTCCAGCAACGAGCTAATAACCCAGTTCCTGTAACCGTCCCCTCCCCTTCTTCATCCACTGAAGCGGAAAATGACTACTTCTTTGTGAAAGTAGATCAGAAATACGAAAAGATCGCAGTGGATGGTATTCACTACGTAGAAGCCATGCAAAACTACGTGATGATTCACACTGAACAGCATAAGTACATGACACTGGTTACGCTGAAAAGTGTCGCCGAACGCTTACCGAGCGAACGGTTTATTCAAACTCACAAATCATATTTGGTAGCCAAAGACAAAATCACCTCGGTAGAAGGAAATCAAATCTTCATCGGTCAACAAATCATCCCGATCAGTCGCCACTACCGCGAGTCCGTCATGGAAGCCTTGATCAATCAGAAGTTGTTGAGACGGTAAAAGTAAGGACTTCCTTTCCCCGGATGAGGCTCTGTGAATTCCGGTGGTCGGTACCCAGCATCTCTTGCGGGAGGCTCCGTTGGGGCGTTCCACGCTGGATGCCGACCGGAATTCGTTAGCATTCATCCGGGCCACCGTGGAACGGGAAAGTGCCCATAAGATATAATGTCATTACAACTATTTTCTACCTTTCGGATGAAATATAGCTTCATCACTATTGTATTTTTTTAGTCTTATAAAAACATCATTAATGATGTTCTTACAACCCAATGACTTCTAATAGGGTCACGTCAATCTGCTATTATCACTACTAGCGAATAGTATACTATCGATACCAAGAAAGAGCAAACGGTTTATTTTTTAATAAAAAAACTGTAGTTTTCTCACTTGATAATGCTTAATTAGCAATTATACTGCTGGTATTCTCAAAATACTTCATACTATGAGTGAGTATCCTTTTCGTAAGCTGCATCAACAAGAGAAGTCGCCCGGCAGTGATCGCCCGGATGAGGTAATTTGGAACGATTTTATCAATGGCAGTGACGTAGCTTTTACCGAGATCTATGATGCTTACTTTGACTCGCTCGTACGGTTAGGGCAGCAGTTCAATTTAAATAATGAGATCATCAAAGATGCTATTCAAGACTTTTTTATTGATCTACGAGATCATAGAAAACGCCTTACCTCAATTCAGCATATCAGGCCCTATTTACTTAAGTCATTCAGAAGAAAGCTATTGAAGGTGAAGAAGAGGCAGGAGAAATCGAAATCTTCCCTAGCCGATTTTCACCACCTTCATTTTTCCGTTACCCCTTCTCGAGAGAAAACAATGCTCGAAAGTGAGCAGCTAGAAGAGCAAGCTGCCCGTTTAAACAAAGCTATTCAAAAGCTCTCTCGCCATCAGAAGGAGGCAATCTATTATCTGTATTTTGAAAATATGAGTTATCAGGAAATTCAGCAGGTAATGGGAATGAAATATATACGATCTGCGAGAAACCTTATTTACCAAGCACTCAATCGACTAAGAAAGGCGTATTCAAAATAGCTCAGTGCTACAAAACATCAATTCTCTCGCTGATCGTCACCTGCTATGTCTTTGTAAAAAACTGAGGGTATCGGTGTGTTTACGTTGATGTCTCCGTTAGCTTGTTTTTGCCAAAGTCGTTCGTCATTGTGCTGGCTGATACTGATCCGTGTTAACTTTTTATTTTTTTTGATGTCTTTTTCTTCTTTTGGTTCTCTATGAGTATGAACCATCTTATTGATGAAGAATCAGCGTCAAATTAATCAACTTCTTGCCAACGCCAGCTTTGTACAGTGGGTTAAGTCTCCTACCCCACAGCGCGATTTATACTGGTCTAACTGGTTGAAGCAACATCCCGACCAAGCTAAGGCATTTCATACTGCTCGTACGATTATTTTAGGTATTAAGCTAAAGTCTGTCAATCAACAACCTATTAATAGTGAAGAGAAAGATGCATTATTAGAAAAAATCCTGGTAGCTAGCCCCTCGCTCAAGGTAACCCCTTCTACTCAAACGCGTACCAGAAAGGCTATTTCTTCTTACCTGAGAGTTGCTGCTATTCTTTGTGTTGCTATCGGGGCGGGATTAATTATTCATCTCAACACTCCTTCTACTGCTAAAGTAGAGTTACCCGTAGTGAGCACTGTGACTAAAGAAAACCCGAAAGGACAACGCATAAAATTCCAATTGCCCGATGGATCCATTGTTTGGCTTAATGCTGATAGTCGGCTTGATTTTCCGGAACAGTTTTCTGCCCAGGTTCGCATGGTTCACTTGCGGGGAGAAGCTTTTTTTGAGGTAAAACACGATGAAGCTCGGCCCTTTGATGTCGTGATTAACGATAAAAGCGTGAGAGTTTTGGGCACTTCATTCAACGTTCGCTCATTTCCCGATGATGACCATACACTCGCTGTATCGCTGGTTAGTGGTAAAGTGTCTGTACGAAGAGACGCTGACCAAGAGCATACGCTTTCGCCCGGAGAGCAAGTTGTTTATCATCGCCATGAAGCTATTGTGCAAGTATTTGATCCAGAGGAGGTGATCGCCTGGAAGAAGGGCATACTACGCTTTCGAGATAGTTCTTTATCTCAAGTAAAAGCAATCTTGGAGCGATGGTATGGAATCAATGTTACCGTGGTGGGGAGCCCATCTCGCCGGTGGCGTATAAATGGTGAGTTCGCTAACCAAAGTGCCGAGCGGGTACTGGAACGACTCGCTTTTGCCGAGAATTTCACCTTTAGTATAGAAGGAAAGCAAGTTACTATCACCTTTTAATTTATAGCCATGATGCTGCAACCTGATACTTCATAAAAACAAAAGACAGCCCGGCATGCCAGGCTGTCAAAAGATGCTTCGGACTGATAAACATTGGGGAATGTGCTAGCCCGAAGCGTGTCTAAACGATCACTCATTTAAACATTACAAAAGTATGAAAAGAAAGTTACTAGACTCGATCATTATGCTTTCGAGATATTCCGTGTATGCTTTTGCCATCCAGTCCATTTTTTTCAACGGACTTATGGCAGAAAGCAGTCGGGCACAAATAAAAAGTATAAAAGAAGTATTCATCACAATAGAAATACAGCAGTCCAATACGCAGGAGATTTTCCGAGCTATTGAGGAGCAATCGGCATTTAAGTTTACGTATGATGCCGCCGACGTAGATAATAAAGCAGTCTTCAACATCCCTCGTCGGAAGCTATCGGTGGCCGATGTACTCGCCATTGTCTCGCGGAAAACCTCATTACAGTTCAAGCAACACAACGAAAATATCGATGTACGTAAAGTAGTGGTTCCTCAACCTGAAGTGCCACCTTCTCCGGTAGCCATTTCTATTAGTGGTACGGTCACTGATGAAGAAGATAAGCCTCTTCCCGGAGCCACAGTACTTGTTAAGGGTACCACAGTAGGTACAGTAACGGATATTAATGGGCAGTACAAACTATCTGCTCCTGATGATGCCACAACGCTGGTTTTTTCGTTCGTGGGGTATGTAGAGGAGGAGATAACAATTAACGGAAGAAGCACTATTGATTTAGTTATGTTTCCGGATATTCAATCATTGGGTGAGATAGTTGTGGTAGGCTACGGCACTCAGAAGAAAGAAGATATCACTGGCTCAGTAGCCTCAGTAGAAAGCTATCGGTTAGAAGATGTACCGAATACCAACTTTGCTCAAGCATTACAAGGAGCAGTATCTGGGGTGTACATCAACAATAACTCCGGTGGAGCCGAAGGCGGTGACGTGAATATCAGAATCAGAGGACAAAATTCCATCACTGCTAACAACCAGCCCCTGATTGTACTAGACGGCGTACCCTTCAGTGGTAATATTTCGCAAATTAACCAAAACGATATTGCTTCTATTGAAGTGCTGAAAGATGTATCCTCGTCGGCCATCTACGGAACCCGGGGAGCGAATGGCGTTATTCTTATCACAACTAAGCAGGGTGAGGTTGGTAAGCCAGTCGTTTCCTACTCCGGATATATTGGAGTACAGAATGCCGTGAACGTACCCGATCTAATGACGGGTGATGAGTTCTATGATTTTAAGCTGGAGCGACTCAACGCTACCGACGACCCCACTTCGGTGATGAGTCAGACCGAGCTCGATAATTTTGCAGCAGGCACCTACGCCGATTGGATCGATTTATCCACCCGCACCTCTGTCCAGCAGGAGCATTCGCTGTCTATCTCATCCGGGACTGAAAATACTAAATTCTACGTTTCGGGAACGTACCTGGGAGTGAGAGGGATTGCTCAAGGCGATGACTTCAAGCGGTATAATTTACGGCTCAACCTGGATCAGCAGATTACGGACTGGCTTGCCATTGGCACGAATACGCGCCTGGGTTACATTGATCGCAGTGGTGTAGAAGTAGATTTAGCCAGTGCATTTTACATTAATCCGCTCACCAATCCGTACGACGAAAATGGTAGGCTTACGGTGTATCCCTGGCCTGAAGATGAATTCTTCGGGAATCCCCTCGGCCGAACCCTGTTTGATAATGAAGACGAAGAGTATACGGTGTTTTCTAACCTATATGCGAATATCTCTTTCCCTTTTATTGAGGGCTTATCCTACAAGCTTAACGCGGGCTACGAATACTCAAATCGGGACAATAACGTGTACCGGGGGAGAGATACCAAGAATGGGTTTGAGAGCCGAGGGTCGCTCACAAACCGACAGGTTAGGGATCGAAACTATCTGGTAGAAAATATCCTCACGTATAAGAAGATTATTGACAAACATAATTTTGACATAACGGCACTATACAGTGGGCAGCTTAGCGATTTTCAGCGATTTAATACTGATGCTGAAGGGTTTCCCAACGATATACTCGGTTTCTATCAAGCAGAAATTGCTTCGCTAATCACCCCAACAAATATATACCGCCGAAGCACGCTGGTATCGCAGATGGGACGACTTAATTATAACTACGACGGACGCTACTTGCTCACCCTGACCGCTCGTCGCGACGGTTTCTCGGGCTTCGGTAGCGATCAGAAGTACGCATTTTTTCCCTCGGTAGCCCTAGGCTGGAACGTAGGTAACGAAAACTTTTTGGAGGGATCAACGGCTGTTAGTGCCCTCAAACTTCGCTTATCAGCGGGAAGAATAGGTAATCAGGCCATTGACCCGTTTCAGACCCTGGCGCGACTAGCCACCCAAAACTACTTGGGCGGCGACAACGGAGGATCACTGGCCGCTGGATTCATTCCCTCTACATTAGGTGATAATGGACTGGGGTGGGAAACCACCACTTCGGCTAACATCGGGGTGGACTACGGGTTTCTTAATAACCGGATTCGGGGTAGCCTTGAGTACTACGTATCTAATACGGAAGATCTGCTACTCAGCCGAGCTATTTCTTCGGTGCACGGTATCACCAGTATCGTACAAAACATTGGGGAAACCCGCAACAACGGGCTAGAGATACTTGTATCTGGCGATATCATCCGACAAGAGAAGCTCACCTGGACTGCTGACCTCAACTTTTCCTTCAATCGTAACGAAATTGTGGATTTATACGGCGATGGTCAAGACGATGTAGGAAACCGCTGGTTTATCGGTCAGCCCATTGACGTGAACTATGGATTTGTGTTTGACGGAATATGGCAAGAAAGCGAATCTGACGTTGCCGAAGGCTTCGATGCGGTACCCGGCGATGTAAAAATTAAAGATCAGAACAGCGATGATGAAATTACCGCCGACGATGACCGGGCGATCTTCGGAAATTTACAACCTGATTTTATTGCTGGCTTAGGAAGCACCATCAGTTATGGTGACTTTGCCTTAACATTTTTTCTTTTCACCGAGCAGGGCGTAGAACGACCCAATCGCCTGTTAGATTCCGACCGGGAAGTGTTTCTGTTAGATGCCCGCCGCAATGGAGTGCAACGAGAGTGGTGGTCACCTACAAATCCGATCAATTCCTACCCCAGAAATAGCGATGATAGTAATCCGCGAGGAGTGCTGTTTTTGGAAGATGCTAGCTTCATCCGCATGCGAGATGTAACGCTATCGTACAATCTGCCAACTAGCTCGCTGGAACGAGTTGGCTTGCAATCAGCGCGGGTATACACCACCGTCCGCAACCTATTCACCATTACTGACTGGACAGGTACCGATCCGGAGTTTAATCGTCAATTTGGAATCCCGCAGAGCCGGACTTTTCTGGTAGGTATTAACGTCTCATTCTAAACAAAACGTATCATGACAACGAACAATAAAAAACACCTAATTTTACGATGGGTTAGCGGAGGGATACTGAGCGTACTCTTAGTGCTAACTGCTGGTTGCGCCGAAGACTTTCTAGAAGAAGACGCCCCCAATATTATTGTCGCTGAGAATTTATTTACCAACACCGCTGGCTTCGAGGCGGCTCTTAATGGTCTCTACCACGAGGTACGCAAGGAGCGTATGGGAAGTACGGGACAAAACGAGACCTCGGCGGGCGATATTCGCTTTTCTTTGATGGTGAATGGTACCGATAACGTTTTTGCGCTCAATCCGGGCCCTTCAGAGCGAGTGACTAACGAGTTTATCCAGAATAATCCCGAAAATGCGTACATAGAGCGGATTTTTAATTGGTTGTATCGCACAGTGAATGCCGCTAATACCATTATTGATCGGGCTGATAACCCCGATATTGACTGGACTGAGGCAGAGAAAAACCAAGTGTTGGCGGAGGCACGAACCATCCGAGCTTGGGCGTATCGTCACCTCACGTACCTATGGGGAGATGTACCGCTGAACATGACCGAGTCGAGCGGAGCCAGTATCAAAACCGATTGGGAGCGGGCTTCGGTAGAAACTATTTACCAGGCCATGGAGGAAGACTGGCTCTTTGCGGAGCAGCATCTTCCGGTAGAAGTGGCCAGCTCCGGACGAGTAAGTCAGGCTGTAGCCCAGCACTACTTGGCCGAACTCTATATTCTGATGAACCGCCCGGCAGAGGCTGAAGCTAAGGCTCAGGCGGTGATTGATGGACCTTACCAACTTATTACCGAACGTTACGGCGTGCGAGCCGACCAGGCCGGAGTACCTTTTATGGATCAGTTCTACGACGGCAACGTACTCCGAAGTCAGGGAAACACCGAAGTACTTTGGGCAATCTTGCAAGAGAACCTCGTCGACAACCCTGACCAGGGAAGGAACATTATGCGACGTTATTTTGTGGGCTTCTACCGCTTGATTAACGGTATTGAGCTATCGGTTGATCGGGGTGGGCGAGGCATTGGTCGTTTGGCTCCTACTAACTGGGGAATAAATGTCTACGATGCCGCTGATGACCGCGGTTCGTGGTACGCTATCAGCCGAGGCTATATCTACACCGAAGCCAACGGTGATGTACCTCCCGAAGGTGCCAGTTTCGGAGATACAGTCTTCACCGAAGTAATTCCGGAACCAGACATTACTAATGCTAACCGTACGCGGTATCCCCATAGCCGTAAATGGGAGTGGGCTGATCCTAACAACATTGTTCTTAACGAGCAGTTTGGCGATCAACCCTATCTCCGTTTGGCAGATACATATCTGCTGCGAGCCGAAGCCCAAATTGCTCAGGATAAAGCGGCTGAGGCAGCCGAGTCCATCAATGTAGTGCGCCGTCGCGCTGGGGTTGGCGACATCACTGCGGCCGACGCAACCATTGATTTTTTGCTGGATGAGCGTTCGCGGGAACTACTATGCGAAGAGCAACGGCGCTACGCCCTGATACGAAACAATCGGCTGCTAGAACGGGTACGAGCGTACAACCCTATTGCTGGCCCGGTTATTGCCGAACGTGACCGCCGATTCCCTATTCCCCAGTCGGTTATCGATGCCAACCTAACGAGTGAAATGAGGCAAAATGGCGGGTACTAACCAACCCGTGTAAATGGCATTTCGGGTTCTACGGAATGCCAACCTTTCTTATTCTATAACAATGACCTGAGTTGGCCTTCGCTAGCTCGTTAACACTATCACTAAATCCTATCAATGATGAGACATACCCTTCCCTTCTTAACATATAATTTACGGTTGCTGCTTTTGGTAGCCATTACTGTTATCGCAACTAATGGCTCAGTCCGGGCGCAAGCCGGGCCACCTCTGAACTCCAACCCAACGGCTGCTGAAATGATGGGTAGCTGTGATTTTAACGGTGGGCTAACCGATGTAAATGCTTTCAATGCTATTGAAGCCATTCAGGCGGCGAGCCTTTCGTATACCCGCATCGGGATATTTCCAGAGCGCTATCTGCAAGGAGGGCAAGTCAAGCCCGAAGTCATTGATAGCTTAGTGTTAGCACTTTACGAGGAAGATATCTATCCCATGTTGCTTATCGAGCATATTTTTGCCGACCACGGGGCTTTGGGCAATGAGCAAAAGTGGTTTGATATTGGAGCGGCCTTCGCGAATCGATTTCGCCCTAACAGCGACTTTCTGCTGTCCAAAGGAATCACTGACTGGGGTATTACGCAATATACCGCGGTGAATGAGCCAGATAATAACTTCGATGCGGTAGAGTTCGTAGCCGCCATACGTGGGTTTGCCGACGGAGTTCACTCGGCCGACCCTTCGCTCCAGGTAGCACCCGGTGGATTTCAGGAAGTACCTTTGTTCGAGCGGTTTAATATCTACATGGATGGGCTAGCTCCGCTATACAACGATGGTACTCTCAATGCCCTGGATATCCATCGCTACTATGATCGGCGAAATCCGTTTAACCTTCAGTTTAAGGCGAAGTCGCACCAAGTGCTCATTGATAGCTTGCGTTCGTGGCATAACATCACCAGCGATTTCCGGGTATGGTGTACTGAATACAACGCCCGAGGGGCGGGATCCGACGCGGAGAATGCCAAAGACTTTGTAACCGGAACCTGGGACTTGCTGACCGTGAAAAATCCAGCGGGAGAGTTCGTCTCTGACTACGCCCTGACGTTTCGCACCTACTTACCTGTGAACTCAAATACGCAACTAGGTATGGCCGTTTCTGCTTTTCCTTTTCTAGGAAATGCCAAAGGAATTGCCCACCAAATGCTTGCCAACATTACGCAAGGGCTAACCTTAGTTTCAGGTGATGAAGCGACGGGTATCGACATTTTGGAAGGCGACAATAAAAAGATGTGGGTGTGGCATAACCGCGAAGAGTGGAGTACGCTGTTCGGAACTTCGTTCACCGTAAACAATATTCCATCGTACGCTAACGCATTGGAAGTATATCGCTATGATTCTTGGAACGAAGAACTTGGCAGCACGGGTACGCCCGATCCGTACCAAACTATCACGCTCAGCGGAGCTACTTCGGAGACAGTCAGCGGATTGGAACCCGGTGAAACGTATATGTTCGTTGCGAAAGCCAACAGCTCTTTCAACGACATGCCTTCAGTGAGTATTACCATTCCTGATGGTGCTACTACTTATAGCGAAGGTGATACTATCAGCATTACTGCCTCAGCTTCTGACCCAGATGGCATCCGAGAAGTTGTCTTGTACGCCGGGCCGATTCGTCTCGGCTCAATAACTTCAGCTCCCTACACCCTTGATTGGACTGATATTCCCGCCGGAACAACCACGTTGTTGGCGATTGCTAAAGATAACAAAGGAGCCGTTCGGCTGGCTACTCAGCAAGTGAGTGTTGCCCATCCTGATAATGGCATCAATCTGATCGCTGCGGCAGATGTGTACGTTAAAGGGGGGCAAACCGACGATGATAATTTCGGAAATAGTCCTTCGCTGCTGATTAAAACTGCCGCTGGTGAAAACCTGCAACGACGAATCTTTCTTCAGTTCAATGTGTCTGAGTTGGAACCCGTAGAACGGGCTACGTTGCGCCTGCGGGTAGCCCGCACAGGTAATTCCGAGCATACGGTGTATGCAGTTGAAGACGATACTTGGCAGGAAAATAGTATCACCTGGAACAATCAGCCAGAATATACCGCAGCCTTGGCAAATGAATCCGTAGCTAATGAAGGCCGTTGGACTGACTTTGACCTTACCGAGTATGTGCAGCAAGAGCAAGCGGGTGATGGGGTGCTATCCCTTGCCATCTGGACTTCCTCTACGGCACTGGTAGAGTACTTCTCAAAGGAGGCTGCTGAAGGCAATGAACCTCGCCTGCTCGTAGAAGCAGGTACTACTGATATCGGCTCGCCTAATGTGCAATTTCGCTTTCCCCGGGAAGGCTTTCAGTACCCCTCAATCCGATGGCCGATTGTAGCCGTTGCTCAAGCAGCTACCACTGATGGGTTAGCTATTGATCGGGTTGACTTCTACATTGATGATTCATTGGTACGTACTGATAATCGGCGTCCGTATATTCTACGAACCCGCCGGAATACCGGAGGAGCATTTGTTCTGAAAGCTGTTGCGGTAGATGAAGCAGGTAAAGAGTCATCGGCTACGCTGAATTTATCAGTATCGTACGGAGGTACTTCGCTAGCGGTGGTGGACGATACCTACGTTCGGGGTGGGAACAATGCCGACCGAAACTTTGGCGATAGCGATCAACTTGAGGCTAAAAGCACCGGGGCAGCCTTCACCAGACGCTCGTTTTTAAAGTTTGACCTAAGTAGTAATCGTCGGTGGATCAAGACGGCTACGCTTCGTTTAAAAGTCAAAGATCAAGGTACTGATCTGTATAGTGCTGCCTTTGTAGAAGATGATAGCTGGGAAGAGGAAACGCTCACCTGGAATACCGAACCGACCATCGGCTCCATTATCGAGACGCTTCCGAGTGCCCGGGAAGGCGAATACATGATCTACAATGTAACCGATATTGTGAAGCAGGAATTTAATGGTGACAAAACCGTTTCGTTTGCTATTATATCGGATGGAACATCTAACCAACGATTCTATTCTAAGGAAAGCCCGGATGCCAATGATGCTCCCTTTTTGCTTATTAACGGTACCGAAGATCGTCCGCTACGTTATGGAACACGAGTGGCCTCGGTTGCTAAAGGAGGCGTAAAGGCACCCCCTTTAGTACGTGAAAGTGAGTCAACAGAGACGCATATTTATCCGAATCCGGTTAATGAAACAACCGTTATCACTTTCTACCAAGAGACTGATTCGCCCGTAAACATTCGAGTACACGATACACAAGGGCGGGTACTAGGCCACTACCAAACAGTCGGGCAACAAGCAGGTAACCATCAGGTTGTTTGGAGTGATATTGTGCAAGGGAAATCTCTACAGCAAGGCATCTATTTTGTTACTATTATTCAACTACAGCGTACACAGATGCTGAAGGTACTAGTGAGTTCACCTGAATAAAGAGATAACCAAGCAATGGGAACAGCATCGTTCCCATTGCTTCAGGAGAAGCGATTAGTTGCTATCTTTTAGTATTTTTCGGATGAAAATCTTATTTGGGCAGCTTCTTTGAAGAATAAACAAAGAGCAAGCATCTATTAACGAGAGCGCAATCGGGGAATCAGCATCGGTACTTGTTGCCGATACGTTTGGTACTCATTGCCGTAAAGTTTTAGCAGTTTCTTTTCTTCCAGTTGAATTCCGATCAAAATGTAGGCGATCCAGGCCAAGGCGGTAACAAGATTGGCGATAGTAGGGGAGAAGCACCATAATCCCAGAGCAATCAGAATTGTACCTGCGTATAGCGGATGGCGAACGTAGCGCAAAACGCCATCGGTTTGAAGTGGCTCAACTTGATTCGCCGCTGGTGTGGGTACGCCTAAGAACTCCCGTTTAGAGAATTGTTTGAACGACAGGTGAATCACAATTACTCCGTAAGAAGCTAGTACTAAGCCAAACAGTTGTAGCATATCACGTACCCGCACATCGGCCACCAGTGGTTCGGAAGAGATTATTGAGTTGTAGAGCAGAATAGGAATAAGAGTGATTACCGCAATAATATTGTAACCTAACCGATAGTAGCGGTACGATTGACCTAACCAGCCCTGCACCTGTTTTTTTACCTTAGCTAAGGCCAAAAAGCTGTGCAAACCGAAATACACTAGCCACAAACCTGCCAGAATCAAGTAGGAAACTACCATCTTTCAAAGATGAACAAAAATTCGGGAGATAGTAGTAATTTTTTCATATACGATGCTTTGAAAACTGGGGCAAGTACAACTACTATTACTATATTTAGAAAATATAGCTTAGTTAAAATGATACAGCGACGAACGCACTTAGTGGGTAGCATGCCCTTTGCCGATGAACAAGATGCCATGCAACGCGCTATGGATCATCTGGGAACCCGCTTGTCTAGCCTACCCGACGGAGAGATTGGTGAGAAAACACCCCAATATCCTAAAGGAAAGAGGGCGGCTTGGGTGATGACCGCTATTGATATTTGCACAGAAGATACTGAGAACTGGGAAGTAGCGCAGGATGCTCAGCGCGGCGATGATGGTTTTCCAGTGGGATATGATACTGTGCAGAAGTTGCGCCCTAAGCACCCACCCTCCAAGATGTACCAACATCTGGATTTCGGGTACCATACTTACTTCAAAGAGAGTTACCCCTTGTTTAAACAACTGCGGGAAGAACGTAGTCAGCCAGATCTCAAGTTTCAGGTTGGAGTACCTACCGGCTTAGGAATCACCTTTGCTATGATGGGTAAGATCGATGCGATACGTTACGCAGATGTTTTTAATCGACGGATAGCCTACGAAGTTAATGAGATCATTAAGCTAGCGGGTAACGATGTAGTAATACAAATTGAAGTGCCGGGTGAATTAGCACTTGCTTATAAGTTGCCCAATTTTCTAATAGATTTACCTCTAAAAAGTATATACGGATTGGTGAGAAAGATAGACCCGTCGGCCAAATTGGGGGTTCATATTTGTTTAGGTGATCTGAATAATGAAGCACTGATTCATCCTAAAACGTTGAAGAAGTTAGTATATTTCTCCAATCAGATGGTGAAAAAGTGGCCCAGTTCCCATCAACTTAACTACGTACATTATCCTCTGGCTGAGGCAGCTACTCCTCCCCCGACAGATGAAAAGTACTACGCCGATTTAAAGGATATCAAGTTACCCAATCACGTTCGTTTTATTGCCGGGTTTGTACATAAAGAGCGCAATAAGGAAGAACACCAACACATACTACAGGCAATTGAGTCAGCCCGAGGTAGTTCCGTGGATATTGCCTGCTCGTGTGGTATGGGACGGTATTCGGAAGAAACTGCACTTTCGTTACTAACGGTGATGAAGGAAATGGCCGAGCACAAGTAGTTTATGCTTGTGCCTGACTAGCCAGCTCCTCGCGTAGCTGCTGAATAATACTTTCCTGCTCGCTAGATTTACGGTGCATCTCTTCTTGGGTAGCTTGTAACTCTTCCATATTCTGCCGCATTTCCTCTTCAGTGGCTTGCATCTCTTCGGCCTGTTGCCGCGACTGGTTAAGTAGCTCACTCATTCTGGCCGTTACTTGCTTACTTCGTATGGCCGAAGCTATGTCCTCACCCGCTTTCTGCAAAAAGTGCTGATGGTGTTCTTCAATGGGCGAGAAAGAAGCAATTTCGATAACACCGGCTACATGCTCATCGAGTATGAGGGGAGTTATGAATAAATAACTCGGAGTAGCTTTTCCTAAGCCTGAAGTGATGTATGTATACCGATCAGGAATATCAGTTAAATACGTTGACTCTTTTTCTAAAAAACATTGACCTACCAAACCCTGACCGGGTTCAATCTCTTTGTTCAAGAATTTTTTTCGTTCGTAAGCGTAGCAGGCTTCTAAACGTAATATTTGGTTGTCTTCATTCTCTAAGACATACAAACCACCCTGATTAGCCTTTAAATATTTAACCAGTTTAGCAATAAGTTGCTGATACGTCTCATTCTGATCTTGATTGGCTCGCAATATTTGGTTTATCTCAGTCAGCCCCTGAGCCGCCCAACTTCTCTTTTCATCCTCTTCTCTAGCCCGTTTAACTTCTTCTAGGTTTTTTGACAATTCATCTTGTTGCTCTTGCATGGCCTGATTCTGATCACTTACTTCACTAAGCAGTTTAGTATTTTTCTGACCAGCCCGATGATTCTTGCGGAGTAAAAAGAAAAGTGAGAGAGAAATGATAATGATACCCATACCGCTAGTGGCGTAATAGAAAATACCACCTTTAAACATACTATTATCTAGATCTAGTACTAACACCGTGCTTAGCCACGATTGACTAAAGAAAATAACATAACACGTAACTAGCGATGCAGCCAACAGCCTTTTTTCCTCAAAATCAAAAAGAATCCAGGGAATTAGTGTCATAGAAATCTGGCACACCATAAATGCATCTAGTAGAGACTCACCCGGTGTTACTAGGTAGGCGTGGTAGATAGCGGTGAGTAACAACGCCTGGAACGACATGATAAACCGAGACAGATGATGCCACTGAAAGGAGTTGAATATAAATATACTGCACGCTAGCCCGGCAGCACTCGCCGGATACATAACCAGGGGTGGATAATAGAAGATAGAAAAAACCATGTAGCTTAATGCTACAAATACAAACATACTGGCGATCTGGTTAGCGAGTCGCACTTTAGCTTGATATAGTTCCGAGAGCTCCTCAGTTACCCCTATGTTGAATAAGAATTTCATACCCGACTATTCACAATAATTTGTCGAGTAACAGCAAATTTTATTCTAAATAGTTGCGTGTGTAATGAATCAGATGAATCTCAAATATATCAGGGCAACCAAATAACATCAGTTTTGAAGCTCAATAATTTAGTTACCTACTCGTACCGCAGAGCTTTCACTGGGTTGGATCGAGCTGATTTCAGGGTTTGCCCACTTACTGCTAACAGCGCGATAAGGACGACCAGTATTCCGGGTACCACAAATAACCACCAGCTAATACCAATGCGATACGTGAAC
This sequence comes from Tunicatimonas pelagia, assembly GCF_030506325.1. NCBI lineage: Bacteria > Pseudomonadati > Bacteroidota > Cytophagia > Cytophagales > Catalimonadaceae > Tunicatimonas > Tunicatimonas pelagia. Next base: position 2,858,318 of record NZ_CP120683.1, on the reverse strand, counting down.
TGGTTTAGCCACTCGCCCATTACGTAATTAGCTACCGGAATAGCAACTACTAGGGCAATAAGGATAAGACGGAAGTAACTTTTAGTGAGCAGTAGAATAATATGACTCACTGAAGCACCCAGAGCCTTACGGATGCCAATCTCCTTAGTGCGCTGAATGCTGGTGTAAGAAGATAAGCCTAGCAAGCCTAAGCAAGCCACCAAAATAGCCAGTCCGGCAAACACTCCGAACACTTTTCCGAACTGGGTTTCAGCTTGGTACTGCTGATTGAAGGTATCATCCAGAAAGAAATAAGAAAAAGTGCTACCTGAAAATACTTCCTCGTAAGTCGCTTCTACCTGCTTTAAGGTTTGAGGAAGGTCGTCGGTATTGAGGCGCAAATATTGATATAGATTATTGCTGCCGTGCATATATATCAGCGGGATGATTGGCTCCTTCATAGAAAGGTGGTGGTAGTTCTGGGCTACACCGATAATCTCGGCACTGTCGTAGAAAGTGGTGATTTGCCCTATTGCTTCCTCTGCACTGGTAAAACCCATCATCTCAACTGCTTTTTCGTTCACTAGTATTTGCCGCTCATTACGGGAACCCTCCTGAAAATTACGTCCGGCAATTAGTTCCATATCCAGCACATCCATAAAATTGGCATCGGCCCGGTACCAATAAAAAGTAATATTGTTATCCTTTTCATCACCTATCCGGCGTATTCCTATGTTTGAGCTAAGAAAGTTATAGCCGGTTCCGGGGGCTGCCCCGGAGCTACCCACTGCTTCTACAGTAGATAAATTACCCCAGGCTTGTTGCAGGGTGCCAATGCGGGAGCGGGCAATAGAATCTATCTGAATATCCAACGGAACATCGACCACCAGCACCTGATCAATGTCCATACCCAATTCCTGCTGCCGCATAAATGCAAGTTGCTGATACACCGTAAATGTTCCTACCATCAGTACGACCGAGGCTAGAAATTGAAACACTACCAACCCCTGACGAAGATACCTGCCGTGGGTAGTATTCTTTAACTTCCCTTTCATCACCGCTACCGGACGAAAAGAAGACAGCACTAACGCCGGATATAAACCAGATAATAGTGTGCCAATCACCACTAGTCCGGCAATGGTTAGCATGAAAATACTATCACTAAACAGGCGGATACTGAGGGGTTGGCCGCTTAAGTTACGGAAAGCCGCAAAGCTCACGTACACAATAAGTACCGCCAAAACCATCGCTAATAGATTAATTACAAGAGATTCAAACAGAAATTGTCGGATTAACTGCAAGCGGGAGCAACCCACAGCTTTTTTTACGCCTACTTCTTTGGCGCGTTCTACCGAGCGGGCGGTGGCCAAATTCACGTAGTTCACCCAAGCGATAATCAAGATGAATAGAGTAATGACCGATAGAAACGTTACGGTATCAGCATCGCCGTTAGCTTCCGGTTCAAAGGTTTTATTGGAGTACAAATGAATATCGGCCATAGGCTGAACAATAAAACGCTCTTCACTATCTTCAAAGCCTTCAGCAGATTGAAAACTCTCAACGAACTTATTTAGCTTCTCGCTAAAAGCAGCCAAGTTAGTTTGTGGCTCCATCAACAAGTAGGTAAATTCGTTATTAGCGTCCCAGCCCATCGGGTAGCCAATTGTTTGTAGGGAAATGTAAGAAATCAGAAAATCTATTTTCAAATGAGTATTAGGCGGTAGATCTTCTATTACTCCCGTAACTTTTACCAGCCTTTTTCCATTGTTAGGGCCGTAAGTACCCCCGAACCAGTCCAGCGTTTTCCCTACCACGTCAGTCGTGCCAAAGTACTGCTTCGCCTTCGATTCAGTTAGCACCAACTCAAAAGGTTCATCCAGTGCGCCAGCAGTGTCGCCCTGCACCATGTTCAGCGAAAAGATAGAGAAAACCGAAGGGTCGGCGTAATAGGCGCGCCGTTCCGTATTACGATACTTGTCGGTACCAAAGGCTAATTGCTCCTGATCGTGCAGCCGCACGTAGTCCAGCACTTCAGGCAGATTAGCTTTTAGCTCGGGACCCGCTAGCGGATACACTTCGGCATCTTGAGTCAGTAGTTCCCCGTCTTCGTAAACATCCAACGTGAGTCGGTAGATTTGATTAGATTTCTCGTGAAAGTCTTCGTAGCTCAGCTCGTAGCGTACGTAGTGCAAAATCAGTAAACAAGCTGCCGTACCGATGGCTAGACCTAATAAATTAATGAGGGAGTAAAATTTATGCTTGGTGAGGTTGCGGTAGGCAATGGTAAAGTATTGGAACATGGTTGTCAGATTTGAATCGATGAAGAGCTAAATTGAGATAACCTGGTAGTATTAACAAGCCAAATGCAGTGAACAACCACTGAGGTGCAGGGAACAACAAGCAATGTACAGTGAACAATGAGCAATTAACAATTACTCTACGAAGCTTAAAGGCAACGTTAGTAGCTCTTATTATCTAGATTTTAACAAACCTTAACTACTGAGAGGATACTTTTTACGCTGCGGTTCACTTCTTTAGCAAAAAAGAAGATACTATGAAAAACCTGCTGGCCCTGTTACTTATTCTCTCGCTGGTAAGCTTTAATAGCTTCTCGCAGAACGTAAGCTCGTTTACTACCGAAGAGACCGATCACTACGAACTGGTGATGCCCGAACGAAAGCCAACGGGCGTACTCATACTCTTCGGTGGTTTTCCCGAAACTCCAGATGTGGTTAAGCGGGAGTTTGAAATCATAGAACCAGCTACGGAAGCCGGAATAGCCGTAGCCCTGATGAAGTTTAACCGAAAACTGTGGCTGAAGGAAAGCGAGAAGAAACAGCTCGCTACCATCATTACTCAAATGTTTGAGGAAAATAAACTCCCGATAGAGAGTGTCTACATCGGTGGCTTCTCCAGCGGAGGCAACGTTAGCTTGCTACTCAGCGATTATCTAGTAGAATCAGAAGGCGATGTTCAGCCGAGAGGAGCGTTTATTGTTGATTCTCCGGTTGATCTGCTGGGACTATACGAAAATTCTCTTAGGAATATTGAGCGAAACTTCTCGCCGGTTTCAGTTCAGGAGAGCGAGATGATTGTCAACGTATTGGAATCAGCCCTTGGCAAGCCTAAAGCCAGTATTGAGCCGTACGAAGAGTACGCAGTTTATACCACTAAAACCGGCAACACTGATAATCTATCCCATCTGCAAGATGTCAAACTACGGTTCTATACCGAACCCGATACAGTCTGGTGGCAAGAGAACCGAAAGAATGAGTACGAAGAAATGAACGCCTACTTTATTAAGAAAATGGCGGACGACTTGGCGAAAAAATTTGGTGATAACGTAGAGTATATTCCTACTGAGAATCGTGGATATCGATCCAACGGCAACCGCCATCCCCACTCCTGGTCCATTGTGGAGGTAGATGATTTGATAGAGTGGATGATTGGAAAATGATACCAAGATTAGCTGAATTTTATCAGATAATCAGAATGTGATATTCTACAGTAGCATGAACCTAACTCTGGTAGGAATAGCTCGATATTTGCTCTACGCTTCTTCAATAAAGCTAACGCCACATTGAATATCGTATCTGAACTATCTTTAATCAACATCAAAGTTGATGACCGGGAGAGGCGAAGCGGGTTATTACCAATTTTGCAGGAAACTGAGGGAGTAGACTTGGAGGTACAGCGGTTGCCCATCGGTGACTACGAGGTGAATGGTCAACTACTAGTAGAGCGAAAAACACTGATTGACTTGGTTGCTTCTTTAAAATCTGGGCGATTGTTTGCTCAACTCTATCGGTTGGTACAGTCTGAGCGGCCTTGTGCTCTATTGCTGGAAGGCACTTCTACTGACCTGCATCGTAGTGGAATGCGACGGGAAGCAGTTCAAGGAGCATTAATGCAGGCAACGTTATTTATGCAAATCCCGGTGCTCCGCGCTATGGATGCCGCCGAAAGTGCCTCTCTGTTGTTGATGGCTGCTCGTCAATTAAACGCTTTAGGAACCCGTCGTTCCAAATCGCCTCGCAGGTGGCCGCCCCGACGCTATCCAACATCACAGATTGGCCGGAAGGAAAAACAGCAACTGTACTTTTTACAAGGTTTACCCGGTATTGGTCTTACCCGAGCCCGTTTGTTGCTCGAAAAATTTGGCACGGTGCAAAACGTACTCTCCGCTAGTGAACGGGAGCTACAAGAAGTAGTTGGAGTAGGCCGTAGTACCGCTGAGAAGATTCGCTGGGTAGTGGAAGAAGATAGGGTAAGATACAACACGGAAAATGAATAGCTTTATAGCCGATTAATTTAAATAGCAACGAAAAATATTCTTAGAAAAAGTGTGTCGTTTTCGTGAGGGTTCATATTTTCCATAGATTTGGTCGAAACCATCCATAGCGAGTTTTTTTGATGGTGATGCCCACCGCATGATTAAAGACCTCAAAATTAGGGAAATCTTAGTATTCCCACTCGCTTTTTGTATGCACCCATTTTGTTATACACTCAAATCATAACAACCATGAAGGTGGTAGCCATGGGAACGCGGGCAAAATAAAGTAACGAAGCTTTATTTACTTTAGCATTGGTACTAACAAAGGTAAACTTTTGGTATTAGAATAAGGGAAACCCCAGAATTCATTGGGTGGCGGACGCAAAGCTCATCCGGGGAGATTACGAAAAACTTTTGTCCACTTAGTTAAAAAAGGGGGGGAGAATGCAAAGGGGGCTAGAGGATTAAGTCAGATGCTTAAGCCAGACTTTAACTCCTAATGTTATCCGCTATTCTTATTTACCATCGATCCAAGCCGAGCAGCTTTCTGCCGAGGGGCGTTAATTCAGCGGTATTGTACTTTTTCTGCTCCCAACATCGAGGGTCACCAGGAAAAGCGTAGCCTTCGGGAGCGCGGCGCTCCTTCCAGGAAGAGATGCGCCACTGCCGCCGCTCTTCGTTATCTTCTTCGGCGGGCATCATAGAAATATACTGGGCAATCCGTACTTTATCCTTACTATTATTCGGGCGAATACCGTGAGGTTGAGTGCTATTAAAGATGAGCAAGTCACCCGCTTGGAGTGGTACTTTTTCAATCTCAAAACCACTGACATCGGGTTTAAAATGATCTCGGTCGGCGGGTTGAGTCAACTTCCAGGTATCGTAAGTGCGGTATAGTTCAGGCACACACTGAAAACCACCCATATTCTCATCAGTTTGGTCAGCAAGAGCCAGTACTCCCTGCACATTCTGAGGCTTAGTTTCAGGATCGTAGTCCCAGTGGATAAATCCTTTGGTTTCAAAACCGGGACGGTTGGGAAAGTTCAAATTAGCTCGGTCAATAGTGACCCATAGCTTTTCGGTTCCCCAAATATCAGCGAATGCCTCGTATACTTTTGGGTACTGCCGATTATCCCATAAATACTGATGATTGTAGACTTCTACCATACCCGTATTAGCCAACTCCTTCATCTTCATCTCGGCTCGGGGTGGGGCGTACCAGGTTTCAGGGTCGTTCGGGTCTTTTTCTTCAAACTCCCAGAGGAAGTTCGCCAATCGGTTTACCTGTTCTTGAGGAATGGCATTTTTGATTACAACGTAGCCGTTTTCTATCCAGAAATGCCAATCTTCCTCGCTAAGCACTTGTAACGGCTGACCGTTGCTGCGGTCGTTCAGTTTGGTCTGGCTACTAATAGCCGTAGATGGATTACCCGGAATATCTTTATGGGCGTTGGTGGTTTCAATCATAATTTTGAGAGTTAGAGTATTACGATGTTATCCCCGGATTTATTCCGCAGTGGCGACTGCCGGGGTCTAGTATTATTGTGTTTGGGTGTTATAGTTCTTGGTGTTACTGTGTTAATGTATATGATAAGGGGTAAAACGAATATTTAGGTCATAACACTAAAGCACTTCGCACGATAACACCTTTTTCTTTACAAAGATACTTTAGTGCTTCTTCCCTATTTTTATCCCAATTGATAACTATTTGCTCTGTATTGACATTTTTCGGTAAATTCTATCCAAAAATATACCTTGACAGGAAATTTATGTAATGAAAATTCAGAAAGAGGTTGTGTTACCTGATGGCAATCAGTCATTCAAACTGTTTGAGCCGCGACTGCGAAATCACTTTTTTTGGCACTATCATCCGGAATATGAACTGGTATACGTAGAAGCCGCTACAGGCATTCGCCACGTGGGCCAGCACGTTTCTAGCTACGTGGGTAGTGATCTGGTGTTCATTGGATCCAACATCCCACACCTCAATTTTGATTACGGATTAAAAACTGATTACAAGCAGATTGTGGTACAACTGAGAAAACCATTTCTGGGTGATGCCTTTCAGCAGACTCCCGAGTTTAATCGAATTCGCCAATTGCTTGATCGATCGTATCGAGGATTATCGTTTGGTGGTGAAACCAAAATAGAAGTAGCCGAACAACTCCGGTATATGCGCGAACTCAACCGCTTTGATCAGCTTCTGCAACTACTGAAAGTGTTTCAAACCCTAGCGAAATCCGAAGAGGTAGTTGAACTTAATGATCGGGACACCAGCGTGAAGCTGTTTATGAACGACAAAATTCGGATGACGGCGGTCTACAATTACATTCATCAGAATTACAATGAGCATCCCGATGTAAATGAGATTGCTGAGCAGGTTCATCTGAGCACGGCTGCTTTTTGTCGTTACTTTAAAAAGCAGACTAATATGACCTTCACTGACTTTGTGAACCAGTACCGGATAACTCAATCTAAGACGTTACTGCTTCAGGGTAAAAGCGTATCGGAAGTTGCCTACGACGTAGGCCTCGAGAGTTTATCGTACTTTAGTAAGCTCTTCAAAAAAATAGTGGGAATGAATGCCTCGGATTTTCGGAAACAATATAGAATATAGTATGGAGTTTTAGTGTTAAGTGCGCTGTGGAATAAGAGCTATACGGTCACCCACTTCTTGACGAGCTAAATCTAATTCATATATCTTTTGCAGGTTCATCCAAAAGTCGGCACTCATTCCAAAATATTGTCCTAGCCGGAGAGCAGTATCAGCAGTGATTGCTCGCTTACCAGCTAAAATCTGAGTAATACGATTAGCCGGGACATCAATTGTGCGGGCTAATGCAGCAGCCGAAAGTGCTAACTCTTCTAATTCGTTGGCAAGAATTTCTCCCGGATGGATGGGGGTTCTACTCATTGTTAATGTCTTTTAGTGGTAATCTACGCTCTCTACATTATCCGGACCATCGGAATCATTCGGCCACTTAAAACACGCCATTGTTGATTGATCCGAACGCTATATTGCCCTTGCCGATCACCTCGTAATGCCTCAGTCTATTACTTGGCAATTGTGCTAGATCACGAAGGGTGATAGCTGCTTCTAAAATCCTGAGTTGCCTTTCTGCTTGGCGTCTAGAAGGTTCAAACTGTCGGACAAATTCACCATTAGCGAAGTCTTTGGTCTTCTTGTTCCGATACCCTTTAATCATTTATAAATATATTGAATAATACGCAATACGTCAAGCGGACGTTTTAAAGTACAGTATAGTCTTCTCATAGATTGAAGTACTTGAGAATCGTCATTAGGATTTATGATTTATAAAAACTACATTTAGGAAATATACTAATGCGATGGCAAAAATTCAGTTAGGTGAATTTGAAGAAATTGTACTACTAACCGTAGCAGTGCTGTACGATGAAGCCTACGGAGTGGCAATTAAACGAGAAATTGAGGAACGGCTAGACCGTTCAGTAAGCGTAGGAGCATTGCAGTCGGCCTTGCGACGAATGGAAACCAAAGGATTTCTAAAATCTCGCTTAGGTGAAGCAACGAAGGTACGAGGAGGAAAGCGCAAGCGATTTTTCACAGTAACTCCTTACGGTAAGCAAGCCTTAACTGAGGTGCGGGACGCTCGCCTACAACTATGGCAGTCTATTCCAAAAATTGCTTTCGACTTTTGAATAGGGCTTGGGTTTTGGGGGTTCGTGATACCTAATTCCTAAAACCCAAGCCTTAACCCCTGAAACCTAAACTATGGACAAGCAATCTCCCCCGCACTGGGCTCAACACTTTTTTCGCTGGTTCTGTCACCCATCCTATTACGAAGATTTGGCGGGTGATCTGGTCGAGCTGTACGACGAGCGAGTGCAGCAAGATGGTACTCGAGAAGCGCGGTGGAAGTACATTCGTGATGTATTGCTACTGTTTCGCCCATCAATTATCCGACCAGTTCATACCTATTCTACCTTAATCCATCCCGCTATGTTCCGCAACTATCTGAAAGTCAGCCTTCGCAACTTATGGAAGTATAAAAGCTACGCCTTGCTCAATATTTTTGGTTTGGCCGTAGGTATTGCTGCTTCTATCGTCTTATTTCTAATTGTTCGCTACGAGCAATCCTTCGATACTTTCCATGCCGAGCACGAGCAAGTGTATCGGTTGGGGCAGCAAGAGAATGAGAACGGTAAGTTGGATACTTACGATGCCACTCCAGTTCCAGTTGTTCCTACGTTGCTGGAAGAAATTCCTGAAGTAGTCAGTGGTACCCGCTACTTTGCTCCAGACTACGTTCGGTTGCGCTATCAAGATAATGTGGTAAACCCGCTAGTACATTTTGTAGACTCAGGGTTTGTAGACGTGTTCACTTTTGAGACCGTAGCAGGCGATTTACGAAGCACGTTAAAAACGGAGAACTATATCGCCTTAACCCGGACGATAGCTGAGGAACTGTTCGGAAACGCTGATCCAATTGGTAAAACGTTAGAAGTAATCAATAATGAGCAGCGATTTGTAGTTGGTGCAGTATTGAAGAACCTTCCAGATAATTCGTCCTTACAATTTGAGGTATTATTACCTTGGAATAACGCGCCTGATTGGGTGACGAAGGAAGCTGGTTGGGAAGGTACTTTCATGACATCCTTCGTCAAGCTAAATAATCGGGCTAATACGACGGAGTTATCAGACAAGCTGCTGGCATTCAAAAATCGTCATTACGTGGGTGAAAGAGCTGCTAACTTACAGTTGTATCTGCGTCCACTCGCCAAACTAAGAGCGTTTGATACTAAAAATACCCCAATCATTGTGCTACTCAGCATTATTGCGGCTATCACGCTACTTATTGCCAGTGTTAACTTCACCAATCTAGCTACCGCCCAGTCGTTGCTGCGGACGCGGGAGATTGGGCTGAGAAAAGCGATCGGTTCCCTGCGTAGTCAGTTGATCGCTCAATTTCTTATGGAATCAGTAGTAACCTGTTTGTTTGCTTTGGTGGTAGGAATGCTACTAGTACACTTGGTTTTGCCCCGATTCAACCAGTACTTCGATCTGTCTTTGACGTTTCGCTACTGGCAGAATTTACCGTTGTTAGGCACACTACTGGCTATCGGGCTTATCACCGGTTTACTCGCTGGGGCTTATCCAGCAGCTTTCGTTTCTCGGCTATCACCAATTACTTCCCTCCGAGGGCAAAATAAGTTTCGGACTTCGGGGCGGATATTTCAACGAGGATTAATTGTAGTGCAGTACGTTGCTTCCATCCTGCTGATCGCTGGGACGCTCATTATCTGGCGACAGGTTCAGTTTATGAAGTCTCAGGATTTACAGTTTGATGAAGAGAATGTAGTGGCCTTCTCACTAAGGTATGATAACTACAGCTTCAAAAGCGAAGGGCAGGCTAAGTCGGCGATAAAAACGATGGTTGATCGCTTAAAGAGTGAAAGCGTAGTAACGGCTATCACCTTCGCGGAGAAAATGCCCGGACGTTATAATTACTATTCGACTGATTTCCGCGACAGCGAATTGCCTAATGAAGAATCGACCGAACTGCGCTGGGTGATAGTAGGTAATGAGTACTTTGAAACATTGGGTATGAATTTAGTAGCGGGTCGCCCTTTCTCCGCCAACCTTCCTTCCGATAGCAATGCCGTAATTATCAATGAAACTGCCGCCAAAGCATTGGGGTGGCAAGATGTACAAGATAAGTATCTAGTGAATAGCGATGGTGAACACCTTCCCGTAGTGGGCTTGGTGAAAGATTATCACTATCAGTCGCTGCAAGATCGTATTCAGCCCATGCTCCATTACTATTATCCCGGTGATGAATATTACTACGGAGAAATTGCCGTTCGCTTACAGCCGGGTCGCACCGCAGAAGGGTTGGCAGTACTGGAGTCAGCCTATCAGTCACTTGACCCCTTTGAACCTTTCAGCTACTATTTTCTAGACGAAGAATTTGACAAGATGTACCGAGCACAAGAAAGGTTGGGCTTGACTGCTTCCGTCTTTGCCGGAATTGCGGTGGTATTAGCTTCGCTAGGGCTGTTAGGTTTGGCTGCCTTTGCTACCCGCCAACGACGTAAGGAAGTAGGAGTACGAAAAGTAATGGGCGCGTCTGTCACTCAAATCATTGTGCTGCTTTCCCGAAATTTTGCGGGGTTAGTCGCGATTGCTTTTGTAGTGGCCTGCCCGTTGGTGTACTACGGAGCCAATCAGTTCTTACAAGACTTTGCCTATCGCATCAGTCTGGGAGCCGATGTTTTCCTTATTGCCGGGATAATCGCCTTCGTGATTGCTGGTATTAGTGTCAGCTTACAAGCCTTCCGAGCGGCTTCGGTTAATCCGGTAAACTCGCTGCGGGATGAGTAAAATTTTTAATGAGTAATGACAAACGAATAGTGATTAATAGACGGTTAGAGAATCATTACTCATCGGTCATTCATCATTAGTCATCAAATATTATGTTTAAGAATTATGAAAGCTTTATCATTCATCATCGTGTTGCTGATTTTCTCGTCTTTCATTTTTACCTCAGATAATGAAATTATCTACGATGGTTTAGAAGCCGAGCACTATCATCAGAAGAAGACACTATTCGGAAATTCCTTGAAAGCCTCTTATAAGATTGCGAGCGGAGACATTTCTAAAGAAATATCGACCGAAAGTGCATCTCCGCTTATTCTTTCATATTCTATCAAGACCACAGTAGGTAAAGCCACTATTTTAATAGAACGAGATGGCGAAGTTGTATGGAAAAAGAAGTTTGATAAAGGAACAACCGCAAAGGCAAATAACTGCATCATTCAGTTGCCCGAGAAATCGGACTATCTAATAACTATCGGTTTAGAACAGGCTACGGGCGAATACAACCTAAAGTGGAAAACTGATCCGAAGAAGATTAAAAATGCTCGCTAGTATCTATCAGCTTCTGAAGCATTGCAAGTAACTTCAAATACCGTCATTACGAACGGTAGTGAAGGAAAGGAATCTTCTTCATAAGCAGCAGAGCACTTAACTGGAGGAGATTCCTTCGCTCGCTATCACTCACTCGGAATGACGTTAAAAATGCTACAATGAAAGTAATCGTAACTGCTTTTCTATTTGTTTCACTCTTTGCCAACACAGCTTTCAGTCAGGTCGTCAGCGGAGTAGTATTGGATTCAGCCACGCAGCAGCCCTTAGCTTATGTACACATCGGTGTGTTAGACAAAAATATGGGAGTAATTTCCCGGGATGATGGAACGTTCAAAATTGATCTGAGCGAAGCTGGTTCGCAGGACGAACTAACGTTTTCCAGTGTTGGCTACCATACTCAGCATATTCCTCAGTCCAGTTGGAGATCAGCGCCACTGAAAGTATACTTATCCCCTAGAGCATTCACCCTGCGGGAAGTAGTGGTAGAAGACTCTCGTTTGAGTGATCCCATAAAATTAGGACGCTATCAGCCAACGAAAACCACTTCGGGGCAGAGCGGTTTGCAAAACTTCGGTTGGGGTGGGGAATGGGGTGTGCGGATTTTTAACGACGGACAAACCTACCGAGTGACTGACATCAACTTTCATACCCGCTTCAATACGATGGATAGTGTGCTGTTTCGCATTAATGTTTACGATGTAAAAAATGATTTACCCGATACTTCCTTGCTTCAGCAGGAGTTATTCATTAAAAGTTACAAACGCGATAAATGGATCACCAGGGATGTTACCTCGAGACAATTGATTGTTGACCAAGATATTATCGTGACCTTTGAGGTGATACAGCTTTGGCGGAGCGACACTGGCAATAACGCGCTATTTTTCACCCACGGTAAAGGCTACGATCGCGGAGAAGCTTACACTCGAGCCTCCAGTTTAGCTCCTTGGAAAAAAGAGGGTATTCCGATTACACTTTACCTAACGGCAGAAGGCCATTTAGCGGAGTAGCCTCACCAGATGACCTTTCAGCGATGCTACTTTAACCACTGCAAGTCAAACGCAAAGTTGGGTAGCACCTCTTCGCCCGATAATGTTCGGTCGTAGCCAATGACTGTCTCTGGTTTGGCTTGTCCAGTGCGGTAGACGAAGGTTTGTTCTTCTGGCGGATAAAACAACCAACCTAAGCGACAGCCATTGTCCATCCACTCTTGTATTTTTGCTTGCGTAGTCTTTAGTATATCGGAAGGAGACATCAGTTCAGCCACAAAATCAGGGCATAGTGGCACAAACGTAGCCTGTTGCTCTTCAGTTAAAGCCTCCCAGCGCGACCTTTCCAACCAAGAAGCATCCGGCGAGCGAGTCGCTCCATTAGGTAAGATAAAGCCCGTAGAGGAGTCAAATACTTTTCCCAGTTGCGTATGGCGATTCCATAATTTCAAATCAGCAACTAATTCGCCATTCTTATCGCCAGTGATTCCTCCGGTAGGGGCCATAATAATAATTTCTCCGTTAGCATTTCTCTCAAAACGCAGGTCGCGGTTTTCTTGGCAGAGCGCGAAGAATTCATCCTCGGTGAGCGAAAGAGTCGGTGGTAACTTGATTTCGTATCTTTCCATGATGAGGAAATTACGGATTTTCTAGATGAATCACGACTAAACTACGTCTTCATGTTCTGGTCGAAGCCCTGCCCATCGTCTAGCTTGAGCAGATCGTTGGGAGTTTCGCAGATAATAGCTCGGTTGCCTAGAATTCCGATCGGGGTACGCATTAGTTCAGGATTATGCTTTAGTACTTCCAGCCAATCTTCTTTCGACATTTCTGCATCATCGTATTTTTCTTGGTAAATATCCGCCCGGCGGTCAATAACATCATCGACTCCTAAACTCAGATTATCTAGTAACTGCGCCATCTGCCGTTCGGTAAGCGGAGTTTTAGAAATATCAGTTTCGTTTACATGCTGGGCAATTTGCTTGGCATAAGCGAGAGCCTCTCGGTCACCTTGATTATTAAAATTGTAGATAAGCTCGATTTCTTTCGGATTCCATTCCATGATTAAAAAATAGTTTTGTTAGTTACAAGTTTGGCAGGTTACACGTTTAGTATTAACCTGAAACTTGCAACCTTAGAACTTAGAAACTGCTTTGGTTCAAAAAGGTTAGATCACTTCGGCTCAGATGCATCTTCTTGGGTAAGTGGCGGAACATCCAGAAGGTGGGCTTGATCGTTTTCCTTGATAATTTCAAACCGTTTATCATCAGCATAGTAGTGCAATAGGTAAAGTCCCAAATTGGTGTGGGCAAACTGATCCATTTCTCTCAGGTCGCGGTTCATCATCAGACAAAGAAAGATTCGCATAGCCCGACCGTGCATACAAATCAGCACCTGTTTTTGCTTAGGATAGGATAAAATATGTTCTAATGCTGGCTTCTGCCGCTCCTGCACCATCAGCGGGCTTTCCCCGCCCTCGATGGCTACATCGAGTTTCCCTTCGCGCCAGCCACTGATGATCTTGTTGTAATACGAATGTTCTTCGGTGGTAGGTACTTTTCCTTCTTTCACCCCCCAGTTGATTTCATTCAATCCGGCTAGCGGCGTGGTTGGTAATTCATCCTCCAGAAAACCTTTTACGGATTGCACACTACGCTGGAGGGTGGATGTGTACACGTGATCGAACGGAACGTCACGATACATTTTATAGAAAGCCTCCGCTTGCAATTGGCCTACCTCATTAAGCGGTGCATCAATTCCGCTACCTTGCACTACTCCTTTTCGGTTGTATTCCGTTTGCCCGTGCCGGATCAAATAAATAACTTTATCCATAACTTTTTCACCCAGTTTACCAGTTAAAGCGGTAAGGAACTAAAAAAGTTATACTGTACAAAGCGCAGCCCATGATTAGCCCCGATATTTCTATTGACAGCATCAACGCGATGGGAAAAGGCAATATGACCGAACATTTGGGTATCGAATTCACTGAAATTCATACTGATGGGCTAACCGCCCGGATGCCGGTTGACTACCGTACCCACCAGCCAATGGGGCTTCTGCACGGCGGGGCTTCGGTAGTGCTAGCCGAAACGGTAGGCAGTGTAGCTTCTCATTTATGCGTGGATACTGAAAAGTTCTATTGCGTGGGGTTAGATATCAATGCCAATCATCTGAAGGGAGTGATGCAGGGTTATGTGTACGGAACGGCTAAAGCCTTACATATTGGTCGGCGAACCCACGTGTGGGAAATTCGTATTGTAAATGAGAAGCAGCAATTAGTCTGCATTAGCCGCCTAACCGTGGCGGTGGTTGAGAAGTGAAGTAAGGAAAATCATGAAGGAATTAGAAGCTATAGCGTCGCAGGAGGTTGACTGGTCGGGGTATGCATTTGATGATGTCTTGCGGGCTTTTTTGAATACATCATTTTATCGTCAATTATCAGTTGCTGCTTGGCGGTTACCCAATCAGCGGGCGCAACACGTAATTTTAGACACTTCGGGAGAAGCCTCTCTAACCGAGTGGCAACTGGAAGAACTTACCCCGGGTTTTATTGCTAGCCCGTTTATAAATCCCGAGGAGAAGTCACCCTACATCCGGGCGGATATTTATTATCGATCAGGGAAATCGGAGTGTGAAGCAGTTTGTGGTTCAAATCAGGCGACTGAAGTTCACACCTTCTTGCATCAGCAGTTAAAAAAACAGCAGTCGGCTCAAGTCCATACGGTTCCTTTAGACGCTTCATTTTCTAGTTTAGAAGCAACTACGTTTAATAACATGGTGGCGGAGGCAGTTGAAGCCATTGAACGAGGTGATTTTAAGAAAGTAGTACCATCCCGCTCCAAGCTAGTTCCTTTGCCGGATAATTTTGATGCAGCCCGCACCTTTCAGCAGCTTTGCGATACTTACCCCACTGCTTTCGTCTCCTTGTTTTCCATTCCGGGAGTAGGAACCTGGATGGGAGCTTCACCTGAAATACTGGTGAGTATCTCCTCGAAAAAGAATCGTAAAACGTTCCGAACCGTTGCGCTAGCGGGAACTCAGTCCGTGCAAGGAGAAAATCCGCTAAAGAATGCTGCCTGGCGACAAAAGGAGATTGAGGAGCAAGCAATGGTCAGTCGATACATCATCAATTGTTTTAAAAGAATCCGGCTGCGGGAGTTTGAAGAGGACGGTCCCAAAACTACGGCGGCGGGTAATTTACTGCACCTTCGCACCGATTTTACGGTGGATATGGAAGCTACCAATTTTCCCGAACTGGGTTCGGTAATGCTTAAGCTACTGCATCCCACTTCAGCGGTCTGCGGTATGCCCAAAGCATCTGCCCTAGATTTTATTCAGCAATACGAAGGCTATGATCGTTCATTTTTTAGCGGCTTTCTAGGTCCGGTAAATATGCAGGAAGAAACTCATCTGTTCGTCAACCTTCGTTGTATGCAACTGCTCGATCAGCGAGCTGCCTTGTACGCCGGAGCTGGGGTTACTATTGACTCTGAACCGGAGCGAGAGTGGAAAGAAACCGAAATGAAGATGCGAACGATACAGCAAATAATGACGAATGAATAATGGATGAATGTCTTTATTCATTAATCATCGTAATGCTTTCCGGTTGTAGTTTTCCAGTATAGTAATCTAAAGCGGTTTTTTGAAATATAAGCTGGTAATTAGCTTGTGCTTGGGTAGCCTGAGCTTCTACATAAGCAGCATTGACTTGATTTAGATCCAGAACATTGCCTACACCTAATCGGAACCGTTCTCGCTCAGCTTCTAAGGCTTTCTCAGCAGCCTTTACCTGAGCTTCCGCTGCAATAATTCGTTGTTTAGCTGCTTTGTAATCAGCTACTGCAGTCTGTAACAGTTCAAATGTATTACGTTTTAAATCTTCAAGCCCTAACTCCGCATTATGCATTAGTTGCTTGTTACGCTGCACTGCGACATAGTTATCTAAATTACTAAAAATGGGAATATTTAGGTTGAGTCGTATCACACTTACTCGATTGATATCAAATATTTGGTCGGTAAATGTGCTATCAAATAAGGTAGAATATTGTGATCCAATAGAGTAACTAGCGGTAAGTCGAGGTATATACCCTGAACGAGCGACTTTCATGCCGTATTGATTAGCTTGAATTACATTCTCTTGCTGCTTAATATCATTGCGGTTAGCAATGGCTTGATTGTAAGCCTCTTCAATATTAATATCCTTAGAAAGAATTTCCCATTGATTAATATCCGGTTCAGCAAACGCCCATTCGGCCAAAGGATCAATCTGAAGTAAGCGAATTAGTTGCACTTTACTAATCGTTAGTGCATTTTCGGCTTCTACTACCAGCAGAGCTATTCGCTTAACTTCAGACTCCTGATTATATAGGTCTGCAATATTGAATTGAGCACCACTTTCTACGAAAGTGCGAGTACTCTCCAACAACTCTTCCTGTTGCTCCAAGTTAGCTTGCTGTATGCGAAGCAACTCTTGGTCAAGCAGCACTTGCAAATACTGTTGAGAGACATCAAATGTAACATCTTGTTTAGTCTGGTTAATTAGGTTAAGTTGCGCTTCAGCGCTTTTCCGTGACTGGCGGAGTTGATTAATATTTCTGAAACCGTTAAACAGCGTTAAGGATGCTCCGATTCCTGGATCCAGTCGATTATTAATCTCTTCTGTAAATCTCCCGGTAGTGTTATCAAATTGCCGACCGTATATCCGGGTTCCACTCGCTTCAAATCCGATAGAAGGGGCAAACTGAGCGTAAGCTTGAGCACGTTCGGCTCGGTTTACCTCTAGCAAGTTACGTTGCTGCTGAATTTGAATATTCTCCCGCAGGGCGATGCTTACGGCTTCTTCGTAGGTCAACGTATTATCTTCCTGCGCCCAAGCAGAAAGGTTACCGAGTATGGTTAGAAAAAGTAGTGGTAATACTAGTCGTTTCATATTATGCGTTCTGTTCTTCTTTCTGAATTTGTTCATCGCTTTGAATCGCGCCATCAACAATATTGACAATGCGGTCGCCGTAGCCAGCGCATTCCTCCGAGTGGGTAACTTGGATGATGGTCATGCCTTCGGTATTAAGCTGCTTGAACAGCTCCATCACCTGTCGCCCTTGTTCGGAGTGTAGGTTTCCGGTCGGTTCATCAGCTAATAGAAGTTTTGGCTTTCCCGCAATGGCGCGGGCTACTCCTACCAGTTGCTGCTGCCCGCCCGAAAGCTGCTCAGGAAATAAGTCCTTCTTAGCTACCATCTGAAAGCGATCAAGCAGTTCGGCCACGCGGGCTTTGCGTTCCTTGCCCTTCATATTTTGGTAGAGCAGTGGTGTTTCAATGTTTTCAAAAACGGTTAGTTCATCAATCAAGTGGTAGGCTTGAAATACGTAACCAATGGTGTGTTTTTGCAACTCGCTGCGTTGGCGTTCCCGTAGTTTATGCACCGGTTGGTCGCGCAAGTAGTACTCTCCGGCTGAAGGTGGATCGAGTAACCCAATGATGTTGAGTAAGGTAGATTTTCCGGCACCACTGGGACCCATAATAGTCATAAACTCGCCTTCTTCTACTTCCAGGTCAATACCTTTGAGGATAAACGTTTTCTTGAATCGGGACTGGACAAATTTGTCTACATCGATAAGTTTGAGCATAGTATAATAATTATAAAGATGTCAGTTAATAGTAGTTATCAAAGATGTTTCGCCAATCTCACATCGAGGTAGTGGCAAAAGTTGGTGTAGTATATTGAGTGTATATCTAACTACAATTGTGGTATGCCAACAAATATGCCAAGCCCTAATTAAGCGTTTAGACGTAATAATAGCGGTTTTACCCCGTTTTAACCGTCCGCTTTTGAAATGAAGGTGTACGGAAACGAACACACCAGCTACAGGCGGGTATTAGCTGGATAATGTAGTTTATGGCTGCTTCAGCAGCTATGTAATGAATCGTGCTGTTGTGTTATTGAATTATTCTAAGGATACTGTTACTTTTGAAATAAAAACAGTGTTATGAAGAAGAAAATCTTGACAATTGCTATGGGCGCAATGATTTTTTCCCTAACGGGTTGCTATACGCAAATGTGCCCTACGTACTCAGTAAAGCCGATGGAGAAGCCAGCAAAGCAAGTAGCAAAACAGTTAGAAAACTCATTGGAGAAAGCCTCTTGAAGCAAAGAACAGAACAGTGTGTGAATAAGCAGCCAATGGGTTGCTTTTTTTGTGACTATGCATTCACACCCGAGATCATTTAGTTCTGATAGCGCGTGTAGTCTTTATTAGAAGGGCAATTTTTGCTACTATTTTTTTAAGTACTTAAAGGTATCTACCATCTCGTACTTAGGGCTTCGACTAAAAAAGTCTCGGAAAAACGCAGTATGACTAGCTCCCATAAGGATGAAAACCCTATCTTCTTTAGTCAGAGGAAGTCGATTAAGGTTAGAGTACATTCTAAGATTTCGCTGATAATATTTTGCGGCTTCATCGGCTCCTTCAAAACCGTCTTCTGTTCCGGCGTAGGCCAAAATATCTGCATTGATCGTTATCAAGAAATCTAGGAACTTTTCGTGGTTAAGCATATTGAGTTTATCAAATAACGGAAGACTATCCAGCTCTACGTCTATTTCAGGAGTTGTTGAAAAGGGGTTTTCGTAGTACTCCCTTACCGTTGTAGAATCAATTGCATTATCTATCTCTCTAGCTACTCGGTAGTTGTAATTCATTTTATGATCAATACCGTATATTTTGGTCGCCCCCGAAAGCCGCCCAACTTCGTAAGCAAGCAATTCAATTTCTGACGGGTTCTCGAAAACCCTCTTAGGGTTATCTACATATTGGCCGTATTCGCCCTGTAACTCTTCATTATCTGGGGGTACTTCTACCACGATTACGGTCGGCTGAAACTCCGCAAGATTTTTGGCTATCTTCCGTACCTTTCTCTGGTTCTCTTGATTCTGCTCGTCGAATTCAGTCGTATTTTCATCAGGTGTAAATCCCATATGAAACGTACCAAAGTTTAGCACTGCAATCTTATTATTGTCAGGTTGCTGAACAGGTACCTGATTCTGAGCTTCCATATAGTTGTACGAAAACAAAATCAATATAGCTACTAGAAGAATGATCTTTATTTTTTCCACATTTCTCATTTCGTCTTTTACATCTGTAAAGTAAACGTAGTTCCCTGCCCTACCTCTGAAGTTGCGGTAAGGTTGCCTTGGTGCATTTGCATGATGCGTTGGGAGAGGCTTAGGCCAATGCCGGAACCATCGCGCTTTGTAGTGTAAAATGGAATAAAGATTCTTTCCAGAGCTTCGGGTTCAATGCCTGATCCATTGTCGGTAACATCCACAAATACCCGCTGCTCTTGGTCAGCGTGAGCTACTATTTTGATGGTGGGTTCTTCGGTTTCATCCAGTGCTTCAGCCGCATTTTTTAGAATATTAATCAATACCATTTCAATCAACTTACTGTCAATCCGGACAATCAGGTTATCGGGCACTGTTACTTCAATAGCCACTCGGTCGCGAGCCACTCCAGCCTGAATCAGTTTCACTACTTCTTCAATTACGTTTTTGAGCTTCACCCGCTCAAAGTCCGGTTGGGGAATATTGGTGAAATTACGGTAGGCTTCCACGAAAGTCACCAACCCTTTGCTCCGGTTCTCAATCGTTCGCAGGCTCATGTTGATATCATCGTAAGCTTCCTGATCAAATAGCATAGAACCATTTTGACGCTCTACATCCTCCTGAATAATATCAATCGCGGTACCCGCTAAAGAAGCAATTGGTGTAATGGAGTTCATGATTTCGTGACGAAGCACTTTAGTCAAATTCTGCCAAGCCTCAATCTCTTGCTGCTGTAATTCCGATAATATATTCTGGATAGAGACGAGTTTGTAGGTGCTACCCCGTAGGCGAAGTTCGGTAGCATTGATGGATAAATGAAGATCGACACTGGGCTTAATCAGGGTTTTAGTGCCGGTAGGTAGTTTAAGAATGAGGTCGTATAGTTCGGGATTAATTTTAGAAAGCTCCCGAATCTTAGTCATTTGGTGGGCCTTCAAATACCGTCGGGCGGTATTGTTCAGTAGTTCAATATTGCCAGATTCATCGTAGGATAGCAACCCAACGTTCACGTGCTGTACTACTGTTTTTAAGTATTGCCAATGTTCTTCTTTCTCAGCCCGAGCCTTACGAAAAGCATCGAATACTTCGTTGAACATCCGGTTCAGGTTGCGAAAGCTTTCGCCTAGTTGGCTATCTTTATTAAAACCAGCGGTAAAATCAGAGTACTTAACAGCTTCTAGAAAACGGGTTAGCTTACGGTTCGCTTCCAGCACATACTGATACAGCTCGTAAATCTGGTAGATGACTAGTAAGGAAATGATGACTCCACTTACGTATCGTTCGGTATGAAACACGAAGTAAAGACATAATAACATGCTAGCTGCCAGTAGTATAATACGAACTAGCAGCGTCCACTCAAATCGGTTAAATATCATATTTTTCTAGCCTCCGGTACAGCGAAGCCCGCGTTAAGCCCAGGTCTCCGGCTGCCTTGGAAATATTACCGCCGTGCTTTTTCAACACTTTGCGGATTAAGAGCTTTTCCACTTCTTCCAAATCGTACTTTTCCAGATGTAGTTCATCCTGGTCTTTGCCTTGTCGGGCGTTATCGGCATTGAAGAAGAAGTCTTCCGGTTGCAAGGTAGGTTTATTGCTGAGAATTACCGCCCGCTCTACTGAATGCTGTAACTCTCGCACATTACCCGGCCAGTGGTATTTTTGCATTCGCTTAATAGCACTGGCACTAATAGAGTGAATAGGTTTGTTGTACTTTTTAGCATACATACTCAGGAAATGAGTAGTTAAGGGTTCCAAATCCTCGGCTCGTTCCCGCAAAGGAGGTAAATTAATTTCTATGGTATTAATACGATAGAGCAAGTCCTGCCGAAATTCGCTGTTTTGCACCATCTCGTAAAGAGGCATGTTGGTAGCGCAGACAAAGCGGACATCCACATCAATTACTTTGTTAGAACCTACCGGAGTGATGCGTTTATTTTGAAGAGCGGTAAGCAGTTTGGCCTGCAAAGGGAGTGAAAGGTTGCCGATTTCATCTAAGAACAACGTACCTTCCGAAGCAGCTTCAAAGCGGCCTACCCGATCTTGCTTGGCATCAGTAAAGGAGCCTTTCATATGTCCGAATAGCTCACTTTCAAACAGAGATTCAGTAACCGCTCCTAAGTCTACATTAATAAATACATTATTTGTCCGTTGTGAGCGACGGTGAATAGCCCGGGCAATCACTTCTTTTCCGGTTCCGTTTTCACCCAAAATCAGTACGTTGGCATCGGTGCTGGCTACTTGTTCAATCGTCTCGAACACCCGTTGCATTGCCGGACTGCTACCGATAACATCCTGGAATTTATTGTTAAGATCGGCGGTAAGAATTTCCTGCTGAGAGCGTAACTGATTCACTTCTGATTTGGTAGCGCGCAATCGTAGAGCGGCCATTACTGTAGCGAGTAGCTTTTCGTTATTCCAAGGTTTGAGCACAAAGTCGGTAGCACCTTCTTTAATTGCCCGCACCGCCATATCAACATCTCCGTAGGCCGTAATAAGAATCACTACCGCCGAAGGGTCTTTTTCCAGAATTTGATCCAGCCAGAAGTAGCCCTCCTTTCCGCTACTCACATCTTTGGTGAAGTTCATATCCAGCAAAATCACATCGTACTGTTCATTGCTGATGGTGGCAGGAATGGCTCCCGGGTTCTTTTCAGTATCTACCTGAAGGAAATGACGCTTTAGGAAAATCTTAGCCGCTTGCAATACATCCTCGTTGTCGTCTACAATTAAGATTTTACCAGTTTTATTAACAGTTCTGCTCATAGTATAGAATGATTGATGAATGGTGAATAATGAATAATTGACTTCAGATAATCAGTTATAGCATAACTGGTTGATTATCCGTAGTTCATTAATCATCATTCATTATTTGTTTGCCAAAGATTGTACCTAATAAATAGAGGAATAGGCTAAGCAACTATCTGCAAAGGCTGAAAACCAAGCATACGTAACGGAATTCAACCTTTTCTACCTATAAATACACTTTAAGAATTCAAATATAAGTGTCCGGTTTCGAACTGGCAACGTACAGAAGCGTACAAAGGATGTCCATTTCCGTACACTTCCTCCTGGCTAAAAGGGCTAAATAGAGGGGTTGAGCACAGTTTTTAGTTTTGGCACAGTGTTCGTAACTCTCATGATCGAGCTACTACAGCCACCTAAAATTAATTGAAATTACACCGCCAAGATTCAGACAAGCTATGGGAATGGACCGAAAAATAAAAAAGAAAACATGGACAACCGGACGTATACTCGGGATTGGTCTCGGGTTGATCTTCGTGTCGTTCATTCTATACAGTTTTCTTTTTGCCGACAACCGATCTAAGTTAAATGTAGACGAAGAAAAAATTACCGTTTCTACCGTTAAGCAAGATATTTTTCAAGAGCGTATTCCGGAAACTGGAATTGTAATGCCGAGCCAAACAATTTACATGGATGCTATTGAAGGTGGGGTGATTGAAAAAATTGTATTAGAATCAGGGGCATTGGTAGATGAAGGTGATACGATTATGATACTAGATAACTCAGCACTTCGGCTAGATGTGATGAATCGCGAGGGACAGTTCTACGAGCAACTTAGTTTATTGCGTAATAACCGACTGCAACTTGACCAGAATGACTTAAACCAAAAAGGATCAATAGCCCAAATTGATTACCAGTTACAACTTCTAGCTCCCCAGTATAAGCGGTTTAAAGAACTAGCTAGTAAAAAGTTAATTTCTCAACGGGAGTTGGAGGAAGTGGAAGAACAATTTGAGTATAATAAGCGCCTGAAAGACCTTACGTACCGATCGTATCAAGCAGATTCGATGGCACGGGACAATCAGTTACGGCAAATTAACCGATCGGAAGATCGAATATTACGCAGCCTGGAGGCAGTAAATAAGATTTTGGATAACCTAGTTGTTACTGCCCCTACCGATGGCTTACTAACTACTCCCGACTGGGAGCCTGGTCAATCAATTACGCCTGGTGAGCGATTAGGGCAAGTGGCGCTGCTGGATAGCTATAAAGTTCGTGTGGCTATTGATGAACTCTACCTACCCCGCATTGATGTAGGGCAACAAGGAACATTTAATTTCGCGGGTGGCGATTATCGCCTGGAGATTTATAAAAAGTATCCGACAGTAAGCGAAGGTAACTTTGAAGTAGATATGAAATTTGTGGGCGAAGTACCCAGCGGTATTCGTCGTGGACAATCGCTACGCATTCGGTTAGAACTAGGTAGTTCAGAGGAGGCGATGCTGCTCGCTACGGGCGGATTCTTTCGCGACACTGGTGGTAACTGGGTATTTGTACTGAACAATGATGGCTCAAGAGCCTACAAACGCGATATTCGCCTGGGCCGTAAGAATCCCGAAAACTACGAAGTGCTAGAAGGCTTAGAACCGGGCGAGAAGGTAATTACATCGTCGTATGAGAATTTTGGGGATAATGAAGTCTTAGTATTTTAACGGAGCCCGGACACCGGAGTCCGAAGACCGGAAAATGTAGTTGGGGAGATATGATAAAGAGGTTTGAGGATTTGGATGTTTGGCAGGAGGGATTCAAGTTATCGGTGGTCTTATGTAGAGAATTAAGAGATAGTAGAAATTTCGGACTACGTGATCAGATTCAGCGATCAGCAATTTCAATGCCTTCTAATATCGCCGAAGGA
Organism: Tunicatimonas pelagia; assembly: GCF_030506325.1. Lineage (NCBI taxonomy): Bacteria > Pseudomonadati > Bacteroidota > Cytophagia > Cytophagales > Catalimonadaceae > Tunicatimonas > Tunicatimonas pelagia. The sequence goes on along the minus strand of NZ_CP120683.1, from coordinate 2,834,417 downwards.
TTTGAGCGAAAATCTAATAAGGAATTTATACAGTATCTGCATATCGCTCAAGGGTCGTGTGCAGAATTGAGAACTCAGCTTATGATTGCTAAAGAAGCACAGCTAATTGAACTAAGAAATATAGATGAATCAATAGAACGAACTTGCAAAATCTCAGCCATGCTACATAAATTAATTCAAACCAGAAAAACTAAATTCTAACCGGATTGTGTAACCCCGGTCTCCCGTCTCCGGATTCCGGTCCCGGCGGGTAACCGCTCCAAATCCCAGTCCTTAAAATCTAAAACCGAAAATTCTATGATTCGCACAAACAACTTAAAGAAAGTATTTATCTCGGATGAGGTAGAAACCACCGCACTGAACGACATCAATATTGAGATCAAGTCGGGAGAGTTCGTCGCTATTATGGGTCCTTCTGGCTGTGGTAAATCTACTTTGCTCAACATCTTAGGACTACTCGACAACCCCTCTTCCGGTGAGTACCACTTTATGGATCACGAGGTGGGTAACTACTCCGAGCGGCAGCGGGCTCAACTAAGAAAAGGAAACATTGGTTTTGTATTTCAGAGCTTTAACCTGATTGATGAACTGACCGTTTTCGAAAACGTAGAATTGCCACTGTTATATTTGAAAGTACCTTCGGCGGAGCGGGAAAAGAAAGTAAATGCTGCCCTAGAGCATATGAACATTATGCACCGTCGTAATCACTTTCCGCAGCAGCTATCGGGTGGTCAGCAGCAGCGTGTGGCTATTGCCCGAGCGGTAGTTGCCAACCCTAACTTTATACTGGCGGATGAGCCGACGGGTAACTTAGACTCTACCAACGGAGAGGAAGTAATGAACCTGTTATCAGAACTTAACAAAGCTGGAACCACCATTGCGATGGTAACACACTCCCCCCACGATGCTACCTACGCCAACCGAGTGATTAATTTATTCGACGGTATGATCGTAACCGAAAACATTAAAGAGAAATTTCACGTGTAAACTTTTGATAAGTAGTTTGTAGAACTGAAAAGCGGCGACCCTCACTTCGTAGATAGGGTGCCGCTTTTTTGTTTTTGAGCTCACAATCGCACTTTGTTTATCTGTACGGAAGAGAGACCGTACTTCTCTCTTAGCTGTGGAATAACCATTGCAATTATTGATGTGCTAAAACAAACGATAACTACCGCTACGGTTGAAGCGGGAAAGATCGTAGGCAGGCATTTCCCGACCGTATAAGTATTTCCGCTTGGCGATTTTAAATAACTGAGCGATATGATCGGAGATAGGTCCCTCTCCTACCATGCGTCGTCCCCACAGACTATCGTGTACCGCGCCACCATGTAGTTCCTGAATTTGCTTCCAAACTTTAGTGGCTCGGTCAGGAAAGTTTTTGACAATCCAATCTTTAAATAATGGGCCAATAGCTTTATTTAAACGCACAACGGTATAGCCCACGGACAAAGCTCCGGCATCGGCTACCTGTTGCATGAGTGAGGGAATTTCATGATCGTTTAAGGAAGGAATAATAGGGGCAAGCATAGCTCCGCAGGGAATTCCCGCCTGGGAAAGTGTTTCCAGCGTTTTCAATCGTTTAGTGATGCTGGCGGTGCGGGGTTCCATTTTAGAGCGTAACTCTTCGTTTTGGGTAGTAACGGAGAAGTACACATGAACCAGTTGCTCAGCTGCCAATTCTTTTAGAATAGGTAAATCCCGCTCAATCAAGCGGTTTTTGGTGATGATACCTACCGGATTACCGTATTTCAGACAAACTTGCAGTAGTTGTTGGGTGATTTTTAGCTCTCGCTCTACGGGCTGATAACAGTCAGTGTTTCCTGAGAGGGCAATCGGCACAGCTCGCCAACTACGTCGTTGAAAAGCTTCTTCCAGTAACTTGGGCGCATTAGGCTTGGCGACAATCTTTTGTTCAAAGTCTAGTCCGGCACTAAAGCCCCAGTATTCGTGAGAATTGCGGGCGTAGCAGTAAATACAACCATGCTCACAACCCTGATAAGGGTTTACCGAGTACATCATCCGTAAGTCAGGACTGTCGCTTTTGCTGATGATTTTCTTCGGATGGTCGATAATAATCTGTCGCTGAGGCGGAACGTAATGTTCTTCGTCGATTCCTTCGATGTGTTCCTGAACAGTTTGTTGGTCTAGAAAAGAATTAGCCGGATTGAACTGCGCTCCCCGACCGGAGTGATACGATTGTTGCATTACACTTATGATAAGTAATAAATACTTAAAATAAGTATAAAATGTTTGAAAAAAGAAAAAGTAGTTGAAGAGAGGTGAAGCAAATATCTTCATCCATGCTCTATTCCAGCTTCCTTAATGAGATAAAGTCCGTAATTCCTAATGGTTTCAATGATGGGAATGCAGGTTTTTCCTTTTTCGGTCATGGAATATTCAACCTTGGGAGGTACTACGGCATACACTTCCCGGTGGATGAACCCTTCTGCCTCTAATTCTCGAAGTTGGGTAGTCAGCATTTTGTCGGTAATGTGAGGAATATCTTTTTTTAGCTCACTGTATCGCATTATCCGGCTTTTCAACCTCCAGAGAATCGGTATTTTCCAGATACCCCCAATCTTATCCATCGCAAACTCTACTGGGTTGTAGTAAAGCTTGTTCTTATACATGAATGCAATTGTTAAATAACTCCAACACTGAGGTGTTTCTAGTAGCAGAAGCCGTAGCCAAGTCGGAAGTAATTTTATTGGCTACCCCTGCACCCGCCGCCGTTGAAGTAGCCCAAAGCCTGGGTGATACAAGCGGAAAGGTCATTATTGATGCTATGAATATTGTGATGGAGCGAGGCTCAAAGGGATATTCTAACACCGCTGATGCAGTTTTGACGAATACCCAGTCGGAAGATGTAGTAAAGTGCTTTAACAATACAGGTTACAATAATATGGTTAATCCAGAATACAAGAGCGTAGCTGGCGATATGTTTACCTGCGGCAACAGCGCCCGAGGAAAAAAGGTAGCAGTCCAATTAGCAAAAGATACGGGCTTTGCCGAATGCTATGATATTGGCGGAAATGACAAATTCGAGCTAACCGAGCAATTTGCCTGGTTTTGGATCAACCTAGCTATGGTTCAGGGGCAAGGTCGAGAAATTGGTTTTAAGTTGCTCAAGCGATAATGAAAACAGATCCTATTTACCCGCTTCATGCATTCTTTTGGCGTATAGAGCCGCACCAATAATTCCGGCGTGGTTTCGGGACTCAGCAACTTTTATGGGAATGTCCACAGTAAGATGGTCTTTAAACTTATCAAATTTTTTGCTGATACCTCCACCTAAAATAAAATAGTCAGGAGCCATTACCCGCACCAAATGGTGCAAATAATAATCAAAGCGCTTAGCCCACTCTTTCATAGATAGGTCTTCTCGCTTTCGGGCTGAGTCGGCGGCGTAACGTTCAATCGGGTCGCCATTTTTATAGAGAATATGCCCCAATTCCATATTGGGAATAAGCTCTCCGTTGTAAAAAAGTCCAGTACCCAGTCCGGTACCAATCGTGATCATTAGCACCTTGTCCATCAGACCCTTAGCAGCACCAAATTCTACCTCGGCTACTCCGGCCAAGTCGGCATCATTACCTAAGTAAAATTTCAGGCCATCGCAGTGTTTACTGAATAATTCATCAGCCTGAGTGCCGATCCATTTGTCACTGATATTACCCGCGGTCATGGATTTTCCGTTGATAATCACCGCCGGAAAACTGCACCCTACAAACTCTTTCCACTTAAAGTGCTCTACTATTTCCTTCACCGTTTCAGCCACCGATTTAGGGGTAGCCGGTTTGGGAGTATCTATTCGAAACCGATCCGTAATTAATTCACCTTGTTCAGTATCTACAATGGCGCCTTTAATTCCGGAGCCGCCTACGTCTAATCCTAAAATTTCCATGGCATACTTTTGCTTTACTTGTTAGCTGTCCGGCGAACCCGGTTACTCATGAAGGTTAAAACTACGGTCTGAATGTATTGTTTATAATGATCTTATTGCTGATTTGAGTATTGGTCGTAAGAGCCTTCGGTAACTTCTTTTACGGCTTGCAGATATTCAAATCCGTATTTCCGATCAGGGAGTAGATATCCTCCTTCTATCCACTCGTTCCATGAGAAGATAGTGATTAGCTTTGCTTGATCGGGATGGTCATCGCAGTATTCTTTGGCTTCTTGAAGGTAGGCAGCAAAGCTTTCCGGTGACTTATTATAGCGTACTATATCTTTCTCTCCCTTAGCCGGAAAACGGGGAGTATCGTCCCACCCGATGGAAGCGTTGGGGAACAGCGGCACTTTGAGTTGTTCAGCCCAAGCATTTCTCCTCTCAATGGCTTTAGCTCCCCATTTCAGATAGTCTTGTTCTTTCATCCACCCCCAATTATACTGAGTGGCGCTATTGAAATTCAGGGCTTCCACTGTTTCTGCTGCGTTCTGATTGGGATTACCAAAGAGTATTGCCTGAAGGTGAAGTCCCGGAAAACCCGCTGCTATGGTCTGCTCTCTGAAATAGTTGAGCGCGTCTTGAGTTGCTTCCAATCCACCCAGCCCTTCCGTCAGGTTAGTAAGGCTAAAGATGGAAAAGACTGGCATACTGTCGATTTTATGATAGTTGGGTTGACTGAAATACTGAGTAATCACTCTATCAACTACAATTTTAAAGTTCTTTAGATCTACCGCGCCATCCCAAAGTAGTGTATCTACATCCGGGTACTTATGCACGTTCCAGTAATTTTGCTTTACATCGTGGTTGGCCCACATCAGGTAGAAATCTATTTTCTCGCGATTGGGAGCTTTCAAAAATCCATTATTAAGCGAGCTTTCCAGAAATGGACCTTCGTCGAACCAGTACCAGTCAAAAATAAAGGTATTCACCCCGTGATCGGTAGCGGCATCAATCCACTTTTCCATCACCTGAGGATTATCATCCATTTCGTAGCCCCATAGCGGAGCTTTGGGTTGGTAGTGCCCGTTAAAGCGCGCTGTTCCTTTTTTAATAACTTCCCACTCGCCGGTTCCTTCCGGCCAAAGCATATCGCCAAAGCGTTCATCATGGTGGCACGAGGGCCATACGTAGGCAGCGACGGTATATTCACTGCTGACTGATTGAACTACGGTAGTATCTTCTGCTACATTTTTTTCAGCTTCGGTGCAGAACGCTAAAAGCCAGCTAGTAGCAACGATGCCAAGTAATAAGAATATTTTACGCATGACGGATAGGCTTATTCGTTGTTATTTTTTTCCATAAGTTCTTTAATTCCATCCAGAACCCAGGGCATTAGCTCAGAAACGGTAGGATGAACTAAGACTACTTTTCGGTAGTGGCGGCACGGAATGTTGGAGTGCATAATGGTGGCGAACATATTGACGATCTCATCTCCGCCTACTCCTAAAATAGAAGCTCCTAACACCAAATCGGTTTCAGCATCTACCAGCAGTTTAGCAAAGCCTTTGGTTTCGCCCATTTCTTTAGCCCGGCTTATTTTACTCATGGATCGGGTAGCTTTTAGTACGCGCTTTCCTTTCTTTACTGCTTCTTTTTCGGTCATACCGACTCGGCCCAGCGGCGGATCGGTAAATAATCCGTAAATCGTGTTTCTAACATCAAGCGTTCTGTCTCCGTCGAAGAGTTTGTCCAGAACAATCTCGGCATCATTCACCGCTGTGTGGGTAAACCCGCCGTGCCCATTTACATCTCCCACAGCGTAGACTCCTTTGACGACAGTTTCGCAGTATTGATCTACTTCAATATGTCCGCGATCGTTGGTTTTTATTCCGGTATTCTCCAGGGCTAGCGTGTCGCTATTGGGAATCCTTCCGGCTGCTACTAAAACCTGATCACCAATCAATAGCTTGGGTTCTCCGTCCACTTCAATCTCAATTTCTTTTTGATCGCCTTTTGGAGTGATTTTTATAGTATTAGCATTACAGTAAATATTGATGCCTTCTTCTTCCAGAAATTCTTTCACTGTATCCGCCACATCTTCGTCCTCCCGGGGCATTAGTTGGCTTCCCCGCTGAATGATACTGACCTTAGCTCCAAACCGCCTGAACACTTGAGCAAACTCAACGCCGATGTATCCACCACCAATAATTAGCAGATGCTCCGGTACGTTTTCAAGATCCAGTAAGCGGGCACTATCCAGCCAGTGTACATCATCTAAGCCCGGAATGGGCGGAGCCGAAGGCCGAGTTCCTACGTTGATATAAATATTATCAGCCGTATAAGTCTGACCGTCTACTTCTACCTGCTTATCGCCAGTGAACTTAGCAGTACCGAATATTAGATCGACGTTGGATGTATTTTCCATCCAAGATTTTAAACCATCGCTACCGCTGTTTCGGATACTGTTCATCCGCTCTCTTACCTTGCCGTAATCAAGCTTGAGATTCTCAGCCTGGAAGCCGTAAAAATCGCCCCGATTAGCCTGATGCCAAGCTTTGGCCGAGGCTACTAATGTTTTGGTAGGCGTACAACCGTAGTTCACACAACTGCCCCCCACTTTGTTGGCTTCAATAACCCCGATAGCCGTTTCGGTAGGAATTAGCTTGCCAAGTAAAGTCCCGGTAGCCTGTCCGGTTCCGATAATGAGATGAGCGAAGTGTTTCATGGTTTTATGGGTTCTGGTGTTTTGCTAATGGTTTCGTGTATGAGTAGTAGCAGGATTTAGTACTTAACTTAGCAAGTACAAACCAAACTGAAAATATGCAAGGGTTTTCAGAAGTAGGCGAGAACAGGCAATTACTTGTAGCTGCTATTGTAAGTAATTTTTATTCGTTCAAAAAATCGTTCATTTCGTCTGGCTTAGGATATTTATTTTTCTGTCTTGCTATTAATATTATTTCTCCCAAATGGAATGACAAATGCGCACTTGAATCTTGAATTAATTTGAGTTTCTCATTTAATTTTAATTCCGATAAATCAAGACTCGATATAACTTTTTCAATTTGTTCTGTTTGATTCTTGAATTCTTCTGTTTTTGTTTTCCATTCGTTCAAATTATTTGGTTTTAATTCGGATATCCAGGATTCAGATTCATTAAAATCAATTTTTGAGTTAATATTATTCAGTTTTTCTATCTGAAATTCTCTCCATATTATCAGATGATTTAGTGTTTGCCATATAGTTTTGGAATGTCCTTCTATTGAAATTCCACTAATTTTAATTGGGATAGTTTCAAAGACTTTGAATGTATCAAATGCGTTTTTAAAAATAAAATTGAAGTTAAGTTTGTCCATCCTCAAATTGCGTACGGTGGTTAGGCTAAAAAGCGTTGATGTCCCGAAGGGTAGCTATGATTTTTTAGCCATTGTTGTAGCCAGTTCTTTTTCTATTTTTTCTATTGTTGGTAGTTTTGTTTTGAGTTCATCCGGAATAGCCTTGTTCAAATCGTATTCCGCAATCCCAATGGGTTGTGTAGTTCCTCTCAGCGCGTATTCAGCAACGATTTCTGATTTTGATTTGCAAAGCAGCAATCCAATAGTAGGGTTGTCTTCTGGCATTTTTAATTGATCATCCACAGCCGAAAGGTATAAGTTCATTTTTCCAGCAAATTCTGCCTTGAACTCAATGGCCTTTAACTCGACTACAACGTAACATTTGAGTTTGATATGGTAAAAAAGAAGATCTACATAAAAGTCTTGGCTGTCCACTTTCAGGGCTACTTGTTGACTACAAACGAGAATCCTGTTCCTAACTCAAGCAAGAATGAGGTAATGTGCTTCACTAGCTGCCGTTCAATGTCGCGTTCTAATACTTTCTCTCCCAAGTCAAGAAAATCCAGTTTGTAGGGGTCCTTCAAAGTGTCTTGGGCCAATTCTGAACGCGGCTCTGGCAATGTTTTGGAAAATTTGTCGTGGCTTTACCAATTCGGTTTATCAATCCACTGTCGATCTGGTGGATTAGGATAGCTCGCGACCAACTATTTTCTATCGTTTTTTGGCAGTAAAACTTTGCTTCTTCAAGTGCAGTAATTTTAGAAATCATGACCTAATAATGACCCCAGGGAATTTGTCCAACAAGTTGCTGGACTTTTTCAAAATCTCTACTTTCCATGGCATAGAACTCGAACCATTTCCGCATAGAGAAAAGATTGGATCAGGAGAAACCTTTCTGATTTGGAAATTCCCTTTTTAGGTCAGTAGAGAGCTTGTCTACAATAGAACTTCCCCAATCGGAGGTGCTCAATTTATCTGATATTGATTTGCCAATTTCCCAATACAGGTAGAGCATTTCAATATTTACTTTGATAGCTGCCTTAATTTGACTCACTCGAATCTTCCCCTTCAGGTCTCTGACCCACTGGGAATACTCCTCGGTACTGGTGATATCTAGATTCATATTCCTATAATTGTGCCCAACGTTTAGTATAAAAAGTCGTTTTAATGCTTTTTATACAGTGTTGTGTGTTCTTTTTTATTCCGAAATATCAATTGTTTCTAAATTCTGTTCAACAATTTGTTTTTCGGTTCTTCTTTCGCTTTCTCTAATGACCATTACCTCAGAAAGCTTTTCAATCAATCCGTTTTCACTTTCTTGAGATATAATTAAATGGATTTTCTTTTCATCTTTTTTTCGATTCTCAATCTCATTTAGGTAAATCCTCAATAATTCAATCCGCCATCTTTTTTCCATTTGCTCAAATTCTTCCATAATTATCAGCGAATTATTCTCCGAAATCCAATCCCAATGAAAATCTAAAATTTGATTTACATTATAACCTTTTGCTTTGTACCAGGGCTCATAAATCTTTTCTTTTTTTATAAAGTCACAGTACTCATCAAACAACTTCATCCTTGAAGGAAATCGAAACACTTCAAAATTTACACCTTGAATTAAGTCATTAATAAACTTTCGTCTTTCGGCTTCGGTTTTTCCGACGATCAGGAGATGCTTTTTATTCAATATGTTCTGAGTTTTTTCAATCATTTTCATTAATGACGCACAACGTAGGTATAAACAAACCTAATTCATTTTGTATAGGTACACAACAGAAAAGGTGCAGTATATCTACACCTTTTTCAGTAAATTCACATATCTGCTTATCAAGTTGTATATGCAAACTTTTAACCTATTTGAGCGACTATTGGCGATTTAATGCTTTAGCCTGGTTACTATTAAAATTTGCTATAGGCTATTCGTTTCCTTTCAGGTAAGGCATAGGTTGCGCAGATTCATAGTGTAGTAAAAATGTTTGGAGAAACATAGACAAAAGAATTGGCTTGTGATTAGGTCGGGTAGTTGCTGATTCTACGATTAAAGAGGGTACGGACAAAAAATTTGCCTTCAGCAACTATCTCTCTATTAGTCAGGCTGTAATTTTGCCAGCAACAATTATAAAAAAGCAGGCTCAAAATCAGTTTCCAACAATAAGAGAATAGGCGTTTATAAGATGTTCTAACTTAAATCGTTCTGCAATAAAAATGCTGTGCTTAGGAAGATAGTCATACTTATAACATTGTTGTTCTGGTTGCTCGATGTAAATGCTCAAGAACGGGGCGGTATGAAACTGAAAATAGAAACTGGTTTTGACCTCGGAAAACCAGGGTTATTCCTTAATGTAGAGCCTAAAGTGCGATCTACAGAAAATACTGTCGTTGGATTGAGATTTGGAGTTGTGGGATATTCCGGGTCAAACAGTATCAGTACAATTAATACTCAGACCATTGGAAATAATACTGGTTTTGAATATACCGTCAATGAAAAATCAGGTAACGGGGTGATTTCGTTTGTGCCGACTTTTGACTATTACTTGAATGAAAACATTCTTTTGAACAAGTATTTTTTTCGTCCCTACTTAGGTTTAGGCGTAGGATACTATTTGTTGGGAACCTACGTAGAAGTTACTCAACTAGATAAAGCAGATTTTTCCAGAGAAGAAATTAGAGGAAGCGTCAGTAATCAAATAGGGGTTTTGGTAAGAGGAGGGGTTGAATTCAATAAGTTAATCATTGGGTTGGAATACAATTTCACTCCAAAAGGTGATATTGAATTACCAAATACCCAAACAATAGGAACCGTTGATTTAAGCTTTATTGGGTTGTCTTTTGGGTACACAATTGGATTTGGGAAAAGCTCAGAGTAGTTGTAAATTTGGTGAGTATGTATCAACGCAATTTGTAAAAAATTACTGCTAACAAAGCCTGTAAACAGCAGCGATCTGCAAGGTACTATTACTCATAGACATATCAGTATATTACTTCGCTAATCTGGACAATAGGCTGAATGTCGGTGTAGTTGGGAATATCGCTCAGGATTTTTTCGGCATTTGATCCAAAAGCATTTTCATAGTCGGAAAGCTTGTCAAAGTAAAAATACCCGACGGCCAAGTAGGGCGTTGGTTCATCGAGCGTTCGGCCAGACATTCCCTTATCAATGGCATATCGTTTCAATGGATCGCCAAATAAGCTGGCGACCATTGGCATATGCTTCTTAGAATAGTAGTCCATGTCAAACGTTTTCCCATCCTCGTTGGGGTACATGATTACTACTCTGATCATGCCCTTTTTTATTTGGGTAGTTTCAGATGATTCAACTGGCTGACAACTGCTAAGGAGTACGATGGTACCAAGGATTGAGAGCACAGTTCTAGTTTTCATATTGTTGCTATTGATGGTTTGGTAAAGGATAATAGCTCTCTGATGGCATTGTTCACAACGGTCTCGTGTATGAGTAGTAGCGGATTTCTACTCACAAGCCTTTTAGTTTAGCATTGACCTTGTTTTATGTTTATAATTTCGTTTTTTCACTTAAACCGCTATTACTTATACACATTGTTAGCGGGTCGTTTTTTTCTTTATGACTCATTTATGTGATTTTCAATTCCTTCAACTATTGTTTCCCAATCTTCATAATGTAATTCGTGTCCTGTTCCATGAAGAGTAATCAGTTTAGAACCTTTTAACTTTGCAAGTAAAACTGCGGCATTCTTATAATGCCAAATTATATCGTTTGTTCCGTGTATTATTAATGTTGGTTGTTTAATTTCGTCTAACCTATTCCAATATTCTTCACCACCTTGCAGTGCTGCGTGATTGAACATACTGATATAATTTTTAGCCCTGTTAAATTCTTTTCTTACATACTTTTCGGTTCTTTTCTTGTCAAATGCCTTTTTACCTGACATTAAAGTAAACCCTTTGACCATATAATTTACAACGCTATCTTCATTTGACCAGTCAACAGATTCTGCATTCCCGTGGTGTTCTAAAATTCTTGTGTCCATTTCAGGAATTGTTGGGTCAGAGTCTCCCCAAGGTCCAGTCGATAAAAGTATTAATGACTTTACTCTGTCAGGATATTTTATTGATGCAATTTGAGAAATCAGTCCGCCTAATGACATACCTACAAAATGTGCTTTGTCAATCCGATAAGCATCTAAGATTGAAATTGCATCATTTGTCAAATCAATAATGTCATAAGGTGTTGTACCTGGCTCGAAGAAAGTTGACCTTCCAACATCTCTGTTGTCATAGCGAATTACAAAAAATCCTTTGTCCGCTAATTTTTGACAGAAATCTGTGTCCCAATAGAGCATTGAAACTGTCGCTCCCGCAACTAATAGAATTGGAGGATTATTTTCACTTCCAAAGCTTTTCGTATAAAGTTCAATGTCATTCGCCTTAATTACTTTCTCTTTCATTTCTTTGTTATTTTGCTTGCAACTGCAAATTGTCAGCCCGATTATTAATGTCCAAAGTAGGATATTTTTCACTTTCTAAACGTTTTGTCTATTTATGTGGTGGCGTCTGTTACAATGCCCGCTAACGTGTGGATAAACAAACCTATCCTATTTTGTACAATTAAACAATGCGAGTAGTGCCATATAACCAAACCTTTTTGGCTGGGTTTGTATAACCAATCATAGCGTTAGTTATGAAAACCTCTTCCAAGTTGGCTGTAAAGATTTGGATACGGTCGTACTGTTTGGCGTCAATCATAATTCATGATAGATTTTTGCGACTCCATTCCATTATCAAAGTTAAGTTCTCTTTGAGCGACTTACCCTTTTCAGTTAATCGGTATTCAACTTTAGGTGGGATTACGGGATATGATTTTCTTTTTATTATTTTAATACTCTCCAAATCTTTTAGTTGTTGGGATAGCATCTTCTGACTGATTCCCGCGATAGCTTTATCCAACTCATTGAAGCGCATTACCTCGTTTAAGAGCAAAAGCCAAATAATAACGGGTTTCCATTTACCTCCGATTTGATCCATGAACACCGTAATGGGGCATTCTATGGCTTGTTGATACATTTTTTTGGATTTTTTTTCGGCTGTTTCCATACAGGTAGCACTTTTCTGAGCTAATGGTTAGTTACTTACCAAAAAGTAAGTACTTGCCAAATGTAAAGCGGTTTTGCAGCTTTACAAAATGAATAACAAAATAGTACTGATAACAGGAGGAACTACCGGAATTGGGTTCGCCTGTGCCGATTATCTGCTGGGTCTTGATTACCAGGTAATAATTACCGGAAGAACCAGAGAAAACGTAGACCATGCAGTTACCAAACTAGGTACGAACTGTGTCGGGATTTTATCGGATACCTCCTCTTTAGAACATATAGATGATTTGGTAGCAAAAGTTAAAAATCAATTTGGTAAGATCGATGGCTTATTTGTAAATGCTGGTATTTTTAAAGCTTCCAGCTTTCAAGAAACCACAGAAAGCTTGTTTGATGAAACCATGAATGTTAATTTTAAAGGAGCCTTTTTTACCATCCAGAAATTTATTCCGATTCTGAATAATACAGCTAGTGTGGTGCTCAATACTTCTGTTGTCGTTTTCAAGTCATTTGCTAACACTAGTATTTATACTGCAAGCAAAGCAGCACTGGAAAGCATCGCAAAAGTTTTGAACATAGAACTTGCTGCCAGAGGAATCAGGGTCAATGTGGTAAGCCCAGGAGTTACCGAAACTCCTATTCAGAAGAAATCTGGTATGACTGACGAAGCGATTGACAGTCTGTTAGAACATATATCATCAACTTCGCCCATCGGTCGGATTGTGCAACCCACCGATATTGCTCCCGTCGTTGAATTCTTACTTTCTGATAAATCGCAAGTTCTAAGAAACGAAAAAGTGATTGTTGATGGGGGAACAACACTTTAATTCGCAAGGTTAACTTGTTCGGCTGCTCAAGAATTAAACAAGTCCATCTGCCCATCTCGGGGTTGCTTTACGAAGCCTTTCACTGTTCTCCCACCGTGCTTCCAGGAGTCTCGTTGTTCTTTTTCCAGTACTTGCTTAAATCGGACGGCCGACCCATTATCGTTGGGCGTGAAACCTTGTTCAGCTTTCTGCGCTAAATCGGTGAGTTTGCTAATGGCTTTTTGTTTGTCGGTATGCCCAATTTTGGCTCGATCTACGGCTTTTCGAAGAGTGCTGATGGTTTCATCGTATATGTTGGTAGGTACCGGGAACGGTCGGCCACCCTTGCTGCCGTGGGCAAAAGAGTAGCGGGCAGGGTCGGAGAAGCGGGAAGGGGTGCCGTGAATCACTTCACTTACCAGCGTGAGAGACTGCAATGTTCGGGGACCTAAACCTTTGAGCAGTAGTAGATCCTCAAACTGATTGGTCTGGCTTTCTTGGGCCAGCCACAGAATGCTGCCGAGTCGTTTAAGATTAACATCTTTCGCCTTCACTCCGCAGTAGTTGGGTAAGATCATCTTTTGTACTTCTCGTATCATTTTATCGGGAGCTTCTTGGGCAATTTCTAAAATTCCACCCCGCGTTGGTTCGGCATTCTGGGCTACCAGATTCAAAATGTCTCCTTGGTTAGTGCCGCAGACAGCCGCATGAGGTTCGTTTACAAACGAACTGATATTTTTAGAGTGCCAATGATACCTACGAGCCTGCTGAGTGTTACCGTTCATTCCCTGCTGAATAGCTGTCCAGTCACCCGCACGACTGACCAGAAAACTGTGCAGATAAAGCTGAAACCCATCTTGTACCGCCGTGTTATCTACCTTCGCTACTAGTTTGCTGAAACGCGATAGTTCTTCGCCATTCAGTCCCGTTTTATCCCCTACTGAAACCAGTTCCTGAGGAGTTCGCTTGGATTGTTTACCCTTTCCCCCGCAAACGTACAAACCCAATTCTTGAGCGTGAGGATTGATAGAATCTTTCAGAGCGCGAGTAACCGCGGTAGTCACTCCCGACGAGTTCCAATCCATACCGATGACCGCTCCAAAGCTCTGAAACCAGAATGGATTAGACAATTTAGCGAGAAAAGCCTGATGACCGTATTCCGCCAGAATACTTTCTACAATGGCCAGACTCAATTTCTTCATTCGTTCAAATAACCAGGGGGGAATACCTCCTCCCATCAGAGCTAAATCAGCTGAACCGGATTGTTTCATTGCTTTCTTCGTTTATTAGCCTCCTTCCAGGCTAACAAATATTTCACGCCGAAAGATTGGTACGGAGCCCAGTTTTTAGCAATTTTCTTCATTTCTGAGGTGATGCGTTTAGCGTCAACAGAGTACAATTGTTCTATCACCAGCCGAAGATGATAGTCTTGAGCAGGAAATACATTAGGACGCTCCAGCGTGTAGAGTAAAATCATATCTATCGTCCAGGGGCCAATCCCCTTGATACTACCGAGTACTTCGCGTACTTCAGCATTACTCATCCCTGACCAATCGGGTGAGTGCTCCTGAAAGAACGCTACTACCTCAATGATGGTCTCGTACTTTTTCATGGAGAGTTTTACATCGCCCAACGCTTGCTCTTCAAACTCCGCAAAGTTATCTACGGTAAGCTCTTCCGACGAAGCTTTGGCTAAGAGTTTAGCAAATGTCTTTTTGGTACTGCGGTAGTGAATCTGCTGTTCAACAATACAACTCATCAAATCATGAAAGACGTTACCTGTACTAATGATTTTTGGCCAATCAACTTCGGCGATGACTTGCTTCAGAATACTGTCTTTAGCTGACAGATGATGGGTTACAGAATTACTGAGTGAGTTCACTTGTTTTACTTATGTTAAGTAGATTGTATAGCATGTGGCAGAGTTCGCGAAGATTTTTTGTCAGGATGTACCAAAACTAATACGAGAACCAACGCTGCGAACCTGAACGTTACCCGCTACATACTACACAAAATGTTGGCACAGGCAATTTGTTGTTACTCTAATAAATACCGTAAAGCATCTGGAAATATTTTTCTCGAGTTAGACCAATCATGCCATCCGTTAAACTCTGTAAATGTGAACTCGTATTGTTTATCTTTGAGTACCTGGGCTAATCTTCTACCAGATGCTTTACACCAGTTTTCCTGCAATCCCCAATCGAGGTGCAACTTTAAGCTGCGTTTCTCTTGGGTTTGAAATTGCCTGGTCAAGTGATCGCCCCTTATCCAATCTTCTCCCCCGTCGGTAAGCGTGGTATCTCGCCAGAAACTGCCCGATTGAGAAAGAACTTTCCCAAAAACATCACTATGCTCAAAGGCAATATACGTTGCAGCTAATCCACCGTAGCTGATTCCGCCAATAATAGTTTCATCTGCTAAATCCGTAACGTGGTACCTATCTTTAATGAATGGTAATAGTTCAGTAATAAAAAAGTTCTTGAATTGAGCGTTCAGCGGAAGTTCTTTGTTCCTTACTGCTTGCGATGGGTTATCAATAAATACGGCTATCATCGGACTAATTTCTTGATGATAGATTAGGTTATCAAGCACATTAGGAACTTCCACCAGATTCAAATAAATGTACGGATCAAAAAGATATATTACCGGATACTTTTCCTTAGTAGTATCATATTTGGGCGGTAGATAAACGTAGATGTTTCGTGCGTTGGAAAGCAGCTCACTGTGTAGTTCTAGTGTATCAAGTGTTCCGTATTGACGATGGTCACTTTTAACATACCATTCATCCTCACTGGTTCTTAAATCTAGCGCAGACCAGCTCATATTTTTTCTTTCGGAGGATGGAACAAGACTCGGATTTAAAGGATCAGACATCCTTGACTTCTTTCCAGTTACTTTATTAGAATAGTAAAACTTGTAGGCAAAACATAAATCATCTGGAATCATATAGGTTCTATAGTACAAATCGGTGGAGTCTAGATGATAAAGCTTTTTGTCTCCAAACCGGTATTCGTCATAGATTCCGAATACGTTAAATGTAATATCGTTTTGGTGAGTTGAGTCAATATGGATAAACGTAGCATAAACGTATCCCTCCAACAATGAATCTTGTTCTATTAAAGGGAAGCCTTTTTCTTTATGGCTAGCAAGAAGGTTATCTACTGCGCCGATTCTATCGTCTTTATCCAACTTTTTGAGTTCAGAAATAGTAGGGCTAGAAGCATTAAAGATATTATTAACCTCACGAAAAATCAGAGGGTTGTTATTGTGTTTAGAAAAAGGCCGAGCGTTATCATGGTGTATACAAGAGGAGAATAGAAATAGAATGGTAAGGTATAAAAGTGGCTTTCCCATGATTGTAGAATTGTAAAACTTATTGGTGTACAAGGCATTGCTGACCGGAGGGAGACTATGTACTCTACGCCTTATTGTAGCTGGTTTTTAGAGTTCAATTTGTATTGCTTTGCGATTAATCAGTGTTTTATATTCTTCTTTCATTGATTCACTCAAGAAACTTTCTTCAATGAATTTAGACCATTTTGGGATCAGCCTTTTATACTTTTTAAAGATGTTTTCAATCACCTTTTCGCCTAAACCAGCCCCTTTCATAGCAATTACAAAATCTCTCTTTTTGATTTTTTTCTTCTTGCCATTTAAGTTCAGGGCAAGATCTTCATCATCTCCCTCAACCACTAGTTCAGAGGCAACTAAGTCATAGGCAGGGCATAAATCATTTCTAGAATTGCCTTTCAGTAAAGAGAAGTTCTTAAGGTGCATATCATTATTTCCGGTTAAAAAGCAGAACAGAACCAATTCAAAGAAATCAGTGATACTTAAGCCGGGGTTAGCGCTATATTTTTTTATAGCTTTGGCTATTTGCTCATAAGATCCTTGGTACTTGTGTTCCGTCATTCGTTCGGTGATTTGACACATGTCTTCCATATGAAGCTTACTTCCTTTTTTTCTGTCAATTCGTTTTGTTAGATAAGCTAATTCACCCGATTTTAATCTAACAAGTGAATGCTCTACTGTTTTTAATTTACTAATCTCAGCCAAATGCATGGTTAGGTCTTCAATTCACTAGCATCGACTTTCTGGTAACAGTAAAAGCATTTACTTTCCATTTTCTTCTTGTGATCGTATTGATACTGCGCCTATGCAATCATAGCAGGTCTTTAGTAGTATGCTCATTCTATCTCTCGGATTTAGTTTCCAGTTTTTTTGTGCTATATCTAATAACCATCCTTCTGGAATTAATCCGTCAAAAAATGGAAATAAAACTTTGCTATCATATTGATCGGGTGCAAGGGGAAATGTTACACTTATTGCTTCTGAATCGGGTTTTTTCAGGTACGATTCTTCATATTGAAAATGGTAGCCATCTTCATCTTCCGTCAATACGCCGGCCCATGTATCGTGCATGTAAACTTTAGCTACTTTCATCTCTTTCTGTTGGTACTGGGCCAAGTTCATGGCCGAATAATGATAATACTTGGTTGACTTTGTCGGTCATTAATGATTCTTTCCCTTGTTCTAGTTCGCGAACAAATCGTAATCCGACTCCAGCTTTAAACGAAAGGTCTTCTTGGGTGAGCCCTAGGTTTTTTCGCCTTTCCTTTACGAATTGACTTAATTTTTTCATACTAATATTATACCTGAACGGGTATAAATATAATGATAATTTGTTAAAATGTACCCGCTCGGGTATAGACATATGTTCTTTAGAAAAGATTATACCTATTCGGGTATAATTAAATTAGCTACAATGGTCTCGGCTATGATGTAGTTACGGAATTTCACCGGATAAGCTTCGCGCAGGCGCAAATTAATCGGCCAAAAATCAACTCTATCAACATGGTGCTAACCTGCTATTGCTTGTTTATAGTGTTGTAGCCAGTTGTTCTATTGTTTGTTGTCAACTATTAGGAATTCTTTCAATACAATACTCGTAAAAACGAGAGAGGTTTTCTGTTAAGAATTGTTTTTGTCTGGCCGTTTTTTTATGCGTATACCCTTCCAACGCAATTTGAATCATCTCATGAAATTCAGCAGGGAAATTTTGGAGCCCCCATTCGCCACCCTGTTTCTTTGAAGAAAGTTTGTGAGTTTCATAGGCTCGAACTACTCGGCACAAATTGAGCACAGCATATATGGGTCTTTTTTCAAATTGTTCTTTAATAAATGGCATTTCCTGCCGGAGAGAACGCTTTAAAATTTCCCATGGTACGGGCAAAAATAATTTCTGCGGTTCATATCCAATAATCTTTAAACCTGATTCATGCAAATGTTGGCAATGCATTGGGAAATCGTATTCGCCTTGTCCTGCTTGTGCTTGTACAAATTCTTTACCTTCCACGTAAAACAAAAAATCAGGTGGATACTCATCGGTTTTTACCTGTTCTTCGGTCATATACGTTCCCTCAATACGTTTTCCATATTCAGGATCGTAACCCAAACGCTTATGCAATTGAGCTATTTTTTGCTCTTCTTCGGAAGTTAAGGGTTCAGATAACACGACAACAAAGTCTATGTCGCTCGTTTCGGAATTAAAACAGCCATAAGCAAGAGAGCCATACAGATACAAACCAAGAAGTTTGTCGCTAAGTGTGTTTTGTAAACCATCGCTAAGCGCAAAAACAATCTCTCTTACTTTTGCAGGAGCATTTTCAAAACCAATATTTTTTTGTTCTACTTCTGGCATTATCCATAATTCTAAACAACGTAAAATTAAATTGTTGATTTTAATGTTTAACGTTTTCAGTGAAATTCAATGCTTCTGGGATACCCCAATTGGCTACAACCACTCCACCCCTCGCGACATTTGCTCCGTTCTCCAGCTACTCATAATGACAAAACTTCATTGGGTTGACCATTGGTTCAACTATGCCTTAGTGTTTATGCTGTGTTATAAACGTCTTTATCCCAAAATTGTAATTTGCCTCGTAAAAAAGCTAGACACTAAGCGTTCTGATCTTTCTTGTTGAGCTCCTTCCTTACCACACGTTCTATCTCTTGGTCAATAGAGAATATCTGACCAGGATGATAAACTCCCAAGTAATGAGAGGCGATACCAATGCTCCAACCCAGCGTCGGCCAGATCGGCCAAATGTGCGGGGTGGGGTACACTACCCAAACTACCCAGTTGATGAGTACTCCAATCACGTAGGCAATCAAGTGAATCCGAAAGGCGACTCTGCGACGCGCCCTTTCGTAGATTTGTTGTTCGATGAGTGCGTTCATAGTCAGTTATTCTTTTGTTCTGAAATGGCCACCCCCAACCGTTAGCCTCACGTAGAAACCGTCCAGATCATTATCGGGCAGATCAGGGGTAGTAATCTCACCACCGTAGTGTCGCCACTCATTATTTCGGGCAAGCGTCACATTGTAGCCGGTTCGGATACCTAGCTTCCAACCTTTTTTACCCGGAAACCAATCAACGCCAACCCCTACGTCTAGGCTAGGTCGGGCAATAAAGTAGTTCGCTTCCAAAAAGCGGTCAGGGGCAAAGGCGATGTCTTCCTCCACTCTCCGATTAATCCCCAAGGCATCTACACCGATACCCAAAAGGGGAAATGCCAATAGCTCATCGGTATGGTACACCACGTATCCAGCTTGGAAAAACCCACCGCCGCCGTGTACCTTATACTGTAGGTTGCCCTCCTGCACCTGGTCGCCCCGGCTCATGTATCCACTTCCGCCCAGCACCCACCGATTGAGTAACCCGTAGCCTTCCCCACCAAATTGAACAATGTTATCGCCCATCGTAGGGCCTCCTTCCGGCACGAAGAACTGGTGAGCAGCCGTATTGTAGGCCTTAACCCCTATCGTGAATCCTCCCGCGCCTCCTTTCAGGCGATCTTGCGCCTGTAGCGGGTTTAATGATGCAGTCGTCATCAGGGCGAAAAGTAGTAGCGTAGCCGTTTTCCGACTGGCTTTAAACCACTTGGGTTTCCATAGCCATAAACCTGTAAGGATTAGAGCTGGAATAATCACAATCTGCAAGATTAACGTGAACCACGCTAATTGACTGTAGGGCGAATACACGTAGGTGCCAATGACCGCTGCCCCTAACAAGTGGACAATTCGGATAATATCTCGTTGCTTTTTCATAAGATGATGTTGTTTTGATTAGAAATTAATTCCCACCTTCAGGTCTCCCAAGAAGAAGACTCCACTGTCTTCGGTGGTAGGCCATTCTTTGTCCAGCGGAACATAGCCAATGCCGAACTGCGGGATCGCGTAAAAATTGATCTTAGCCCCGTTGAGGAACCGAAATTTGTAGCCAGCGAAGTGCTGTACAAAGAGCTGAAAGGCACTGTACTCCCCGCCATCAACCACATTATCCGCTACCGAACCTTGTCCAAAATTGACCACCGATTCCGTATGGAGACCTCGCCAATAATACTGTCGGTAGGCCAGTGAGGCCATCACGGCGGAATACGTACCATCGCTGTTGAAGCCTTCATTAGTGGAAGAAGTAGATTGGGGCTGTAAGAGTAGGCCCAGACCCACTTCCGCCGGGGTAGACTTATTAGGCCAAAGCAGGTAGGTGGCCTTGCCCTGAAATAGTTGAAAGACTCCGGCTCCAACCGGGCTGAACTCTACGCCCCAGCGGCGTACCTCGTTTTCGCTTTGGGCTAATGTGGTTCCCCAAGAGGCGACCAGAAGAATGAGAAGAGTGAAACGAATCCTTTGCATTTGATTATCTGTTTTGGTGATAATACAAAGGTCAAAAAGCAAAGGGTCTTTTTCATTCACCTAGGTGAAGAAGGGGCAGGGCTAGTAAATCTTTCCGGTAAGCTTGGCCCTCACTCGGCTGAGGCTCTGAGGCTTCACGCCTAGGTAAGAGGCAATATGGTATTGGGGAATTTGCTGAAAAAGTTCGGGATTGCGTGCCAGCAGTTTAAGGTACCTATCCTGTAAAGATTCCGCCTGAAGCTCCTTGACCCGGCTGGTAGCACTTAGATAAGCCTGTTCTGCCATGATTCTTCCCACCCGCTCAAACGCCGGGAATGAGTCATACAACGCTTCAATGGTTGACTTGCTGAACTCTAGATAATCACAATCAACTAATGCCTCAAAGAATAGCGAGCTTTCCGATTCTTTTAAGAAGCTTTCGTAATCAACGGCGAATTCCCCGGCGGTAAAGAAATAAAAAGTAATGTCCTTACCGTCTATCACTCGATAAGACCTGACCAAGCCTTTTTCTAAAAACAGTAACTTAGAAAACGGCTCGCTGGCCGAGAAAAAAATCGAGTTAGCTTCTACAGATTTTCTAATTCCTGATGTTTCTATTTCAGCGATAGCTTCCTCTGAAATACTAATTAGGTTTCTAAGAAATTGCTAAAGTGTATGTGGCTTCATGTTCATAACGCTGGACAACGGCTCGATATACGAACCTACTGCTTTTTACCCTAATAACACACACCTACAAAGGCTATCGTGAATACAAATGTACATTTTCCAGCTACTTATAATGACAAAATTTCATTGGGTAGCCCATGGGTTCAACAATGCCTTAGCGCGCTCGTTGACTTTCTGACTCCCCCACATTCTTATTGCGGTAGTTAAGTTCTTTGAGCCTGCCAAAATTGTAGGCTACTGAAAACCGGACATAGTGGGTATTCCACACGTTATCATAAATCACATCGGTTTGGCCTACCCGGTATTCCCCGCTAGCCCGTACCCGGTAGAACACATCGTTGAAGTCGAGGTTGCAAGTGAGAGAGTTCCCCAATAGCTTTTTCTCTACTCCTAGGTTGACCGAGGAGTAGTCTTTCTCGAAGTTAATGCCGTCCCGTTTATCACTCAGGTACCAAGCGGTGAGATAAAGCGTAAACCAATCTTTAATATCAAAGCTATTCTGAGAGTAGAGGTAGTAGTACGGCTCGCTGTTATTCACCGCAAAAACTCCGGTATTGTCAAACAATCGGTCGAAGCTGAGGGTGGCGGTATTGTTAGATCGCCACCAGGCCAGGTTAATATTTTTAGACAGCGTACCAAAGAATGCGTGCCGCTCACTTAGGTTAACCCGCTGCAAAATGTATTCACGAGGATTATCTTCCGACTGAAATGCTCCGCCATCAATAGGGTCAATCGTATAGTTGTAGCCTAGTTTGAGGCTGAGCCCCGCCCACGCTCCTCCGGCCTCGAGAGCGTGCACTCGCGAGGGCTGAAGATCGGGGTTGCCCCGAATAGAAGTAAAAGCATCTTGGTAGACGACAAACGGGTTGAGGGTTTGGTAGGGTGGGCGAACAATACGAGAGGTGTAAGTAACATAAACATTGGTCTGCTCCGACAGCCGGGCGGTGAGTGAAGCACTGGGAAACACATTGAAATAAGTATCACCGATGGTACGGCCACCGTCTACTTCGGTGAAAAGCGTGTAATCCGTAAGTTCCGTTCTCAGTCCCACACCATAGTCAATATTATCAGTGATGTTGCCTTGCAGATTGAGATAGGCAGCCGGAACCCGCTCGCGGTATGCAAAACTACTGGACAGATCCTCATCTCGGGTGCGAGTGCCCCCTTCACCCAGATCAAAAAATGTGGTGCGGGAGTTGATCTGTACGTACCCGTATTTCCCGCCCCACTCTAAGTGGTACCGCTTACTAAAAACTTTCGTATAATCAAGTTGAGTACTAAAAATGTTGATGTCATTACCACCCACATTGTTGATGAGAGCCACTTGCGCTATATCATCAATGGCGCTGGATTCGGTAATATCATTGTCGAAGTCGTTGGCGTAGCCCGCAAACTGACTACCGATGAATAGGCTGGAACCCAGGCTATCCATTTTACGGTAGTAATTGGCGTTTAGGGTATTTTTCTGCGTCAGGTCGTCCCGGGCAATGTTGGTGTTGTAGACAATAACTTGACTATCCTCAATGGTATTATCACTCAACTGCTGTCCGCCCAAATCTTCGTATGCCCCGGTGTACTGTACTGAAAAATAGTGATCTGCCGCAACGTTGTACTGGAGTCCTACTCCGTAGTTAGACAAATTATCGTATTCGTACTGCCAATCGTTTTTGATGGTAGAGCGAAAGAAGTTATTAGGAATGTTGCGGGTACGACTGGTGCGCTGGATGTGCCGATTGTGTCCCAACTGTAAGCCGTAGTTAGCGTGGGTCGACCAGTTGCCCTGGGCGTAGCTGTAAGCGATGTCGGTTCGGTTATCGTAGCCCGTAAAATCACTGTAGCTGTAATAATTTTTGATCGCTCCTTGCCCGCCCTGCTCACGATTGGTGCGGGTAATGATATTAATCACGGCGTTACCTTCAGCATCGTAGCGGGGGCCGGGGTTGCTAATGATTTCAATAGTTTGAATATCGGAAGGCGAAAGGGTAGACAGGCGTTCGTTGGCTACCCGCACCCCGTTGATAAACAGAATGGCTGCTCCTTTCCCAAACACTTGTAAGTTGCCATCTTCGTCGTACACGATTGTCGGTGAGCGACTTAAAATTTCGTCTACCGATGTAGCCGTTGCCAGTGGAGTGTTGGCGATATTGATGGCCAGAGAGCCATCGGGCCGTTCGTTAACGAGCGATTGTTTCGCGGTTACCGTCACCTCGTCCAATTCATTAGCTGCTTCCCGAACCCTAACCCTTCCCAAATCCACGTGAGCATTGGTGGCGTAGCGCACAACCAATATGGTATCCCGGAAAGTGAGTGAGCTAAGCTTAAGCAGTACTTGTTGATTATTTAACCCAGTGAGCGTAAATGTTCCTTCCAAAAAAGGTGTGCCCTGAATAATGCTCGAGTCGGTGGGTGAGATGACTATCGCGTTTCCGAAGAGTGGTTCCCCTTGAACGTTTACCACTTGACCCGTAATGGTTTGAATGGATTGGGCGTGAGCGGTAAAATAGATCATTACCAGGCACCCAATGAGGAGTGCTTTTTTTAGGAAATAAGGCATATGTACGAGGTTTGGATGAATGAGGGTGGTTCCTCTATGCGGGCAATACTAGCTCTGAATGCCTCACCTCTTTTGAAAAGTAGACCAATCGCTGATTCTCGCTATCAGACTGTTATTGAGGGTAAAAATCAGGGTTCGTCTACGGTAATGAGTGGTACAACCACCTAGCCTGCCGCTTTAGCTACTTTTGCGGGTAGTTCGCCTAGCGATCCGTATCTTTACCCATTGCTATGCATTTTCTGAAAGAGACATACCAGCGAGTAGATACTCCTTTCCTGCGGCACCTACTTTTTTGGATAGTCATTTTTGTGTTTCATATCATCACCTCTAGTCGGGTGATTTATAACAATGTCAGCCACTCGATCGGGGTGATGGCCGTCATGACTGCTTTGCAAGTGATCGTGGCGTACGTGACGCTCTACATTCTCATGCCGAAATTGCTGGACAAAAAGCGATTTGTTTTGTTTGGAGGGCTACTCGCCCTTCTGCTGGTGCTGGCTACCACTGGGTACTATGCCGCGAAGTATTACTACTTCGAGCCTATGTATCCTCAGTCGTACGCTTGGCAGTTTGAAAAATTTGGGTATTTTTCGGTTCCCGAGCGATTAGCTAATCTTTCGGTGACGGCCAGTAAAGCAATTTTCTTCTTCTCGCCTACGGTATTGCTGTTGCTCTTTCAGTTCTATCGCAATCAACAGCGTTTGGCGAAGATCAACGAGCAAAAAAAGACAGCGGAACTCACGGCCTTAAAGCATCAACTCAACCCTCACTTCCTATTCAACACCCTGAATAATGTGTACGCATTGGCGGTCAAAAAATCAGATAAAACTCCCGAAGTCATTAGTAAGCTATCCGATATGCTGGACTATATGCTGTACCGCTGCAATGAAGACTACGTACCGCTTGCTAAAGAGGTAGCGCTGATTGAAAACTATCTTACGTTAGAAAAAATTCGCTACGGCCAACGGGTAGCCATCACTTTTGATAACTCGCTACACTATGACCTCAAGATTGCTCCACTGCTACTATTAACCTTCGTTGAAAATGCTTTCAAACACGGGGTAAGCCAAGAAATTAATCAAGCTACCATTGCTATTGGACTGAGTACCCAGGCGAAGACCATTTCCTTCCGTATCAGAAACTCAGTGCCAGCCGGTATTCCGCCCGGTAAAGCAATAAAACCAGCTATTGGCCTAAGGAACGTTAGAAAACAGTTAGCGTTGCTCTATCCCAACGCTCATCAACTTCAGATCGAGCAAACAACCGAAACTTATTGTGTGACTCTAAACCTGCAAGCCCCATGACGTACGCTTGTTTAGTTATTGATGACGAAGAATTGGCTCGTGAACTCATTGTGACCCATTTAGCCCAGTTACCCGATTTTGAGGTAGTCGCCACCTGCGCCAGCGCCCTGGAAGCCCGAAAGGTGTTACAACAACATACGATTGACCTTCTTTTTTTAGACATTGAGATGCCGCTAATGAAGGGGACGGAATTTTTCAAAAATCTGTTGCACCAACCGAAGGTCATTTTTACAACTGCTTACCGAGACTACGCGCTCGATGGGTTTGAGCTAAATGCCGTTGACTACCTACTAAAACCAATCACCTTTGAGCGTCTTTTCAAGGCCACTGAGAAATTTTTGAGTCAGCAACCGGAAGTGCCTCCAACTACCGCCCTGCCCGGCGAAGTAGTACGAAAAGACCATATCTTTATTAGGAAAGATCGGAAGCAAGTAAAGCTATTGCTAGATAGTATTTTATACGTTGAGAGTCGTAAAGACTATATCACTATTCATTGCGTTGATGAGAAACACACCGTCAAGTACAGTATCTCGGCATTTCAAAAACTGCTAGACGATCGCTTTTTGAGGATTCATCGTTCATACATCGTCAATGTTAACCAAATCACGGCTTACACTAAACAGGATGTAGAAATTAGTCGACAAGAGCTTCCCATTGGAGAGCAGTACCGTGAGTCAGTCAGACAACATTTTCAGGGCTAGTTTTCACTTGCCCTTCACCAGCTGGCTTTCCTTCCGATACATGTTCGTAGCGAATGCGCCATCCCGCTGAAGTGTATACCCACCACTGCGTAACATTACGGAAGAGTGATACCTGTTCGCCGTTCTTAAATTTCATCTCTCCGGTCGCATCAAAGGCTGCAAAGGCTTGTTCCGAGTATAGGTGAATGTTTATATTAAATACACTTGTAATTCCCCCTTCTTCTACAAACTCCCACATGCGCGACCATAGCGGGAAAATAGTCTCGTAACTTACAGCTCGGGAAGGAGCACCAGGGTCGGCCATTCCTAAATCTGGGTCGATTACTACAAGTTCTTTGGTAGTGAGGTATACCTCAGTAGCTTGAGCCATATCTAGAGGGTTCTTAGCTGTTTTAGTCCAGAGCGAAGCGTAGTCTTGCTCGATCATCTGGCGCAATACTTGTTCTTGATTCGATGCTTGATGGGTATCATTCATGATTAAACTAATTAGTATGAATACTTAAGATAGATTAATAGCCCAGGAAACTACCAAGGCGTTTCATAAAGATATACAGGCACAAGCAGAGGCTTTATTCGGAAAAGTCGGATAATACTCTACATATACCGGAATTGCCGAGGGGTTAGACCGATAGTTTGTTTAAACAGTGTGAAAAAGTAGTTGGGATGCTCGAAATTAAGGTGGTAAGCCACTTCGGTTGGACTAAGTGTTGTCTGGAGTAGAAGCGCTTTTGCGTGATCAATCCGGTAGCGGTTGAGAATACTCAGTGCCTTCTGGCCAGTGGTACGACTCACTACTTCCGAAAGGTACTTGGGCGATACATTCATTTCCGAAGCAATATCTTTCACTGTTCGGTGGGTCCGAAAATGACGCTGACAGAATCGATGAAAGTTAGCCGTGAGTTCGGCAGCCCGTGAAACCGACGGAAGTTTCGTTGTGGAAGCACAGTGGCGAGCCACTTTTTCTAACAAAATGCCCAGATATGCTCTAAGAATAGTTTTGCCGGCTGCACCGTATTCGGTGTACTCGTAGTATAGCTGTGCAAAGATATCCGTTATTTCGTGTAATAGCTTAGAAGTCAAAGAGATAACTGGCGAACGGGTAGGATCAAAAAGGGGAGATATACCCAAAGAGCGCGTAGTGAGAAAGAGTTCTTCTATTATCTTTTGACCAATAAATACGGTAAAGCCTCTTCCGGTGATGTCTGCCGGTTGTTGAAGTGAAAGTAGACAGGAAGGCCGAATGAAAGAGATACGATGTCCGCTGGCAGGAAAATGAAACGCATCTACCTGAAGCGAACACATGGGTGTAATTTCTAGGGTAATTTCAAAGAAGTGCTGCTGGTAGCTTGTGAGCGAAACGTTAGCCAACGGAGGTAAATCAGCAAAGTCGAAAATAGCGAAATTATCTACCTCAGGCCTAATGGGCAATTTCATGCGCTCAGCGTAGTCGCGCATAGAAGAAAACTGGGTAACAAAAGACATGACGTGACTATTGAAAGAGGATGGTTAGATTTGTTGTTCAGACACTCACCGCTTTTTCCAGATACTGATTAAACGGTACTATCTCTTGGTACACTTTCACTACTTTATCAGTGAAATTATCGGCCATGATTTCTTTTTGGGTAATCGTGTGCATTACGGCAAAACTTTTCATCCGTAGCAAATCAATATGCTTATGGTCTTGAGCAAAGCCTTTGGGTGCCGTTTTTAGTGCATCCTTGTCACTCATTTCTCCAAACGTTTCAACGAACGATTTTTTGGAGATGATCTTCTTGAGCTCTTCACCATTGTAATCAATCGCATCGCGGATGCTATCCAGTTGATCTTTGGAAGGATTATAGAACCCACCGCCGATAAAACTGCCGTTCAGGCTCATGTGAACGTAAAAACCACTTTTGTCTTTCGCTTTATTCATTTCTGCCCCAAAATGATCGCGGTAAGTGGGAGCATTGGGCTTGTATACCAAATTATTATTGATGCGGCTAATCGCCTTCTTAGCTGGAGTCGGCATGTAACCGAGATCAATTTCCTGAAGCCGTTTGTCCAGATTTTCAATCCAGCCAAGCATAAAGTCGCGTACTTCATGGTAGCGCCCGCGGTGTTCGTCCATCCAGGCTTTGTTATTATTTTTGTTCAGGTCACGCAAAAAGTCAAATACTTGGTAGAAACTCATTGTTGTTTGGGGTTTGATTTACGGTTGGCTCTGTTTTTCATGATCTCTACGATTTAGAATGCTTCGCCCACCTGAAAGTAGTAGTTCTGGGTACTACGCCCGATGCCGTAGTCAAAGCGAATATTTAAATCTTCTCGTGGGTCAATTAAAAAGCGTAATCCAGCTCCCACAGTGGGGCGAAAGTTTCCTAGCCGAAAATCCCGGGTTTGCGAAACCACATCGCCGGCTCCAGCAAATACTACGGCACCTAACCGACCCAATATTTTAAACCGATACTCGGCCTGAAGTGCTAACAGATGATTGTCAACAAACCGTCCGTCGTAGTATCCTCGCATAATCTGATCCCCACCCAGTGCGCCTAGCTCATTCAGCGGCACATCGCCAAATGAAAAAGTTGCTAGTAGTTGTAACGCCAGCACACTTCTGCGGTCGGGGAGTGGAATAAATCGGCGGGCATCGAACCGGGTTAACTGAAAGGTAGCGCTGCTTCCCAACCATGATTCGTAGAAACCGTGTGTCAAATAAACGTACCACCCTCGGTGAGCAGTAAGAATATTATCCCGATTGTCGTAAACTACTGAGGCTTCAACACCTACGGAAGTAGAGCCATCTGCCCCCAAAATGTCACTCTCGGCTAGTACGCTTTCCGCCTCAAACTCCATATTACCGATATAGTTATAGCGCATCCCGCCTCCTACAAATAGATAACGTAGCCAAGTCTGTTTGAGTAAAATCGGTTCAATGGTTACCTGGGTAAATGAGTATTCCTCTTCCGCCGATGAAGGACTGTCACGACCAATACCGTAAAAATACTGAGGAAACACGCGGAACCGTAGGTTACCCGTCAGCATATAGCGTTCTTGATTGGAGAAAATGGAAAATCCGGAAAATAGCAACACCTGATTGTTGAGGGTGTAAGTTGCCGAAAGTGGCATATTGGAGGTGCGGGTTTCCGAACCTGATCCTCGGAACTTAAACAAGTACTTAGCTCCAACCCCGAACTCTAAGCTGGTTTCGGGTGAAAAAGCGACCAACGGAGTTAAAATTAGTTTAGCTGGGTATAGGCTAGTATCCTGCCGAGCGGCTCGCTGGTTAGGCTGAAGGGTAAAAAAATCAACCAACCGATCAATGGACTGAGCTGTACCTAAGTAGGGAATTAGTAATCCGAAGCATAGTGTATATCCGAAGTAGAGAACCTTTCTAAGAAACTGCTTAGGCATAGTAAAAAATCAAGGCTAATTATACGACACTTATACTAAAGAGCTGGATGAAAAAGCCTTAAGGTAAAACCAGTAATAGGTTAAAGAATTATTGATGTGTAGAGTTAAATTAGTTAAGCCTACCAAAATGCTATTAAATAGCAGCCCACTGTGCTTTGGCGTACGGATCAGCAGTAGCAAGGTTTTCATTATGCGTAAATTAAAGGTCATTGAAACACAGAAATTATTGGGCATACTTTTTAGCCATTGGACGTGGGGAATGTCGAGCACTAGTAGGCCGAGTCGGTAGAAAGTATAGCCACAACATACCCGTCACGGCGGCCAGAAAAGAAGCAGTTAATATGCCAATCTTGGCGTGTTGCACTAGTACTGGGTCGGTAAAGGCCATCTCGGCAATGAAGAGCGACATGGTGAAGCCGATACCAGCCATCATACCTACTCCTCCCATTTGTGACCAGTTGCTACTCTTGGGCAGACGTCCCCAACCAGCGGTGGCCATAATGCGGGAAAACAGCCAGATTCCTCCAATTTTTCCAACCACCAAGCCTACGATGATACCCAGACTCACCGGATGAGCTAGCATGGCTAGTATATCACCTTTGATGCTCACGCCAGCGTTGGCTAGAGCAAACAGAGGCATTACTCCGAAAGTAACCAGTGGGGCCATAACGTGCTCCAGTCGCTGTAAGGGTGGGGTGGCTCGCACACTTCCCTTGACCACCTCTAAGGTAATATGCAGCTGGTCGCTAGAGATGAGCGGGCCACCAATGGAAGGTGCTTGAGCAAAGTGCCTCGACCAGCTTTTTAGTAGATGATGATACTCCTGCTCCTCCACTTTCACCCGGGCTGGGATAGTGAGCGCAGCCAATACCCCAGCTAGTGTGGCGTGTACTCCCGACAATAACATACCTGTCCACAAGCCTACTATGCCAAAGAATAGGTAGAACCAGACATTCCGAATGCCTAACAGGTTGCCGCTGAGCATCACTAACAGGCAAGCACCAGCCAAAGCGAGGTGTACAAAATCGACGTCCGGGGTATAGAAAATAGCAATAACTAACACCGCACCAATATCGTCAACTGTAGCTAGGGCAGTGATGAATATCTTGAGCGAAAGCGGCACCCGTGAACCCACTAGTGAGAGTAAGCCTAAGGTAAATGCAATGTCAGTAGCCATTGGGATACCCCATCCGCTAGCTCCTTCCCCACCGTAGTTGAAAACCAAATAGAGCAGTGCAGGGATAACCATGCCACCTACGGCTGCGGCAATTGGCAACGAAGCTTGCTTCCAGCTGGATAGTTCGCCATTAATGATTTCTCGTTTGATTTCCAGACCAACCACAAAAAAGAAAATGGACATTAACCCATCATTGATCCAGTGATGCAAGCTCTTATCCAGTGAAAAACCTGGAAATCCGATGGTAAAGTGAGTCTCCCATAGATGATGATAGGCCGCTTCCCAAGGTGAGTTGGCCCAAATCATAGCGACTACTACCATAAGCAATAGAAGTAAACCACTTGTAGAAGGGTGCGCTAATACGCGCCGTAAAGGAGAAAGCAGTATATCAATGGGTTCTTGTTTCATAGAAAGCAGAATTATGAAGTAAATGTGCTTCAGTCATTAAATAGTGAAGTAAAGACTTTTCATAGGGCAGCGTTAGATAAGGGTGCATTACCCTGTAGTTGAGCCGACCAAGGCTCAAGTAACTGTATCACCTCAAACACTTGAGTTGTGTTATGCTTACCACGTAACAGCAGTGTATCTACGTTATCTACCCGATATTGGGGACTACGCTGGATGAACGAAGCAGAGGTAGCCGTTACTAGTAAATCTTTCTTAAGCCTACTGCAAATATTGATTAAGCGAGCCGCGGTATTGAGTACATCACCGTGGTAAGCTAGAGTTTTACGGTGATGCCCGACCCGAGTGATAGAGACCAAACCGGTGTGCACCGAAGCTTTGAACTGAGGGGCTACCCCAAATTTTTCGCGGTAGCTAACGGCATTCTGGCGGAGTTTCGACCGAAAATCAAAGTACAATCCAGCTATATCAATGGGTTCTTTCGTTTGGTCAGTATGCCAGGTGAGTACGACTTCATCGCCTACGTACTGGTATACATCTGCTTCGTAGCGTAAAATAAATTCTGAAAGATCGTTGAAGCATTGATTCAACAGGCGACTGTACTTCACGTGCCCCAGTTGCTCGGCGATGGTGGTAGACTGATTGAGGTCTAAAAACATGAAAGTCCGGTGCTCCTCTTGAGGGCGAACGTACTTTCCGGTAATGAAGTCCAAGATTATACTATGGCCAAAGTGGTTACCCAACTGTCGAAAAAAGTTGAGTAGCGTTGCTAGTGCCAGTGAGTAGGCAAATAGAGAAGCATTTAATGGTGACTGTATAAACTGCCAAGCGGTGGGTAGAGCTATGCCCCAATCTTGTTTATTAAATACTATCTGATTGAAAATTTCTCCCACCAACAACGTAATGACAATAACTATGGCAGTGATGATGATATGCATCAACAAAGCTTGGCTGTAGCTGAACCTAACGTAAAACCGCTTGAAGAGAACATGCTCCATCACGGCCAATGTGGTACCCAAGACTAATCCTTCTAGCGTAGGGGTGATCAGCAGAAATGAAGGATGAAGTTGGTAGAAATATTGCCAATCTACGCCGGCGTACTTAACGTAAGCTAAAAAATTCATACCAATGACAAACCCTAGAATTAATAGGGCAGTATCGGTTTGCTTAGGGTATTTTTTTAGCAAATAGAGCATAAATATTCGATGAAAGAAGTGGTGATAGTTGCTTTACCGAGAAGATTCCTGGAAAATATAAGCTGAGGCTAACGATCTGTCTTGCCCCGACCCTTCGCTTTAGTCGGGCGTAAATAAAGCTGACGATCAAGTTGCTGTTGAGCCGTTTTCCATCCTTGTTGATAGCTTTGGGGCATCGATAAAGTAGTAATTGATTCGGTGGATTTCATAATCGCTAATTATACGGGTTAAGTAAATTATGCGCTACCTTTCTTGTTTAGGGAGTGGTTCCTATCAGTCCTCCGCGTAAGTTCTCGAGTCGCATAAACGACTGAATAATTTCGGCTTGAATATCACTGACGGTGATGTTCGCATTTAGTAAAGCGGTTTGGGTATCTCGGATGTCAAGCGAGGTAGCTTTACCATTGTAGTACCGTTCTTGCATTCGGCCAAAACTCTCAGTGAACGTGTCTAGGTTTTCTTTTTCCCGGCTCAACTGCGCTTGCAGATACTCCAGCGTACTATATTCTTTAATGGCTTGGTTAACCAAACGCTCACGCACCTGCTGTAAGCGAACCTCTTCGGCCTCAATTGCCAGTCGGTCGTTTTGTAAGTTCCGGCGGGTTTGTCCACCCCGGTACAAGTTGTAGCGGAGTGAGACTCCAGCCGTGTACCCAATATTTTGCAACTCGGCCAACTGTTGCACATCGTTTCGTTGCCACTGGTAACCATAGTTGGCAAAAGCACTTAGCTGAGGGTACTGGTTGGCTTGGGTAAGTTTTCGCTGATCTTGGGCAGC
Source organism: Tunicatimonas pelagia (assembly GCF_030506325.1). Classification (NCBI taxonomy): domain Bacteria; kingdom Pseudomonadati; phylum Bacteroidota; class Cytophagia; order Cytophagales; family Catalimonadaceae; genus Tunicatimonas; species Tunicatimonas pelagia. The sequence continues at coordinate 2,801,452 of NZ_CP120683.1, read as the reverse complement.
CATCATGCTTTCGGCCTGTAGCTTACGCTCGGGGTTACTCTGAAGCACCTGTTGCTTCAAGCTATCCAGGGTAACTACCTTGGGTAGTTGGTAGACCGCCGACACTGCGTAGTTAGATTCGGCGGGTTGACCAATTAGAAAGCTGAGGTCTTTCAACAGGTTATTTTTAGCTAAGCGTATATCATCCAGCGCGGTTTGATCTTGGTTCAGATCGGTCTCTGCTCTTAGAATATCCAATCCGGTGGCCTTACCAAAGGCGAACTGGTCATTGACTTTGGCCAGCCGTTCCTGACTAATCTCAATGGTTTCACGCAGCAGTTCCTCCCGGCGTTGAAGTTTAGCGATTTCTAAGAACAGCTCGGCTACCGATAGCACCGTGTTGTTTACCAGTATTTCCTGCTGATAACGACTGATGGTAGCCGCGTGTTCCAGCAACCGATAGCGGTACTGACCACTAAACCCAGCAAACAATACGTAGTCGGCCTGGACTACGGCTGAAGCCTGTTCGGTCACGACGTTGTCTTCGTCAATGGTAATCTGGGCAGGGTTTTCGGTGAACGTCCGAAGCGTTACTTCGGTGTTGCCACTGCTGTAACTTCCGTTACCAATCAAGCTGATCGTCGGTAGCAACCCGGCGTTGCCCTTGTACACATTATTGCGAACAATATCGGTTTGTTTACGCTGAATAGCGATCTCCTGGTTATTGGTCAGTGCCATATCAATCGCTTCTTCCAAGGTCAGTGTCTCCTGAGCGTACACAACCGGAGCTGCACTGAAGAGACAGAAAAAAATAAAAATACGTATAGCGTTCATGGTGGTGATGATTAATGAATAATGACTGATGAATAATGACTAGTGATGAATGACTGATATTTTATTATTCATTCATCACTAGTCATCACTCATTAGGTTTTAGGTAATTTGTTGCTTCATTTCGCGGAAGACTACATCCAGTTCCTCTGATTTTACATCCTTTTTTCGGATTTTGAGGTGATAGAATTCTTTCAGTTTATGAAAAGAAAGTATCAGCGCGGGCAAGAAAAACAGCGTAAGTACAATGCCGAAAACCAGGCCGTAGGCTACCGAAATAGCGGTAGGCTTAATAAACTGGGCACTGATTGAATTATTGAGCAACAGCGGAGCTAAACCAAATACCGTAGTGATGGTGGTAAGTACAATCGGTCGGAATCGCGAAATAGCGGCCGACTTCAAACTTTCGGTTACTGAATTTCCCTTCTTCAGTTCTTCGTTGTAAGTAGAGATCAACACTAGCCCATTATTGATCAAAATCCCCCAGAGAGCAATCATACCCAAAATAGAAAAGATGCTAAACGGGATACCGTGCAAAAATGTGCCCCAGGCCGCGCCAACAAAGGCAAAGGGAAGAATTATCAGAATAGCGAGGGTTTTACTCAGCGAGCGATAATTCAACATCAGCACCGTAATCATGAGCACTAATATGATTAAGCTCGGTGCCTGGCTGGAATTCTGCGTTTTGCTCGAGAGGCGAGCCTCGCCTTCCAAGGTGTAGCGTAAACTGGGAAACTGCTGCTGAATATCTTTTAGAACCGTGGCTTCAGCCTCAGCTAGCACGCCAGGTACCGAGACCAGCAAATTCTCTACATCCGCCTCAACCCGAATCTCCCGGGTACCTTCCTGGTGGTTGATGGAGGCTACGTTAGTTTTATCAGTAAAAGTAGCGAGTTCCCGCATGGGATAGGAAGCGCCGTTGGGCGTTCTCAAGCGTACATTTTCCAATTGATCTACCGACCGTCGGTCTTGCTCATCGTAACGCATCCATACTTTTACTTCTTCGTCACCTCGCTGCAAACTCTGTACTTCCAATCCAAAAAAGCCCTGGCGGATTTGATTGAACACTTGCGCTTCGGTGAGCCCAAGAAACCGAGCTTTGGGGCTCAGCTCCATCGCCAACTCGGGTACGCCTTGCTGGTCGGTATCGGTTACGTCTTTCAGGTCGCTGCGTTCTTCTAGATAGCTGCGAAGTTGGGTTTTAGCGTCGCGTAGTTGTTCCAGGTCGCTACCTACCAAGGCGATAGAAACGGGTTTACCAAACACCGGAATGCTGCCGTAGGCTAGGTTACGCGCTTCCGGAATGGGGCCAACCTCATCCCGAATAGCTCCGGCAATCTCAAACGAGCGAATTCCCCGGGCATCGCCCTCCATCATGTAAATATTTAGTTTGCCTTCATTACTACGCGGACCGATGATGCGCTCCACGTAGTTAACCACCTGAGCACTATCGTCGCGCTGGACGCTGTAGCGTTCATTGATTTTCCAAACGGCTTCTTCCATCTGCGCCAACCGCTTATTCACCAACGTTTCGTCAGTGCCTAGCGGTAGCTCTAAGCTCGCCGTAATCACGTCTTGGTCAATAGCTGGGAAGAAGGTACTCTTGATGGTACCTGAGCCGATGGCAAAAACAGAAAGCACCATCGCGACCACTACGCCCAGGATGGGCACCCACGGTCGGCGTACCCCGAAGTTAATAATGGGCACATATACCTTATCCCGAAAGTGAATCAGCGATTCATTAGTTTTTTGAGTTAGTTTCCACGGCTTGTCATCTTTACCTAAAGCCTTAGAGCGAGCCACGTGTACCGGCAGAAAAAATAAGGTTTCTAATAAAGCAATCAATAGCGTAGCACATACCACGAAGGAAATATCCGAAAAGTAGTCGCCTAGCTGGCCATCCAAAAAGAAGAAAAGTGAAAAAGCGAGGGCGGTAGTAGTCAATGAAGAAACAATTGCCGGAACCACTTCAAGGGTACCATCAATAGCGGCTTGCAGTCTATTTTTTCCGTTAGTGTAATGCTGGTAAATATTCTCGGCTACTACCACTCCATCGTCTACTAAAATACCCAGTACCACGATAGTACCAAACAGCGAAAGCTGGTTGATCGTCATCCCGTAGAAGTTAGACAAGATAAACATGCCCAGCAGGGCTACCGGAATTTTGAAGGCTACCCAAAAGGCAATGCGCGGGTGCAGAAACAGCCCTAGCACAATAAGGACCAGCAAAATACCCTGCCACGCATTGTTGGTTAGCGTACTGATGGTCGTATTCAATCCCACACTATTGTCTTCCACTATCACTACTTCTACCCCTTCGTGCCCTTCGTTGAAGTCTTGCATGTAGTCGGTTACGTAGGCGGCGTTGTCTAGAATATCTTCCTGAAAGCGGCTAAAAATCTTCAGTGTCACGGCGGTTTGACCGTTGATAAACGTGGCGTCTGGCTTATCGGTAAAGCGGTTTTTTACCTCGGCTACGTCTTTAAGCAAAATGGCCTTACCATCGGGGGTAGCTTTTACTACAGTATTCAACAAGCCTTTGGCGTAGTAGTCGCGACTGTTAAGGCGAATTAGTATGTTACGGTCTTCCGTTTCCAGTTCCCCACCGGAAGCTTTGAGGTTAGTTTGCTGAATGGCCCGGCTCACTTCCTCGAAAGTTAGCTCGTACGCCCGCAAGTCATTTTCGCGCACCCGCACCTCAATTTCCTCTTCGGGGTAGCCACTGATGGCAATTTGCGATAAGCTGGGCGAAAGGATTAGTTCGTCTTTCATATACTTAGCGTAATCCTTCAAAGTAGCCAAACCGACGTCGCCCACTAAGCTAACGGTCATGGTATAGTTAAGTGGTTCTTCTTTGCGGATAACCGGGGTATCCGTTCCGCTAGGAAAAGTAGTAATCCGGTCAACGGCATTGTTAACGTCTTGCAATACTTCATTGACATCGGCATCTTCTTTCATTTCAATCCGCACGTTGCCATTACTTTCGGTAGCGGTAGAAGTAACCCGAAGGATTCCTTTTAGTCCTTGAAGGTTATCTTCTATTTTATTAATCACTTCCTCTTCAACCTCCTGAGGCGAAGCCCCTCGGTACACAACATTGACGGAGATGAAGTTGATTGGCTCGGAGGGGAAAAATGTGTTGCGGATGGAGGAAAGGGTGAACAATCCGACGACCACAATCAGCCCGATGAAGATGTTGACCAGGCTGGGACGCTGGGTGAGAAATTCAATAATCTTTTTCATAGCGTATTACTTATTCTTGCTATCTTCCGAAACCTGTCCGGTACAAGCGATTAATCTTAGTTATCCTGGTATACTTTTTTACCTTCTACGGGCGTGCCAAACTGGTTTAAAATCAGCTGATCGCTTTCGGTGAGACCTTGCACAATAATAGAGTCGCGCAGGTACTCAACGGGGGTGATGGCTTTACGGACAATTACGTTTTCTTCCAGTATCAGCACACTTTCGTCGCGGGACAGTGCTGCTTGCGGGATGACGAATACATCTTCGTAGCTACGCGTAGCAAATGTCCCTTCCAAGTACATACCACTCTTGAGTGAAGGCCCCTGCATTTGAAAGAATACGGGAATATTCTGGGTTTGGGGATCAACAATATCGTTAATGCGAACTACTTCGCCGATCCAGGTACCCGCTATTTCGTTACTCTGAAACGTCAGTTTGTCACCTACGCTGAGGTTAGTAGTGGCTTCCAAGGTTACCCCGGCTTCCAATTCATAGTCACTGCTACTGATAAGGGTACCCAACAGTTGTCCCGGCGATACCATACCGCCAATATCCACCATTGCATCAGTTACTAACCCCGCGTAAGGTGCCCGGATGGTATATTTGTTCAACCGCTCTTCCTGTGCCTTAATGGAATAAAAAGTGTTGTACACCTGGTTAGAAGTAATGAAGTACTTCTCGCCTTCCGAAGAAGTTTCGGGAAGTGGTTGTAGTGGCTGACCACTATCGTAAGCTTGCACGTAAGTAAGCCACTGCTGATAATTGTTGGGATAATCCGCCTTCAAATCAGGCATAATTCCGGTTAAAATATTGAGAAAGGCACTTTTTTGGGCTTCCAGGTTCAGCGCAAATTCGCGGGAATCAACGTAGAGCAATACCTCGCCTCGCTTAAAATGCTGACCAGCTTTGAATTTACACGATGCCGGTAGAATGCGCCCCTGTACCTCGGCCAATAGCTGGGTTTGGTTCTTAGGTACCACTCGTCCGCTGACTGGAACTTGAATGGTTTTTTCCCGATTCTCCACAGGAATTAGCTCTAAGGTGCTAAGACGCACGGTATTGGATGAACTAGTGGATTCAGTCTTGTTAGACTCACTGGAAGCAGCAGATGCTTTGCTTTCCGATTTGGTCACATAAGAAATTAGGGTGATGCTCAGGGCTATTCCAAGCAATCCTAAAGTGGCGAATTTGAGATATTTCATTACTGCGGTTTAAAAGTGTTTATAAAAATGACTAACAGTCACCATTGATTAATCGCAGTATCGATATTTTTGTTTAGTTCTTTGAGAGAAATTTTTAAACAAAATTGTAAATGGCGGTGATAAATATACGTTTCTTGAAGAGAATCAAACAGTTAGAGAGGAATAAATAATTATTATAAAATGACTATCAGTCTTTTTTATTGGTAGAAATGCCATTAGCCATTATCTGTACCGAGATGTCAATCATCTCATCTATCGAAGTCTCGTGAATATTCTGAATTAGTTTCTGCTTAGTTTGCACAAATTGGATGACCCCAATATTGGTAGCCCAAATGACCCGAACTAATAATTCGGGGTTGAGAGAAGGGTTTATTTCGCCTTTTTGTTGGCCTTCCGCAATAATACTTTCGCAGAAATCCTGGACTGATTGGCTGATTTTAGTATATCCCTGAAAATCAATGTTAAAGTCAGGGCGTTCTATATAAGCCAACAACTCATGGTAGGCCAAATGAGTTTGATAATAGCGATAGGCCGCCCAGCATATTGCTTTAAGCCTTTCTACACTGTGGGTATGACTAGCGGTTGCTTGCCGGAAATTTTGTAGTAGTAAACTGATCGCCTTGGCACTGATTTCGGCTAAAATCTCATCCTTACTTTTAAAGTATTTATAGACAGTTCCTTTGGCAATGTTAGCCCGTTCGGCAACTTGATCAATAGTAAAATCTTCAACGCCTACATCGATGAGTACCAAATCGGCCGCCGACAATATTTGCTGTCGCCGCATTTCTGCTGATTGATGCTTAGAGCCGACTTTCATAATAGTTCTGCTGGTATGCACATATACATACTATAAACAGCAGTAAATAGTTCTACAATAATAGTTAGCAATACTATCAGACTAAACCATTTTGCTCTTAACAATTGCTAAAATAGTGGCCTATCAGTGAGCTAAATTCGCTTGGCGCGAGGCTGAAGGTCGGTTAGTGAGGCAATTCGTACGGGTTCGCCTGATTCAATACTGTTGCGGGCTGCGACTCCCACTAAGATAGACATGGCACCGTCGCGTACTCCCGCTGCCCGGTCATAAGGATCAGTTTTTTCAGGATTTTTAAAGATTTTATCGTGCAGCCGTTTGTCACCTCCGCCGTGACCACCTCGCTCTACCGGAACATTGACCGTCTCGAAGTTATTCCAGTTTTTATGTACAATCAGTGGTTCGGATTGGGCTTCGTCTTCGCCCGACTGATTCATTTCCGCCGCGTGTAATTCCGATTGACTCATATTTTCGCTTTTGAAGTACGGAATATCCAACCAGGCTTCAATCCGGCCATCCATACCGTTGAAAGCAATTCGCCAGCCTTCGTAGGGCGAATAAGTAGTGAGCGAGTAGTTTACTACTACATCGTTAGCGTATTTAATTTGGGCTGACATTTTATCGTAGATATTAATATCCTCCCGGAACAAACAGTTATCGCGAATGTAGCCATCGTACTCCTCGTTCTTTACGTACAAATCCATATCCCGCTCACTTTTAGTAATATCCCAGTGGAAGTTACAGTCACTTTTGTGCTCACAGGAGCGACAGTTGTCTCCCCGGAACGGGCCATTCACCCCGTAGTGTTCTAGTGCTCCATAAGCAAAAACTTCGGCCGGGTCGGAATTGAGCCACCAGTTCAGCAGGTCGAAGTGGTGCGTAGATTTATGAACCCATAGCGTCCCTCCTGCTTGGCGCAACCCGTGCCAGCGTCTGAAATACGAAGCACCGTGGTACGTATTTAGGTACCAATGAAAATCTACCGAAGTGATTTTTCCGACTGCTTCATTCATCAACAACTCTTTAATTTTGGTAGCGTAGGGACTCCATCGGTAGTTAAATCCAACAATTAGGTTTTTATTAGAGCTCCGTTCTGCATCCAGAATCGCCTGACACTTGCGTTCGTCGGTGGTTAGCGGCTTTTCGGTGAGCACGTCGCAGCCCATTTGCAAGCCCTTGATGATAAATTCGTGGTGGGTAGAATCTTTCGTGGTTACAATCACCAAATCGGGTTTGGTCTGGGTGACCATCTCTTCAAAGTTGGTGAAAGTAGGGCAATCTACGCCCATATATTTTTTCGCATACGCTAAGCGTCCCGGATTAATATCACTTAAGCCAACGAACTCTAAAATGTCAGGATATTGCTCCACCAGTCGCTTACCCCAGAAGGAGGTGCCCCGCACTCCGGTGCCGACCAACACTACTTTGAGCTTTTCATCGGTGAGGCCAAAGCCACCAGCGGGTGCGGTAATCATAGAGCCAGCAGCAAGCATACTGACGGAAGAAAGAAAAGAGCGACGGGAAATTTCGTTTTTTGTCATGGTTATGTAATTGTATCTGCTCAGTAAGATATTAAGAATTATCGATTTATCTGAAAGGGATAAGCCGTTTTTTAGGGAAGGTCAGCCGGTTTTACCTCAAAAGTAGCTATTTCGTAGATGACTTCACCCTCCTTGGTTACCCCTTGTAACACGGCTTCGTACTGACCAAGCTCATCGGAAGTAGTAAATGACAACGAGCCGGTTTCGTCGGTATCAAGAGTAACATTTGGCTTCCAATGCAACAGCGTTCGGAAATCAGGCAATGAGGCAATTAGAGAATCGGGTGATGAAAAGGAGACCAGCGGAGTGTAGTAGGGTAGGGTAGTAAAGTGGGCCCGCCCCGCGAGAGCATCTTCATATGCCTTCTCCTGCTTGGTGTACAGAGCAATTACTCCATCGAGTCGCACATTACCGTAGTACGTTCGGCGGTTTACCGTCTCAATGAAATCAATTTGATCGGGGGGAAAGTTAATGATGTAGTCTTTATCTTGAATAGGAACGCCATCTAACAGTAGCGTAGGTTCGTTGGGTAGAAATTTGCGTGATGTTGGGTTGAAAACATCAAAATCATACACTTTCTTTTTCTTCATGAGCCGTACTCCCGGTAGCAACTCTCTACAGATTTCTTCGAAGGAGGGCAGAGCGATATAATCTTCAGGGTCAATTTGTACGTTGGGTGCACCGTAAAACCTAAACTGCTTTCTAGACTGGCCTAACGTATCTTCAGCATTGTCTTCAAAATAGTAGTACCCCTGCTGAATACTCTTTCTGGTACGATACTCATTTACAAGCTTTTGCCATTCATCATTCGTAATGGTATAAGGTGCATAGAATTTCGCCGGAGGCGATGAGGCAAAGGTGCTATCTACTTTCCAACGAATACTCTGGGGCTGTTCATCGGTGGCAGAGTTATACTGTAGAATAGAGTTTTGCGAACCGTACACCCGAGAAATGGGGATAGCAAACCTGCCACCCTCCGTAATCTCACTGTACTCAAAGTAGGGGTCATCCCCAGGAATAGAAAGTAACACCTGATCGTCTTCACCAATGGGTTGAGAGGTATGCACGCTTCCGGTGATAAGGAGCATTTCATCTTCTGCTATAAAACGCTCGGAAGAATCTTCTTGAGAAAGCATCTTAGGCCAACTACGCCAAGAAGATTTTTGGGTAACTAACCACTGATTAACCCAGGCGGAAGTTTGGCTAGCCGGTAGGTCAGTGGGTAAGGATACACCCGCTAAGCCAAAATTATTTAGCACCGCTACCGAAAGCGGATGCTGAGAAAGATGAGTTTTACGAACAGTCAGCGCAAGCGTCACCTCATTCAAATTGGGGATGTCGCTCAGGGAAACGTGTAGTTCTTCGCGAGGCGATACGGTTGTTTTAGATAAGCTAATGGAAGAGCTGCTGGTTGGTTCATCAATATAAAACAATCGTTGTGCGAGCACCTGCGCCTGATTATCAAGCAGTACTACTTCAATCAGGCCCGGTACTTGAGAGGTAGGCACTGAGGTTGAAAAAGACGGTTGGTTTACCGCTTGAGCGTGTAATAGCTGCTTACCGGAGCGAATGGCCAAAAAGACTTCCCGGATACTCGGTTGCTTGGTAACATCAATTTTTAGTTGATTCCCATCGCTGCTGACCCGAAGAGTGCAGTCGTCAGGTTTTGCATTAGGAAGTTGGGTGTAGCTAGTATCGGCGGTAATGAGCCGAGCCATGTAGCTGGTATCTGCTTGAGGGGTATACGAAAGTTTCGCTAAGCGGTGCGAGAAAGTTGCCTGCGCTACTACTGCCGAATCAGACGCTTGAATTATTTCCAGGCGAATTGTGTCGGTGTGATTGGCAGAAGAATAAAGTTGAGCAACTACGTTAGTTTTTTTATCGGCTACCCAGTTTCCTCCCTCCGGATGAAGCGTAAAACTTGGCGGGTTAGGCCGGGTGGCGGGCGAGGGATTAGTAGCGTTAACATTAACTACTAAGATAGGCTGGGTGAAAAAATTGCTAGAATGTCTGTTCTGCATGTGCTGGGTATACGCCCGAAGCTGATACCACCCACCGACTAAACTATCGGGCAGCGATAACTGACCTGTAGCTACTCCTAGCGAGGCTTGGTAAATGCCTTGCGCCACCGCTACTTTTTGCTGATTAAACAGCTCTATATACACTACCCGACTAGGGTTCTGAGCAGTATCCGGTTGATTGATGCTGGCTTGAAACCAGATTGTATCACCAACCCCAACTGCTGTTTCGGATAGCTGGAGAAACACCTCCTCGGTTGCTGACTTGCTGGCGTAGTTTTGAAGCATAGTGCCTACACCTTGCGCCTTGCCTAATATTGGTGCCTGAATTAGCACTAGCCACAGTAAACCAAAGTATACTCTCTTCATAATCACCAAAAAGAAGGTCGTTCAGTAGTAGTTCCTTGTATCAGCGTGCAATCGTAGCAAAAATCTGGGGGGCCATCATCCGGACCACCTGAGGATTCGCCGTTATTTCCATCCGCCGGAGGTTCGGAAGACTCTACACAGGAGCTAAACCCTCCAATTGGCCCACCAGGACTAGCAGGCACTTCGGCTCGGGTAATGAAAAATCGCTGCTCGGTTACTGCTGATACCTGAAAGTAACCAAGTACAATATCTTCGGGATCATCGTCGCGCACCATATTGCCAATAATTTGAGAGGGGGGTGGGTCAAATAAAGAGCCGTCAGTATCACGTTGCACCTCTACATCGCTCCAGAAGTTAAAAGCCCGTTCAGAAAGTGATAGCTGTTTCACCAGTAAGCTGTAGCGTTGCTGAAGCTTATACGTATTTTTAGATACAAAAGTAATCGGTTGCCGCCCAATGCGATCTTGGGAGAAATCTTGCGAAGAACCAATAAGAAGCTGGTTAAACTGACGGCCCGACTGGTAACAGATTGGTTGAATAATTTGGTCTTCTCGGGCTAGGGGAGCTGTGAACTGATAGGTTTCTTCCCATTTCCACTGGTAAAAGTTCGATTCAGGCGTACCGGTTCCGGTACTTACGTAGAACTGCATTCCCCAATTATTCAGCAGGGTACCAAGGGATGAAAGGGACTGTCGACTGTCCAGTTCGGCGTAGATACTATCAATCTCAGCTACCGGGCGCATCATCTCCGGTAAAGAGCGATAGCTAACATTTTCTGCGGTACGCACCCGCAAGGTATAAGTAACTCCTACAGTTCCGGCAAAGTTACTCGGGGTTAGATACACGCCTTCCCGTTCAGTATCTTCAATTAGTGATACCTGGCTGCCGTTTTCGTCTTCAATAAAAACGTCAGCCCCCGACACTACTTCCCGATCAAAAGTATTTAGGGTAGGCGATGAATAAGAGATGCGTACTTCGTGCGCTTGAGGCTGATTGGTGAGTAAACCATCTACCACCAATCGTGGCTGGCCATTTACTACATCGCCTATATCAAAAGGATCAATACAGGTAGTTAGTAGTAGTGGTAGAAATGCAAAAATAAATCCCCTTCCCTTCATAACGCTCAAAATTTAAAATTATAGGTGATTGATGGAAATGGTCGCCCCAGAATAGCCAGCCGGAAGGCTGAAAACCGCCCAGAACCGGTGCTCTGAAAGAAAATAGAATACGGATTATTCCGTCCGTAGAGGTTGTAGAGCGCAAATGTCCAACTTGAGTCCCACTTCTTCTTCTTTTTCAGATTTCCATCTACTGAAAATGATAGGTCTAACCGATGGTAAGCCGGAATACGGTACTGATTGCGGTCGGAGTAGTTGGCAATATCGAAGCTCCCAATGCGGTACGTGCTTTCGGGTAAGGTGATAGGGCGCCCGGTGCTGAACGTAAAATTAAAGCCTAAGCGTACTCGTCGAGTGAATTGGTAGTTTCCTACCACGGTAAGGTCATGCGGTTTATCGAAGTACGACGGATACCACTCACCCCGGTTCACTCGCTCTTCAGGAAAATCACTATCTACTCTACGCAAAGTGCGGGAGAAGGTGTAAGCGAGCCAGCCGGTCAGCCTTCCGATATTTTTTGAGACCAATAACTCGGCTCCGTAGGCTTTTCCGGTTCCGCTAAGCAAGTCGGCTTCCAGTTGATCGTTCATGAGTAGGGTGGCTCCATCGCGGTACTCCACTAAATTCAGAATATCTTTATAGTATACCTCTACTGATGCTTCTATCGCATTGTTAAATACGTTACGGAAGAAGCCAATCGCGTACTGATCGCCAATTTGAGGGGGTAAGTACGGATCGCTCAGTTTCCAAATATCGGTTGGGGTAATGCTGGCCGTGTTAGAAATTAGATGGGTATTTTGCCGAAGACGGTTATAACTCAGCTTGATACTGCTTCGGTTGTTTAGTCCGATGCGTAACGCCGCCCGAGGTTCCCAGCCCTGATAGGTAACAATAGTCTCACCTTCAGAAAAGGTGGTAGTTCCGGTAGTGGAACCAACCCGACGGGGGCGGCCTTCAGCGTAGTTGGTTACCTCGCGTGGCCCTACGTAGCGATAATAATTATAGCGCACTCCCGCAGTTAGGGTCAAAAACGGATTAATCTGGTAAACATCGCTTAGGTAGCCAGAAAATTCCCAAGCCTGCTCAGTCGCCAGTTCTTGGGGGATAATTAGCGAAAAATCTCCGGTGGGGCGAAGGTCACCCGGCGAAAATTGGTAGTGGGCTACTTCAAGTCCACCACTTATCTCGTGTTCTTCATTTGGGAAAAAGTTCAGGTTCCACTGCCCCCCTGTCTGGTCGAAGGCAGCGTCAATCTGGGAGGCTGATACGCTATCTTGTACGTCGCCAATTTGGTAGCGGTAGCGCGATTGAGTCACTCTTAGTGAGGATAACCACTTTTGTGAGATTAAGTAATCCCAATGAAGGGCTCCTCCCGCGTTCTGATACTGATAAGTAGCATCATTGGCTAAGCCAAAGTTGTCGTTACTAAAGTAGCCGGTCAGACCAATTTTATGAGATTCATTGAGCCGATACGTCCACTTAGCGTTAGCATCGTAAAATGAAGCTTCACTCTGCCGAAGGGTAATGTCTTGCAAGCGGTTTAGTATCCAATCGGAGTACGAAGCTCGGCCCCCAATAATCAAACTACTTTTTTCCTTCACAATCGGAATTTCAGCCGATAGGCGGCTGGCAATCACTCCAATACCTCCGCTTACCTTTAGTTTTCGCAGGTTTCCTTCCTTGGTGCTTATGTCCAATACTGAGGCAATTCGCCCGCCGTAGCGAGCCGGAATGCCCCCTTTGTATAGCGTAGCATCTTGCAGCAGATCCGCATTAAAAGCGGAGAAAAATCCGAATAAGTGGGAGGGGTTGTAGATGGGGATGCCGTCTAGTAAAATTAAATTTTGGCCTACATCACCTCCGCGCACGTTAAAGCCCGAAGCTCCTTCGCCCGCTACGCTTACCCCCGGTAGCATCTCAATGGCATTAATAATATCTACTTCGCCCAAGAAGGCCGGCATCTTCTGTACTCGCTGAATATCCATGCGGGTAGCACTCATTTGGGCTCCGCTCACGTTGTTATCTTCCGCTCGTTCGGTAATAGTAATTTCCTCCAAACGAGAGGTCTCTTCAAATAAATCTACCGAAAATGATCCGTCAGAAGTCACCCGTACTTTACGTGCTTCCGCTTCGTAACCTAGCGAGGTAATTTCCCAGTCGTAATTGCCCGTAGGGATAGTTAAACTGTAGTAGCCGTTAGCGTTGGTGGAGGTTCCTTGTCCAGCCTCCGGCGAGAAAAGCGTTGCGCCGGCAATGCCCTGTCCGGTACTTCCATCCCGAATATAGCCACTTACTACTGCTTCGGTTTGTCCGTCGGCTGCCAGTGAATCGCCAATGATTATTCGGCGGTTATCGGCATCAGTAGCAGAACGGCGAGTGGCTACGGGGGCGGTAGAAAGCAATACAATGTAATAATTCTGATAAGTGGTGAAGGCCAGATCGGTATTCTGAATAATAGTGGAAAGTGCTTTGGTAAGTGGGGTGTTGCTGAACGACTGAGAAACGGTAATAGAGTCGGTCCACGCAGGGCGATAGAAGAACCGAACCGGGTTTGCTGATTCAATTTCTTGTATCCAATTGGTAAGACTAATATTGCTTGCTGAGCGGTTAACAACGACATCTTCCACTGATTGTCCGAAAGAAGAAGTAGCTATTTTCATAATGAGAAAGACCGCAAAAAAAAGTCGTAGTGAGGCGTAAGGTTGCATATACCGCCAATCTAATTCTATTCTAATGGATAACCAATAGACCCTAGAAATAAGAAAAAAGTTGTAAAAACCCCCTCGTTATTGCGTTTTATGGCGGTCATGTACTTTTCCGAGTAAGAATACTGTTGGATTGTCTTCCTGTAGAATAATAATTGCACTTTTCATGGAAATGTTTTATTATGAAACAGTTTGTTTTTATTTTATTGTGGTTATATGGTGGTTCAACGGTGGCTTCGGTCGTAGGCCATAGCGATAAAGATATGTGGGGGGTTGAGGACGCTACCTTTAACTACGCTAGTACAGGCTATTGCCAGAGTGATGCTGACCCTACGCCATCGGTAACCACTCCCGGTGGGATATTTAGCAGTACTGCTGGATTGGATATTGACATTGCTACGGGTGAGATTGATCTGGATGCTAGTATGCCTGGAACATATACGGTAACTTACGAAACAACTTCACCGCCCGATATTCAAACTTCTAACGTAACAATTAATGCAGTAGAAGACGCTAGCTTTAGCTACGCTAGTGCGAATTATTGTGGAGATGATAGTAATCCGGTGCCTAATAGTATCACCACGCCCGGTGGTACATTTAGTAGTACCCCTGGTTTAGTATTTGTTGATAATGCAACAGGTGAGGTAGATTTATCGGGCAGTACTTTAGGTACTTATACCGTTACCTACACAACGGGGGGGACATGCCCCTCCGGCGGTACTTTTAGTTTGACCATCACCGCTAGGGGTGATGCCAGTTTCAATTATACTGCTTCCGATTACTGCCCAACGGATACTGATCCAGTAGCTACTATTACCGGAGATGCCGGTGGTACATTTACCGCTACAGCCGGACTTATAATTAATATTGGTACGGGTGAAATTGATTTATCGGCTAGCACGCCGGGCGTTCATACGATAACGTATACGACTGGTGGGATCTGCTCAGATTCATCTACTTTTAATATAAGCATAATCGATGATGGTGCCCCAGTTGCCCAGCCAGCGACTAACATCACCTGCGATGCATTTGCGGCTACGTGGAATCCGGTATTCGGAGCGACTAGTTACGAAATAGATGTAGCCGAAGACAGTGATTTTACTACAATGGTCGCTGGTTATAGTGCCACTTCTACGACTGATACCTTCTTAGATGTAAGCGGGCTTATGGCTACTGAAACGTATTATTACCAGGTACGGGCAAGTACCAGTTGTGGTACTTCACTCAATTCGGATACTATTTCGGTAGAAGTGCTCGATATTCCGGGCGCTATTACTAACCTATCAGCTTCTAATCCCGACTGCGATGGATTTAAGGTAAGCTGGGATGCGGTGACGTATGCTTCGAACTACTTGTTGGAGGTTTCCAAAGATGGTTTTGTTACTATCGATATTTCTCAATCTATTCCTTCTACTTCACTCTCAATAGCAGGTCGCGAGCAAGGAACAGTTTACGAATATCGGGTCACTCCGCAGAACGTCTGTGGGTCTGGACCCGCCAGTACGGAAACCTATCAGACCAACGATGTTCCGGTCATTCCTACCAATATAGCAGCCTCTCAAATCGCGTGTGACGGGGCGATGCTTACTTGGGACGAAGTAACCGAAGCGGATGAATACCTGGTAGAGCTTTCTACCGATGCTTTTGCCACTATTGATAATTACCCCATCAGTAATGATACCTTAGTAATTAGTGGTCTTACTTCGGCTACTACCTACGCTTATCGTATTATTCCGGGTAATGCTTGCGGCACGGGCGATACTACCGCAGTACTAACTTTTACCACCGACAGTTTACCATCAGCTCCGGTAGACACTTTGTTAGTGGTTGAGCATAACCAAGTAACCGTAGCTTGGGAAAGTATTATCAACGCTGACACCTATTCGGTAGAAGTGGCTACCGATAATCTATTTGGCAGTACGGTGAGTACGACTGTACTAGACTCAACTAATACTAAGGTAACCGGACTAATTCCTTTAACTACGTACTATCTCCGAATATTTGCTGACAATACTTGCGGTAGTGGTCCATTTTCCGATACACTTACGTTCACTACTCCCCAGAATCCGCTGGTCATTGATTCACTGGCCTTGGTAGATTTTTATAATGCTACCGATGGTCCTAACTGGACGGATAACACTAATTGGTTGAGTGGGGATATAAGCACTTGGCACGGGGTGAGTGTAACGGATAATCGGGTAGTCCGGTTAGAGTTGAGTAACAACCAACTCGTCGGTTCTTTTCCAGCAACGATGAGCGATCTCACCGGCCTGGAATACGCCAATTTGCAAGACAACGTATTGAGTGGAATTCTAAATCCCTGGATTAGTATCTTTTCGGAAGCTACTGATTCGCTATTGCTAAACGGAAATCAGATTGATGCTGTAAATAATGTCCCGCCTAATACTTTAGGGGTAATTGATTTATCTAACAACGTACTTACGTTCGAGGATATAATCTATGTTGTAGATTCTGCATCAAACCTAATCTACTCTCCTCAAGCAAAGGTGGGCACTACCACTAATACGTTTCGGAATGTGGAAGATAGTTATACGCTCTCGCTAGGTATTGATGCTTCAGTAGTTGGTAATCAGTACGTTTGGTACCGCGATGGAGTGGCGGTTGATACTACCACTGTAGGTGAGTATATTATGAATCCTATCGTAGTGAGTGACGATGGCGTGTATATCTGCGAGGTAACTAATCTGGCAGCACCCGATTTGACATTGGTAAGTAATCCGATGACGGTGAACGTACAAGCCAAACCAAATAGCCTAACTTTTAGTCCGGTAGCCAACGTGAACTTCGGAACCACCTCTTTTGTGCTGAATGCTACCGCTACCTCAGGGTTGCCAGTTTTCTATGAGGCGATAGAAGGGGATAGTCTAGTAGATATTCAGGGGGATATGGTAACTACCCTAGGTATTGGTCAGGTAACCATTCGGGCAACCCAGCCCGGCGACGATTTTCACGAGGCAGCCACTCCAATTACCCGGCAGTTTACCATTAATCAGGGCACCCAGACTATTGCGTTTACCGCCATCAGCGATCAAGACATTACCCTCACTGATTCTGTAGCGTTAGCGATTTCGGCTAGCTCGGAGCTGCCGATTGACTTTTCTATCGACGGTCCGGCTGAACTGGATGGTGATATACTCCGGCTTCTGGATACCGGAACCGTCACGGTAACCGCTGCTCAAGCCGGAAACGAGTTTTACCAACCTGCTTTTCCGGTAAGTCAGTCTTTCTTGGTTTTCACCTCGGATACGGTTCCGCCAACTACCGAGCCTCCGGTTGATTCTACCCTGAAATATTCTATTACCGTACAACTTGCTTCGGCAAATGAGGTACCCGCCGTAATGGCTAGCCTCAACAAGGCTTCGGGTAGTAGTTTTTCGGTAGAGCAAGAGCAGCCTTTGGTTTCAGGTAGTGGTATTTTCTCGGAGGTGGCGGGTGGTTTCTACAGTATGCGGTTAACTTCTTCTGATGCTGCGTACCTGCCCACCTATTTGGGGGGACGACTAACTTTGGCGCAGGCCGATATTCTCGGAATCACGCAGGATACTACATTGTCAGTAGCTCTTATTTCCAAACCGGATACTACCGCTCAGCAGGGTGTAACCGTAGGAGGAACTTTGGTTCTAGAAGGCTCATCAGGAGGTCGGTTGGAAGAATCTGCTATGGCTGGTATTACGGTGTATTTGGTTAGCACCACCGATCAAAGTATTGTGGGTTACGGGGTGACGAACGGTGACGGAAAATTTTACTTCCCGAACATTCCACTTGGTGATTATTTCTTTTTGGCAGACTACGAAGGAGTTGATATGCGGGATAACCAGATAGAGGTGAATGATAAAGCACTAACATTATCGGTAGAGGTAGAAAGATTTATCAATGTTGTGGGTATTGAAGAAGAGGAACCCCCAGCCCTCATTACTAGCATTGGTCAGGAATCGGAGGTGAACATCGCGGCGTATCCTAATCCAGTAGGTGACCGACTAACTTTAGAGATTCCAGCAAGCTGGTTGGGTAGCCGGGCCGTAGTTACAAATACTGCGGGGCAGCAAGTAGCGAATCAGGCACTGACCAAGGGAAGAAGTAGCCTGCTTCTACAAGCACTACCGGCTGGGTTGTACTACGTGCAGATACAAAGTCAAGATCAATCCCACGTCATGAAAATTGTGAAACAGTAAATAATAGTCGATCAAACAGGAAAGCCTCGGAATTATATTTCGGGGCTTTTTTCGTCTAAACACAATAGAACTGATCTGGTTCTTTCTCTAGAAAAGGTCTACCTTTGCCCACGAACACGGAGCTAGGGGCGTGGAGTACATTATCTGAATCCCTGCCCCATGCACCCAGCTTCCAGTCATTCAACAATTAACCTATAATTTTTAATCTTCATGTCTACCGGATTCTATCAAGTTCCTACCCCCATTAACGAGCCTATTTACGATTATGCCCCGGGCACTTCCGAGCGAGAAGCACTTCAAGCAACGCTTACTGCCCTGCAATCGCAGCAGGTAGAAGTACCACTGTACATTGGCAGCGAACAAATTACTACAGATGTAAAGAAGTCATTGAACCCACCCCACAACCACCAACACGTGTTGGGGCATTACTACGAAGGCGATGCTTCGCACGTGGAACAAGCAATTAACGCCGCGCTAGGAGCGAAGTACGCTTGGGAGAATATGGCTTGGGAGCAACGAGCCAGTATCTTTTTAAAGGCTGCCGAACTGATTGCCGGAAAGTATCGCTACCAGATGAACGCAGCAACCATGCTGGCCCAGTCTAAAACAGCTCATCAGTCCGAGATTGATGCGGTTTGCGAGATCATAGACTTTTTGCGGTTCAATGTAAAGTACATGACCGAGATTTACGAACAGCAACCACCTATTTCGCCCAAAGGCGTTTGGAACCGGGTGGAGCAACGTCCGTTAGAAGGGTTCATCTTCGCTATCACCCCCTTCAACTTCACTGCTATTGCCGGGAACCTGCCGGCTGCTCCGGCCATGATGGGTAATACCGTCGTTTGGAAACCCGCCGAAACACAAATCTATTCAGCCAATCTGCTGATGCAAATCTTCCGGGAAGCGGGGGTGCCCGACGGAGTAATTAACTTAATTAATGTAGATGGTCCGGTAGCGGGAGAGGTGGTATTCAACCACCCTGATTTTGCCGGATTGCACTTTACCGGAAGCACGAAAGTGTTTAAGCAACTCTGGCAAACGATTGGTAACAATATTGATAGCTATCGTTCGTACCCGCGTATTGTAGGCGAAACTGGCGGAAAAGATTTTATCATCGCCCACCCTTCGGCCGATGCTAAAGCGGTGGCTACTGCTATTGTTCGGGGGGGCTTTGAATTTCAGGGGCAGAAGTGCTCCGCTGCTTCGCGGGTGTACATTCCTAATAACTTATGGGATGAGATAAAGGGCTACATGCTGGAAGATATTGAGCAAATTAAGATGGGTGATGTGGCTGATTTTCAGAACTTTATGAGTGCCGTAATCAGTGAGGTAGCCTTTGACCGAATTGCCCAGTACATTGATAACGCCAAAAACGATCCAATGGTAGAAGTCATCGCTGGCGGAGAATACGATAAGTCGCAAGGATATTTCATTCAGCCCACGGTATTGGTAGCTCAAGAACCCAAGTATACCACCATGTGCGAAGAAATCTTTGGACCAGTGGTGACTATCTACGTGTATCAAGCCGAGCGGTTTGAAGAAACACTGGAGCTAGTAGATCAGACCTCGCCCTACGCACTCACCGGAGCCGTCTTCGCTCAGGATCGTTACGCCCTTCAGCAGGCAACTCAGAAGCTCCGGCACTCGGCCGGAAACTTTTACATCAACGATAAACCTACGGGAGCCGTAGTGGGGCAGCAGCCCTTTGGTGGAGCGCGAGGCTCTGGTACGAACGATAAAGCGGGAGCAGCGCTCAACCTACTACGCTGGGTATCACCTCGTACTATCAAAGAAACTTTTGATCCGCCCACTAATTTTCGTTATCCGTTTATGGGCTAGCCAACTGAAAAAATAGAACCTTTCTAAGAAGCTGTCTGAGTTAAATTTTTCGTACAATTCTTCTGATATTTGCTATCGTTAAGAAAGCATTGGCATGTTTAGTTTTACGCCCATAATCCTTCACGCATCTTCTATTATTGATTGTCCATGCTATCGTTCTTTCTACAATCCATCTGTTTTCGTGTATACAGACATTTCCTTTTTTGGCAATGGGTACCTTGGGGATAATCACCGATACTTCAAATTGTGTGCCCATTTCCTGTTTGAACTGCCCACCGAATGTGCCATCAGCATATACATATCGAATATTATCCAATAACAAGTTATCAACAGACAGTTTACTCCAGCAAGAAAGGGCAGTGGTCCCATCATAGCAGTTAGCAGGCACTACGAAGCTGTCCAGTAAATTCCCCATCGTATCCACCAAGAAAAATCGTTTTCGCCCTTTAAGTTTCTTTCCGGCATCTATTCCTGTACTTTCTGTGGCAGTAGGGCTGTTTTTCACGCTCTGGCTGTCAATGATACCGACACTTGGTTGAACGGGTTTTCCTACTTTTTCTCGCAGGTCCACCGTCAAACAATCACTGATGTTTTTCCAGGTACCATCGGCAGTCCATTTGGAAAAATACCAGAATACCGTCGGCCATGGGGGGAAACAGCCGGGAAGGTCACGCCAGACACAGCCGTTTTTAGTCAGGTACAGGATACTATCTACGATGTCTTTTAGTTCCCATTTACTTTTTCTTTGTACGCTAATCAATTTCTCTATACTTTGCCATGACTTGGCAGAAAGATCGGAGCTATAAATTTTGTTTCGCATCAAAAACAATAGCTCTTTCTGCCAAGATTTACTAACTCAAACAGCTTCTAAGAGTTGTTGTTACGCGTAAAGTGCTCAAAATGAATTGCCATTGGGTTAGGCATACAACTACGCATCGTCAGTTAACAATGTTCCGTCAATCGTTTGGAGGCAATAGACAATATGCACTAAAGCGGTTGATTAACATCCTCATTTACGAAGATACTCGACGGTGCTTACACCCAACGGAGAATAGATTTAGCTAAAAGCATTTTATCAAAGGGAGAAGCTGGTAGCTAACCCGCCAAGCAATCTCTTCCGCACAACTTTTAGTTGCGTACGAAATAGTCATAGGCTTCCCCTGGATTTGCCATGTAACGAGACATCGCGCCAATGGCGGTACACCTTTTCATCCAGCCATAACACTAGGCTGCCTCGGCGGCATAATGATTCATTATAGGCTTTCCAGTCTCTATGTTTATACTTATCTTTCGATTCAGGCATGGCTTAAGTATTTGGTTTGTATCGCTATGATTCAAATACTCAACTATGCCTGTTTTTGTTGCGTTGCAACAAAGCCATTCCGAAGTAGAAACTCCTCGTAATGATGCAGGCTACGGGCTACTACTACAAAAAAACACTCAAGAATTTGCAGGTTTATCACCCCAACAAACAGGCTTATATGTTCGTGGTGAAGTAAAAGAAGCTGCCTCAATTCAACTAGCCGACGGCCAATACGGCTATCTATTCGCTATCAACAATGATTCTTTACGATTGGTAGAGTATCAAGGGCCACGGTAATTCTTATGCTTGATTTTACTTATTGTCTGCGTACAGCACTTTGATGTGTCTAACCACCTAAGCCCAATTGTCACAGACCAACGTAAATGCGAGTAAATTACCCTCCCATCAACTGATTGGTGTGCTTTCTCTATCAAATTAAAGCGGGCTCTTTCCTCCATTTTTCTAAAAGCAGGTACTTTCTGTCGGCTGATAGTATAAATTTATCAGAAAGACTCTGTACGAAATAAAGATCTAAGGGTAGAAATTAGGAATTAATGAAATTTATAGCTATAATAGTAAAGCTATCAAAATATATAGCAAGGCAACAATCCAAGCATTTTGAATAATTCAGTAGCATAATTCATGATTACATTGTTAGTACATGCATCGCTAATGCTCCTGATAGCTATTCAGGTGTCAGCTACATCCATTCAAGAGGGTAGTTGGTCTAATGCAGCCCAATTCTCAGCCGATACTCATTTAGCGATAACATGCTCTACTACTAACCAATTAGAATTTGTCGCGTCAGCGCAACAACCTAATAAGTTTGTGCGAACCAGAATTTTATCTAAGCGGCTCAAGAGCAATAAGCGCGCCACTAAAAGCTATCTACAAAGATGGGAAGCCATTTCGGATGCAGGCGATACTGACCAATTTAGAATGGTTTGCCGTCATCAACATATTTCCTCAAAAAACTGTAGTCTACTGCTAGCACTCTACGGTGTTTTCCAAATTTAAATTTACTGTATTATTTTTCTATTGTAGCTACGGTATGCTATCACGCTAGCAAATACTGGTAGTCTTCATTTAATTTTCATCTTAAATACAGTAAAAATATGGAATCTGTCATCACAGTCCCCAAAGAAATTATTGGTCAAGCTTCTTTTGCTACTAAAGAAGTATTAAGCGATCGGCTCGAAATTGAGCGACGCCGATGGTATCTACAAAAAGCACTTTCATTGGGCAATTTATTCCGCCATAAAGTGACTATCACGTATCAGCTTTACGATGGAATACCCCAGCGAGTAGTTACTACCGTATGGGCAGTTACCGAACGTTATGTTACACTAAAAGGAGGAAGGGTCATACCAGTCCACGCTATTCGGGAAGTTGAATTGTAAGAGGGATTTTTTGAAATTGAAAGCTTACACTTTTTAATCTGATTAGCCCGGCGAATTCGCCGGGCTTTTTTTTGCAAACATGCTTTAAACTCGCTCCAACTTAATCGGATAGGTCTGATTGGCATTCCACTGGCAAACGTAGATGTTTTTATCTTCGTCGATGCATACATCGTGGCAATGGTTGAATAGCGGTTGCTGCTGTACCATCAGTTGTAATTCACCGTTACGGTACTCCGGTTCGGTACCACCGGGATTAGAAACTACTTTATTGTCTTTATCCAGAATGGTTACAAAGCCCGAATCAGGCGTTTGGTTTAGGTACTTCAGGCGCGACCAGCATACTCCGGCGTACAGATTCTCATCATCAATCACCGGACGACAAACATAAGCACCGGGTAAAAAAATCGTTTCCAGATATTTTCCGTCTAGCGTAAAACGCTTGAATGCATTGTGGGCGCGGGAAGTACACAGTAGTGTAAGATTATCTGGGTTGCGGGTATCAATAGCCACGCCGTGAGCGGTAGAAAATTGGGCATCGCCATCACCTTTCCCACCAAAGTGGCGAATGTAGTTTCCTTCAGCATCGTACTGAATAATGTACTGATGCCCGTAGCCATCAGCTACGTAAATATCTCCATTGGGGGCGATTGCTGTTTCGGTAGGTTTGTAAGGCTCTTCTTTTTTATAAATGCCTAACTCATAGGGACTTTTCAAGGTCATAAACTTACGGCTACCGTCTATTGCTACTTTGTCTACTTGGCCTTTATCTGGGTCAGAAATAAAGAGCACATCTTCCCCGCCTTCGTTAAATAAAGTAAGGCCATGCCCACCCGGATAACGATCTCCCCAAGAACTTAGTAGTTTGCCCGATTTATCGTAAATGATAATATTGTTCTTGGTTTCATCGGTAATCATAATTAGCCTCCCCTGCGAATCCATTACCATCTCGTGACAGTTCTTCACTGGGGTCTGGCTAGGGTTCAAGTCACCCCATTCTTTATGTACGCGGTACTTAAAATCTCCGTGGCCAATAATTTCTTCCATAAGTTTAGGTTTAGTAGGTTGAATGTAAAAGTTATAGGGAGCCAGAAAAGCCGTTCCGGCCAAGGCAGTGGTTTCTTTCAAAAAATTGCGACGAGAGTTAGCCGTTGCTTTCATAGCAGATTAGGTATTGTAGTTCTTATTCCAGTAAATATACTAAGCCCACTGATAAAGTAGAGTATCCAATGCGATTTTCTGAATAAAGAGAGAACATCAGGCGTTGTTGAAATTCTGACCAACACCCCCAGATGTACTTAACGGAATACAAAGGAAAAGGAATTTATGGCAGCAATAACTGGAATAGCGATCTGAAGCTATTCATAAAATAGTAAACGGGCGACTAAACAAAGTTAGAACCAATAATAATGGTGGCTGAATGAAGAACTGGAAGATGATAGCTTCGTACTAGATTCTTTCAAGCAATTAGAGAGCAGTTGAGAAGTAAGTTTTCTTGACTACTTCTATTTTTGGCGACAAATACCAACTACAGCATTTCTTTCTCACAGCTATCGCCACCAATCGAAATGCGCTTTTCTTCTAGCTGGTAAGTAATGGGAACAACGAATTGCAACTGGTCTAGCACCGTAGCTAGCGATAAATCATCAAATTTAGCGGTAACTCGGCACTCCCGAATAGTTGGGTTTTCTACAGTTATTGTCATTCCGTACCAACGGGCTAGTTCAGTAAACACTTCGCCCAAAGGTTGATTATCAAAGATCAACGTACCGTTCGTCCAGGCAGTGTAGCTAGTAGCATCTACCAAGCTTTGAATGGTTTCCCCAGTAGTAGCATTTAATACGGCCTTATCGTTAGGCTGGAGCAGCATTCGAGATTCTGGATGGTTGATGGCATTAAATGCTACCTTTCCACTTACTACCACAGCTTCGGTAGGCTGATCTTTATGCGCTTTCACATTAAAAGAGGTTCCCAACACCTGAACCGTAGCCTCTTCCGTGCGAACAATAAATGGTCGATCGGCATCATGCGCTACCTCTAAAAAGGCTTCTCCGCTGAGATACACTATCCGCTGCTCGGCAAAAGCCGAAGGGTAGGTAAACCGACTATCAGCATTTAGATAGACCTTTGTTCCATCTGGTAGCTGAAAGCGAGTTCTCTGCCCCGGCAGGGTGGATTTTTCTATCTGGCTAACAGCCACTTCAGACTGAGCAGAAGTAAACCAGGTAGGCCATAGGGCAGCCGAGGCTAGTATTATTACCAAAACTGCTGCGGCAATCCAGTATCGTTGAAAAGTATGAACCTTCTGATTAGGCACTAAATCTTCCTCTCGTAATCGTTGGTCAAGTTGGCGAAAAGCCTGGTTGGCTTCCTTCTCGTAGTTATGATGTTCACTCATAAATATCTGTGTCTGCTTCTATGACGGGTAGCTAGCTATTTTCCCTTACGGCAGATCTATAAATTTATAATAACTAATTTAATGAGGAATAGCCTCACGTAAGGCTTTCAGTGAACGGCTCATCTGGGTTTCTACTGTTTTAATTGAGATATTGAGTCGCTGGGCAATTTCTCGGTACTTGAGTCCCTCTTCCCGATTAAGACGGAAAATCAGTTGTCGCTGTTCGGGTAGTTGATTAATTGCATTTTGGATACACTCCTCCAGCTCCTGGCCAATAAGCTTTTCTTCTGGGCTAATTACATGGGCGCTCAAGGCACTTGAAGTCTTCTTCATCATAACCTGGGCACTCTGTGTTTTCCGCAATCCGTCCAGAGCTTGATTCCGAGTTGCCGAATAGAGATACGATTTTACCGATGTACTAATGTGAATACTACCACGATGCTTCCAAAGTTTATAAAAAACTTCAGATACTACATTTTCAGCTTCCCCTTTATCAGAAGTAAAGCCCATTATGTAGCGTAACAGGTCTCCGTAAGTAGATTTAAATATTTTCTCAAATGCCTGATAGTCATCGTGCCGGGTTACCTGTTCGAATAGCCGTTCTAGGGAAGGATAATGTGTATTGTTGGGCACTGTCTTTACCAGTTACGAAATAGAACAACACTATTAAAGAATATTGTTAATAGTAACTCTTAGAAAACGACCAAGATAGCAATTTTTTAAAATATTGTCAGGGTAAACCGTCTAGTACCCGTCTAACTACTAAAAATATGGCTTTATCCCGACATGAATTCCTCCGCGTTTCTGCCCTAGGTCTAGCAACGCCTAACGTTCTATCAAGCTCAGTAGCAACATCACACATAAAAGAGCCTTCTGAAGTAAAGATTACTAAGGTAAAGCCTTACGTATTCAAAAAAGCAACCTTTGTAAAAATAGAAACTGATGCAGGCATATCGGGCTGGGGTGAGGCCGACCACGATCATCCTGAGTTGGTCGCAAAAGTAATTGAGGAGTTCTGTGAAGATGAAGTAGAAGGACAGAACCCATTTCATTCTGAGCACATATGGGCACGCCTATTTTTCAAGGGCGAAGATATTGGCTCTACGGGTTTATTACCCGGTACAATTGCAGGTATT
The DNA here is from genome assembly GCF_030506325.1 of Tunicatimonas pelagia. NCBI lineage: Bacteria > Pseudomonadati > Bacteroidota > Cytophagia > Cytophagales > Catalimonadaceae > Tunicatimonas > Tunicatimonas pelagia. The sequence continues at coordinate 2,775,366 of NZ_CP120683.1, read as the reverse complement.
GACAATGCCCTGTGGGATTTGAAAGGTAAGCTACTGAACGTACCAGTGCGCAACCTGCTGGGCAGTACCCAAGCTGAAAAAGTAAGGGTGTACGGTAGCTACGGGCGTAGCGGAGGTAAGAATGGTCAGAAAAATGCAGCAGAGATGGCCGCTACCGGGGTAGCTTTTGTAGAGCAAGGCTATGCTACCATTAAAGCGCGGATGCAAATCCGTCAACTTAATCTAAACCCTGATCCTGACCCCACTTTTGAGATTGTACGAGAAGTGCGAAAAGCCGTAGGCGATGACATTGAGCTATTCGTTGATTTTAACAACGGTTATACTCCCGCTAAAGCTATTGATATGGGGCTGAGACTGTACGAACATTTCAATATTGCCGCCCTGGAAGAACCAATTTCTTACCTGGATTATCCAGGGCTAAGTCAGGTAGTAGAGGCACTTCCCATTCCAGTGATGGCGGGAGAGCACGAATTCAACAAGTGGCAAATGCGCGATTTACTGACCATTGGGCGAGTTGATGTAATCAATGCTGATGTTATCAAATGTGCAGGGATTAGCGAGTGCAAGAAAGTGGCGGATATGGCTCACGCCTTTGACCGAACCATCATGGTACACAATGCTCGACCCACACTTGCCACTGCGGCTAGTTTACAGTTGATTGGCTCAATTCCGAATGCGGCACGAGTGCAAGAGTATGGGGGAAAACGAGAAGAACTGGGTTTAAACCATCTCTTTGATGACTACTTCACTTTTGAGGACGGGTATCTTTATATCCCCAGCCAACCCGGTTTAGGGCTGACCGTGAATGAGGAGGCAATGGAAAAAGAAAAGCTCAACCGCTAAACTCCTCAAATCATTAATGTCCGATTAACTCATTCTTATTTGAAGTCAAAAAACAATATGATTGTTACTATATAATTAACCGTAAGTGCCGCCGTCATCCTTGATTTTATTTGATTGTTCTGTGGCTACGCAGAATCAATTTTCACGCATCAGAACAGTCTGTTCGGATAAGCAGATAAACTGCTCATATCCTTGATTCCTTTTTGACACAGTATCAATAGAGAGAAAATATGAGTGTATCAAATAAGAAGCGAAAAGTAGCATCTAGATCAGCTAACTAAGAAAATACTTTTGATTGTAGGGGTATATCGCTTTTGCTACGTCCATAAATTACCGAAGAGTCTTAAAGCTATTTCAATGAAGAGTCTTTCGTTCCAATTAATTGTTGTATTGCTTCTGTTGATTATAAGCAGTGAGCCTTCAATGGCAGAAAAACGAGAGCTTATTTTTCGAGATCAGCCTTTAACAAATGTTTGTGATACACTAAGCCAGCATTTCAGCGTGGTCTTCACTATCAAAAACAAGAAACTAAAGAGCAAGCGAGTTACCGCCCGGTTCTCTTCTCAGAGTCTAGATGCCATACTACAGGATTTATCATTTATACTAAATATTCGCTATGAAATAAACGGAGATCATATCACCATTCGAGAATAATCTTATACAATTAATATGAACCAACTTCTACATCGCTCTTCGCACCACTTTGCCTGTTTGCTGTGCGGAGTTGTATTAATCCTCGGCGCAACAACTGAGGCTTGGGCTAGTAGTGCCAGAAGTATTCGGGAGGTGAAAGTCTCTCTTAATCTGACTAACGTTACGTTAGAAGAAGCTTTACTGCGAATAGAAAATCAAACTGAGTTTCGCTTTGTCTACAGCAGCCAAAATGTAGATAAAGACCAGCTGGTCAACCTAAAGGTATACGATGTAAGCGTAGCCAACGTGCTAGAAACCTTATTTCAGGGTAAGAACTTAATTGTCCGGCAGCGTAATCATCAAATCATGATTAAGGGCTACCATCGTGCCCCCCGCCCTAAGATCGTTGTGGTGCAAGAGTACGGAGCAGTAATAGGGACTATCACTGATGAAGAAACTGGTGAAGGGTTAGCCGGAGCTACCATCATAGTGAAAGGAACGAATGTCGGTACCACAGCTGATATTGATGGCGACTATTTATTGGTAAATGTGCCGGAGGGTAAGCAGACGATTGTGTACCAATTTATCGGGTTCGATGCGAAAGAAATAGAAGTTGATATTGAAGCCCGAGCCGCAACGAATGTTGATGTAGAGCTAAAGCCCGAAGCAATCCTAACCCAGGAGGTGATTATTACGGGGCAGGCACTAGGACAGCAAGCCGCCATCAACCGGCAGATTTCATCTAACACTATCGTTAACATAGTTTCTAAAGAGCGTATTGAAGAACTGCCTGACCAAAACGCGGCCGAGTCGGTAGGCCGCTTACCCGGTATTGCTATTCAGCGTAATGCCGGAGAGGGACAGAAAGTAGTGGTACGCGGACTTTCCCCTCGCTTCAATGCAATCACGATTAACGGTGAGCGTATTCCTTCTACCGACCCTAGCGACCGTTCGGTAGATTTGAGTATGATTGCTCCTGAGCAACTCGCAGGTATTGAAGTTTTTAAAGCCCTCACTCCCGACAAAGACGGTGATGCCATTGGGGGGACGGTTAACTTTGTAGCCAAGAAAGCGGATGCCGGACTAAACGGTGATATACGGGCTTCGGGAGGCTATAATAGTGTGGCTAATGAATGGGGGCAACCGCGGGTAAATGCCAGCTTAAGTAATCGATTTCTAAACAATAAATTAGGCGTACTCATTACTGGTAATTACCAACAAGCTAACCGTAGCTCTGATGTACTACAAACTGATTGGGATAACAACGCCGATACCCGCCAACTAAATCTAGCCGCTAAGCGAGTCTCGGATATCAACGAAGTTCGCCGTCGCTACGGAGGTAGCCTGGGGCTTGATTATGATCTGGGAGCTTCTGGTAACATTTTATTTAATGCGCTTTGGGGCGAAACTGTACGAAATGAGATTCGCCGCCGCCGTCAAATCAGTGTAGCTTCCAATTTTCAAAACTACGACATTCGCGACCGCAAGCTTCGCACCCGGCTCATTTCTAATACACTTAGCGGAGAGCATCGCTTGTTTGATAAAACCTGGGCATTTAATTGGCGAGCTTCGTATTCACTCACCCGTCAAACGACTCCCTTTTCGCACGAACTAGGTTTTCGGGAGGAAAGTGCCCTAGACGCTAGTCAGATTCCAATTGGCGGCTTCCAAGATGGTACCACTTTTCAGGAGCTAGAAAGTATCGCTTTCAACCGGACTGGCGAAGCGTACCTTCGCCGAGGGGGAGCTCGCTTGCGGGAGGACGAAACCGACGAAGATATCTATACGCTTCAGCTAGATTTACAGAAAGACTTTCGCATTGGATCTAACGTAGCCGGTTTTATAAAAGGAGGAGTAAAAGCTAGGTACTTTGACCGGGTTAAGGATGCTATCGAGTTTCGGGATAATGGAAACGGACCCGAAGATGGGTTTGCCGCATTGATCAATGACTTTCCCAACGAGTACACGCGGGTGCCTCAGTTCGCCCAAATTGCCATGACTAACTTTCTAGAGGATAGTTATGATGCCGGCGACTTTTTAGATGGTGACATTAATTTTGGACCGGGTATCAACGTTCGCGAAGCAAATCGGCTGGCTGACTGGTTCTCCGATGATTATTACTTCCGCCGAATCCTTATCGATAATGAAGACTATGAAGCACGGGAGCTAGTCAGTGCAGGCTACCTAATGAGTGAGGTAAATATTGGAAATCTCATGCTGTTAGGTGGAGTCCGGATAGAGCGCACCGATGCCGACTATCGTGGTTTTGAGACTTTCCAACAAGATGATGATCAGCTTGGTGAGGGAGAAGTTGGTCAGGCCATTGTTCGCGATTCTCTCAACAGTATATCCTACACTGAAATACTTCCTATGTTTCAGGCAAAGTATCAGATTACCGACTGGTTTGATATTCGGGGAGCGTTAACTAAATCGTTAGCCCGACCCAATTTCCAAAATTTGGTGCCCTGGCGGGCGGTGAACCGCTTTGAGGCTGAAGCTCGGTTAGGTAATCCAGGCCTTCAGCATATGACCGCCTGGAACTACGACGTATTCTTCTCATTCTACAATAAGTTCGGACTATTCACGGTCGGCGCATTTTACAAAGAACTGCAAAATGTAGACGTACAATCTACCTTCAATGAAACCGATCGGCGGGACGAATTCTTTGGGTTTGAAGTTGAGCAACCAATTAATGTAACAAGTACCACTGAGGTACGCGGAGTAGAGATAGATATACAGGCTAACTTCCGAATGCTTCCTGCTCCCTTTGATGGTATTGTACTATCAGCCAATGCCACTCTAATTGACTCTCGCACTTTCTATCCCCTATTCGCTATTTTGGACGAACGCGAGGCACCATTTTTCTATCCGACTGCGCTAGACACCGAACGTCTTGGTTCTATTCCTGGTCAGCCCGATTTGACCTTCAACGCTTCGTTAGGTTACGAAAAAGGTGGATTTTCCGGTCGGGTTTCAGTCATCGTTCAGGACAATAGCTTTGACGAGTTAGGAAGCAACGAAACCTTCGATACATTCACGGGCCTTCTCACCCGCTGGGATGCTACGGCTAGTCAAAAGATCACTCCTCGCTGGCAAGTGTACGCTAATTGGAACAACATAACGGATGCACCGCCTACTAGCTTTCTTCTAGACGAACGCTTTGAGTCTGAGCGAGAATTCTTCGGAGCTACTTTCGACTTGGGTATCCGCTACAGATTTTCGGTAGAATAAATTTTACGTACTGACTCGATGAAAAAATTTTATATTTATTCTTTATTCATACTTACTCTAGTAGCATCTGAACTGCGAGGCCAGGAGCTTCGTGAAGTATTTGTTGAGCCCGAACGGATTGGAATTCTTAACGATAGGATTAGCGGCGACACCACCGATACTGGCGAACGGGTAAGTCTTAACACTGTCTACGTGCTGCGCCGTAACGGAGTGTATAAGACAACAGGTGAAATTCAGAATCCTGGTTTTCCCCTTTACATCCGAGCCGAAGAGGGAGACGGGGCAATGCCGATTATTCAGCCTGCTGCCACCAGCGGGGGTGAAAGTGCTCGTCCGTTCACAGTACTGAATGATATTAGATTAGAAGGGTTATACATCACCTCTATTGATGAATTAGGGCAGTATATCCAGCGTATTTTACGGGTCAGGGCCGATGACGTAGAGGTACGAATTGACAATTGCTGGTTGGATGGTTCTGGTCAGTCGGCAATGCGTTTGGATAATGTAAATGCTAAGGTTTACCTAACGAACTCTATTATTAGCAACATGGGGCGACCTTCAGTACCCAACAATGGACGGGTTATTGACTGTCGTACCAACACCGACTCAGTGGTGGTACGTAATTGCACTATGTACAATGTTACCAGTCGGGCGATCCGCCTGTCGGGTGGGCGGTTCTTACGCTACGGAGAATTTACGAACAATACGTTCACGAATTTCGGACAAACCGTTATTCAGCTAGATGAGACTATTGAAACCGTGTTTGTCAATAACCTAATGGTAAATGCTGGATTCTTAGGCTCGGTAAGGTCCGACGATCCGTTTGAGATCATACCCGTAGGCGAAGCTGCCGTTAATACATTCCCTGATGTAGAGCAGACGGCAATTATTCGCAATAATCTTTGGTACACTCAGCCCGAGGTAATAGCGGCTCGCCCCGACACAGTAGTTGATCGGCCTATCTACAGTAGCGACGTATTTCTGGCTACTGATCTAGACTCTACTACATTAGTTGATGAATTAACATTTAGTGAGCCCGTTAACTTTGAAAATGCCCCCATCCCCAGCGCGGCGGTTGTGAGCCAAATGGTGATTGATCAGGCCACGCTGGATAACCTAGACGATGCAACGGCACCTAACTGGAATCTCTTCGGCTCTCCGGCTTTTCAATTAGTAGACCAGACTTTAGCACTTCCTTGGCAGTTTCCTTACAGTCTTAGCTACAGTACTACTGACTTTGCGGCTACAGCAGCGACCGATGGCGGCCCACTGGGCGACCGCAATTGGCCACTGAAAGATTTGAACCCCGTTACCGACCTGGCAGAGTTACTACCCGAACAAGATAATTGGGCGATATTTCCTAATCCATCGGTAGGGAATCAATTATATATTCAGCTTTCCGACGATATGATTGCCCAGCAAATAGCGATTACTAACCTGATGGGACAACAAATGCTAGAGGTATCAGCTTCCAAATCCCAAAAATATATTGGAGTAAACACGTCTCCTTTGAACGCGGGTATCTATTTAGTTCGCGTCACTGAGCCTAACGGAAAAATTAGCACCCAAAAATTTATTAAGAAATAATGGTGACTGTACGATCTCTTCAATATCTGTTAATAGCTGGGTTAACCGCATTGCTGCTTTCGTGCGACGAAGAAGGCGGGGACGATGGCCCGGTAACCAACGATGAGCAGCAGCAAATCGAGCGTCTGGCTAAAACCTGGACGGCCGACCAAGTAACGTATGATGGAGTAGATGTAACCAATGTAGACTTCACCGACTTTACTATCACATTCTCAGAAGATAATACCTGGACTACTGAAGATGGTGATCCGGCTTTTGGTGCCAGTGGCACTTGGGAATTTGCTGAAGATGACCTCAATACGCTCATTATGAATGGTATCCCGGTCAGTATTACCACCAGCACCGATGCTGCATTACTTCGGCTTCGCTTTACGCTTGATAATGCCCCTGTGGGACGCACCGAAGGAATTACAGGCGAATATACCTTTGATTTATCTGCCGCACCATGAATAGAACAATGATAAAAAAGCGCATTCGTTTTAGTCTGTATACCATCGCTCTACTATCAGTTTTCGTTCTTTCTTGCGAAGACTTTGACGAAGATCGTGAGGGATTTACTCCCCCCAAACCTGTTTTGGAGTTTCCTGAAGGAGCCAGTTTCTCTACCCAGCGCGATTCAGTAGCCTCCATTGTCATACGTTACAATGTGCTGTCAGAGATTACCTCACTAACCGCTTCGCAGAGCGGTACGGATTTGAGGACTATACCGCTAGAAGGGCTCAACTCGGTAGAGGATACCTTAACATTTAATTATACTGTTCCTACTGAAGCTGCTTTCGGCAGTTTACCAATTGAGTTTACCGTTACCGACCAAGATGGGCGACAGCAGACTGAGACTTTTGTGGTAGATGTTATCCGGGGGCTTCGAGAATTTAGTGCAGAAACGATTGCTACTGAAGTAACGCTAAGTGCCGATTCAATCTACCGATTTGCTAGCAGCGTGACAATAGCTGAGGGAGGCACCTTGAATATTCCACCGGGTAGTTTAATTCTGGCAGCAGTAGATACCGCCAATCCGGTAACGATTATCACGGAAGGAGGGCGTTTGGTTGCCGAAGGAACTGCCGAAGCTCCTATCATTTTTACCTCAGCAAACACATTAACTCAGACCGCCGCTCCGGGCGATTGGGGTGGGTTCATCCTGCGAGGCGATGAGGATGATCCGAGTTATTCACCCTTCTCACTTCGGTACGTTCGAGTAGAGTACGCGGGAGGAGGCGAAGAAGAGTCCGCTCTTTTCATTCGTGAGGTAAGTTCTACCCCGATGGAATATGTACAAACCTACTTCTCCGGAAACTATGGATTTTACGTTAGGGAAGGCACCTTCGCGTTTAAGCACTGTATCTCAACTTCCGACGCCAGCACTGGTTTCTATCTACGGACTGCCGCCGGAAATGCCCAATTCTTAATTATAGATTCGGAAGTAGACCACGGCGACCGTGATTTGCACATTCGCGATGGTGAGCCAGTAACCATCAGCAATGCTACTTTTATTGGTAACGGACGCGATGAAGGCGAAGACCTGGATGGCGCAAGAATTCGTGATGATGCCGGTCCGTTCCGATTTTACAATGGTATTGTAGCTGAATATCCCGACGATGGTATCCGATTGCAACGCTACGAGGAAGGCCAAGATATTATTGCCCACACCTTTATTTTCCAAATTGGCGGCATGCAGGATGACGGCATTGGCACGGAAGATCCAGATGTAGAAGAGGGACCATCGCCACTGCGCGGTGCCGGATTAATCTTCTACAATCAGCGGGAACAATTTAATAACCAGATTGATATAGACAGTACGCTTGTTTCTGGCATTGATTCGGATAGCTACGTGCCGGATGAGATACCCACCGTAAGTTTTGATCCGTCTACTCTAGGTGAGTTCTTCGATACGGCTCCTTACGCCGGAGCTATTGGTGATACTAACTGGACGGCTGGCTGGAGCTTAAATGCCGACGGCGAGATAAACGAATAAACGAGAAACAGCAAGATAAACGAAAAGGGAGGCGTGGGCTTCCCTTTTTTCCTTTATTACTAAGCCAGCACGCCTTTCACTATATGCCCATGAACATCCGTCAGACGATAACGCCGCCCTTGATGTTTGAACGTGAGCCGTTCGTGGTCTACGCCTAGTAAGTGCAACAGCGTAGCCTGAAAATCGTGGACGTGTACCGGATCTTTGACGATATTGTAGCTGAACTCATCGGTTTCACCGTAGGTGATGCCGGGTTTGGTTCCCCCCCCGGCCATCCACACCGTGAAGCAACGCGGGTGATGGTCACGACCGTAGTTATTAGCCGTTAGTTGTCCTTGCGAATAATTGGTTCGCCCAAACTCACCGCCCCAAACGACTAAAGTATCGTCTAACAAACCCCGCTGCTTTAAATCCTTCACCAAAGCAGCCGAAGCCCGGTCAGTATCGCGGGCTTGGGAAGTGATTTCGCGGGGCAGATCAGTGTGCTGATCCCAGCCCAAATGATAGAGTTGCACAAATTTCACGTCTCGTTCGGCTAAGCGACGGGCTAGTAAGCAATTGGCCGCGTAGGTTCCCGGTTTACGAGCTTCCTCTCCGTACATCTCAAAAGTGCTATCTGGTTCATCCGATAAGTCCAGCGCATCGGGTACGGAAGTTTGCATGCGGTAAGCCATTTCGTACTGAGCAATCCGCGACTCAATTTCGGGATCGCCGAAGTCTTGCAATCGCTTGGTATTAAGCTCATTCAGATGATCTAATACGTCGCGACGAGTTTTAGCATCCATCCCCTCGGGATTATTCAGGTACAATACCGGATCGCTACCTGCCCGAAACTGTACGCCCTGATGTAGTGAAGCCAGAAATCCGTTGCCCCACAGTCGGGAATAAATGGGCTGAGGTCGTTGTGCTCCTCGTGAAAGCAGCACAATAAATGTTGGCAAATTCTGATTATCGCTGCCCAAACCGTAGCTCAGCCAAGAACCAATGCTGGGCCGACCTGGCTGCTGAGATCCGGTCTGAAAAAACGTGATAGCCGGATCATGATTAATTGCCTCGGTATGCATCGTTTTAATGTAGCACAGTTCGTCCGCAATTTCAGCCGTATACGGCATTAGGTTACTTACCCAAGCCCCGCTTTGTCCGTATTGACTAAAATCAAACATAGGCGCCGCCAGCGGGAAAGAAGACTGATTAGCCGTCATACCCGTCAGCCGCTGTTCACCGCGAACTGAGGCGGGCAGTTCTTCGCCGTGCATCTTCCGTAACATGGGTTTGTAGTCAAACAGATCCATCTGGGAAGGCCCACCGCTTTGGAACAAATAAATAACCCGCTTGGCTTTGGGGGCGATATGAAAATTATCCAGAATTCCGGCTTCTGGTTGGGCATTTCCACCCAATCCACTTTTTGAGTCGCAACCCAGCAGGTTGCCTAAAGCCAAACTACCCACACCTAGACTCAGGCGAGACAGGAAATGCCGACGATTTAACTGATTAAAATGTTCCCCTAAAATATCCATAATACTAATTCAAAGTGGATAGTGGATAATTGAAAATTACCAGGTATCTGATCTTCTAATATTTACTTTTTGATTATCGTATAATTCTAAATAGCGAATAAATCGTACCTTAGGTCAATACCAAGTTGTTGCAAATACCTTACATCCTGGTAATCCCAAAATTCTATCAATCCTAGTCTAGCTTCTAAATTTGGCCTCGTCAAGGTTGAATAAGGTGTTCGCTACGATGGTCATAGCCGCTAAATCAACAGTATTCAACTGTTTATCACGAGACGCTTCGCCTACTTTTAACAAGCTTTCGGCTTCCTGTATTCGCTCTTGATAATAAGCCTGCTTTTCCTTGTATAAACTGAGCAAGATTTTCGACTCATCTTCTGCTGGAGTGCGAGAAGTAACTGCTTGAAATCCGTAGGCAATCTGATCCTCCGGTTTCTCTTGTCTCTCAGTCAACATCTTTTCAGCTAACTTTCGGGCGGCCTCTACTAATTGAGGATCATTCAGTAGAGCCAGTGACTGAAGTGGAGTACTGGTACTTTGCCGTTTTACAGCGCAGAGCGTGCGCTCGGGTGCATCAAACATCACCATAGTGGGCGGGGGAATCGTTCGCTTCCAGTAGGTGTACAAACTCCGTCGGTACAGGCCCTCGCCTTTACTCGGACGGTATTTGTTTTCACCAATTTGGTTGGCCATCGCTTTCCAGATTCCAGCCGGTTGGTAGGGTTTTACCCATTTGCCACCAATGCTATCCACCAGCAAACCACTTACCGCCAGCGCATTGTCGCGGAACATCTCCGCAGTAAGGCGAACATTGGGCCCTCGAGCTAGTAACAGATTTTCAGAGTCTCGCTGGTATTTTTTAGAATCAATTTCGGCCGACTGACAATAGGTGGCTGACATCACAATAAGTTTTTGCAATGCCTTTACATCCCAGCCGGATTCTCTAAATTCTACCGCCAACCAATCCAGTAATTCAGGATGAGTGGGTAACGCTCCCTGGTTACCAAAATCTTCGGGAGTGCGTACTAAGCCATTTCCAAAGTACATTTGCCAGAAGCGATTGACCGCTACCCGGGCGGTAAGCGGATTATCTTCGTGAATTAGCCACTGAGCCAACCCTAGACGATTCTGGGGGAACTGCTTACCAAACGCCAATAAAGCCTCGGGTGTGCCGGGATCTACTGGGTCAGTAGGCGCATCATAAGCTCCTCGAGCCAGTATAAACGCGGGCTTTCGTTCTTCCCGCTCCTGCATCACCATCACATTAGGAATACTGACATCGGTAGCCCGAAGGTCAGCAAGTTTTTCACTTATTGTCCGAAAATCCTGATTAACATTTACCAAATAATGGCGGTAGAGATTTTCTTCTGAAGTATTGAGTGACGTCTCAGCCAGTGCCTGCACTTCCAACGGGCTGAGCGTTCGCTGATAAAGCCGCACCTCATCAATGGTGCCCCCCGCAAAACCGTAGGTGTCGGTAGAACGCGCTCGGTGATTCCAATGACCAACCAGAAAAGTGTTACCGTTCAGAATAGGATTTCTGCCCAGATTATCGTGCTGTACGGTGAGCGGTTGAGCTTTTCCGTTGATGTATAGCTGCACTCCAGCGGCTTTTCCCGAACCATCGTAGGTAGCAAATACATGTGCCCACTGTTGGGGATTAATCCGTGCTTTAGTCGTTACTTCTACGTACTTCTGCCCTTCGTGATGAATCAATCGCAGGCTCAAGCGATTATCCTTAGTCAACGTTAGGTCGTAGCCCTGTCGCTGAATTTCCCCGTTACGTCGGCTAAATAATCCCGCGCGTTTTTCGTGCTGATTGGTATGACGAATCCATCCGCCAAAAGAGAAATGATCGTAGTGATCAAAATCGCCAATATCGCCTAATGTCAAGAAGTTAGAACCATCAAACTGTAACCCTTTCTCCTTCTTGGCAGAAACATGCTCGGGCAATTTAATGTTCTTAGGCAGAGCTACATTCATACGAGCAGGCAGTGTGCCATCGCTACTCAGAAATTCTTCGTTCTCTAGCATATCCAGCTCAAAGTGAGTAACTAAATCAGCCTCGGTATCAATCGCTTCTTCTACCGAGTTATCAGCTAGCCACTGGTTAAAAGAATCATCAGGTTTCTTCTCTATTTGCTGTAGCCTTTCTTCTAGAACCAGAATCGTAGAATCCACAAAAGCTTTTTTGGCTTCTAGTTCAGCATTTTGCACCCGCATGGTTGGTTCGGGCGATTGCTCGAGGTAATTGATCTGCCCTCGCTCCGGCACATTGTTGAAGAAGGCAAATAGCTGATAGTACTCCTTCTGAGAAATGGGATCGTACTTATGATCGTGGCAACGAGCGCACTCTACGGTGAGGCCAAGAAAAGCAGTAGAAAATGTGTTTGCCCGGTCGGCAGCATATTCGGTGAGATACTCTTCCTCGATTACTCCACCTTCCTGGGTGATAGCGTGATTACGGTTAAACCCAGTGGCGAGTTTCTGTTCATAAGTGGCGTTAGGTAGCAAGTCTCCGGCGAGTTGCCAAGTGACGAACTGATCGTAGGGAAGGTTTTGGTTGAAGGCATCAACCACCCAATCGCGCCATGGCCACATGGTTCGGGGGCGATCATCTTGGTAGCCGTGGGAGTCGGCGTAGCGGGAAGCATCCAGCCAGGTGGGTGCCATTCGCTCACCGTAATGCGGAGAAGCCAGTAATCGATCTACTACCCTTTCATAAGCCTGAGGGGAGTCGTCTTGCATAAAATCTGCAATCTCTTCAAGAGTAGGGGGTAGTCCGGTTAGATCGAAAGTAACCCGGCGCAACAACTTCTCTTTGTTAGCTTCCGGGGCGGGTTTTAGCCCCTCTTGTTCCAAGCGAGCCAGTACAAACTGATCAATCGCATTATTAGCCCAATCAGAATCTTTTACTTTGGGTGATTCAGCCCGCTCGGGTGGAGTAAATGACCAGTGGGGTTTATACTCGGCACCCTCCTCAATCCACTTCTTCAGTATCTCTTTCTCGTACTCAGTCAGCACTAGATTAGATTCAGGTGGAGGCATCACGTCATCAGGATCGTCGGAGATTACTCTTTGGTAAGCTACACTTTTTGCCAAATCACCCGGTACAATGGCGTGCCCTTCGCTCTCTGCTAATGCCGCAAACGCCCCCTCTGGTGTATCTAACCGAAGATCGGCTTCCTGATGGTTCTGATCAGGCCCATGGCAGGCAAAACAGCGATCCGATAGTATGGGTTTGACGTGGAAATTGAAGTCTAATTCTTCGGGAATGGATTCTACCTCACTTGAAGATAATTCAGCACTTTGTTGGCAAGCAGCTAAGTAGAGCAATAAGCTAAAAATGATGATTCTATACATAACTTAATTGATTCTTTCCAAGATAAGAAAAGATTAGTGGCTTAATCAAGCTTATGTATACAATTGGAAGGATCTCAATACATACTCTCAATCGTCTTTTAGGCACAGAGAAGGATTAATCATACTACCTTTGATGATATTTAGAGCAATCCCAAGAATCATAATACTCATAATAATTAATCCTGAGAAGATAGAAATAAACCATCCTAAAGAGATGCGGTAAGCAAACTCTTGCAACCAAAGGGTTCCCTGATACCAAGCAACTGGTAGAGCCAAGATAAACGCTATAGAGGCGATCCACAGAAATTCTCTGGACAATAACAGTGAGATAGAAGTGATGCCAGCACCCAGTACTTTCCGTATGCCAATTTCTTTAGTTCGCTGTTGTAGGATTAGGCTAGATAATGTGTACAGCCCAATGCAGGCTAAGAGAATGGAGACAATACTAAAAGCACTGACAATTTTTCCAATTGTTTTTTCTTGCTGATAGAGTATAGCAAATTGTTCGTCCAGAAAGACGAAATCAAATTCAATATCGGGAGCTACTTGTTGCACAGTGTGCTCAGCATCAGCAATACCTTCTCGGTTAGCAGTTCTAATCAGCAACTTTTGACCGCCGTAACTGTAGGCATCAGAATAATGTAGTGCCAGCGGTTCAATCGTTTGCTGAATTCCTTGATAGTGGAAGTTTTTGACTACCCCTACAATCTGAGCTTTCGTATCAAATTCATGAATAACTTTTCCTATGGCTTGTTCTGCCGAAGAAAATCCAGCCATATTAACAAAAGCTTCATTGACGAGTGCTTGTGTAGAGCTACTGTTATTCGCTGACTTTTCTGTAAACTCTTTTCCGGCGACTAGTTGGATTTGAAGAGCATGGATGAAATCTTCATCTACTTCAAAGACATTAAAATTGGCCTCTACTCTTTTGTTCTGACGATACAACCAGCCCAACTGGTAATCAGGCTGGCCATTTCCGGGGTACGCTTTCGCTCCTACTACTGATACCCGATTGATTGTACTCTTGTTGGCTATTTCGCTTTTCAATGTTTTAACCTTATCAGCACTTACAGTGCGGGCGGGAATATCTACGACCATTACTTGCTCTCCGTCAAAGCCTAGGTTTTTCTCTTCCAGAAACTGCATTTGGTAGTACACCACCAGCGTAAAAAATACCATAGCCGAGGTAAAGAAGAATTGCGCACCAATGATTGCTCTACGGAGGAGGTGTCCGCTAAATTTGGCGGTGCCTTTTAGTCCGTGGGAGACCTGTAAGTTGATTAAGTAGACAATTGGGTACAGCAGCGAAAGTAACGTAATAACAACGATAAAGCCGAAAATTAGCAACAGGATCGGTGTATTGTACAGCGAGTGAATGCCCAAACCATTGCCGGCGAAGAGGTCAATAAGCGGAACAGATAAAGTAAAGAGTAATATGGATGCGCCAACTAACAACGTGCTACTAAAAGTGGTCTCCCAGAAAAACTGAAGTAATAAAGTAGACTTGCTTGCACCCAAATACTTCCGCACACTCACTTCTCGTATTCTCTCGGTATAGGAAGAGACTGTATAGTTGGCGAAATTGAAAGCGACGATTAGAAAGATCACTACTCCCAGGACCACTAAAATATTGACGTAAGTAAGATTTCCTTTTGGCGTATCTCCGCTAAGTGGTTTGAGAAAATGAAGATCGGATAATCTTTGTGGGTAGAGGTGCACACCCCCAGCCATGTCATAGTCAGCCAGAAATTTGGTGTGATCGGCTATTAGATTGTCTAATTTAGTTTGAAATGATGGTAGAGCGTGTTCCTTTTCTAACAGGGCATACGTGTAACCAATCGGATTACCCCAGTCTTCTTCAGAAGTGAAGTCATAAGATAGTAAAGCTTCGTAGTACAGGTCTGAATTTTTGGGAATATCCTCAATAACCCCTGTTACTTTATAGGTTCTTTGGTCGATCGTTAGCGCTTTGTTAAGTGGGGATACCTCACCGAAATATTTTTGGGCTAAGGATTGGGTCAGTATCACGGTGTTAGGACTCACCAGTGCCTGCTCGTTTCCTAAGATGAACCTACAGGTAAAAATTTTGAAAATCTCCGGATCGGTTCTATAGATATGCTGACCCTCGTAAATAACATCGTTACCCGATTTTTTCTGAACCGCAATATTGCCACGGTAGGGAGCTACCCGAATGGCCTCTTCTACTTCCGGAAAATCGCTTTTCAACGCTGGAGCAAGTGCCAGAAAGTTCTCCGCCGACTGAAAATCGTTGCCTGAAGAAGTAGTGTACTCCAGAGCTATCCGATAGATTCTGTTTTTATGAGTCTGATATTCATCGAAGCTTAGTTCGTGTTTCACGTATACCGCTATCAGCAATACACAGGTTATACCAATACTAGCCCCCACTAGATTTGCAACTGAACTGAAGAAACGCTTCTTTATGCCTCGAGTGAAGACTCGAAAGTTAATTTCTCGCATTTGCTTATTTTATTTGCTATGAGGGTTTGTTCTGCTGAGTAGTAGCCAGACCCAAAACATCCAACCCCTGCTCAAAGGTGACATCCACCGGAATATTTTGCTCGGATAAGCGGCCTAAATCTGCCTGCAACTGATGAAGTTGGCTACGATGATCGGAGTAAAGCTACGCAAAAATTCGGAAGCCCTTAGTAGCGTGAGATCATGAGTATTTATTTCTTCGTCATTCTGTAACCTTTCGCTATTTGTCAAGTGTTCCTATTAAACAAATATTATGAGTAAGCGTCTATTCTGTATTGTAATGTTTCTGGTTGTTTTGGGTTGCGAAACGAAAAAAGAATCTACTGCCCTTGAAGTTGAGACAGAAAATTCAATAGCAGTGATTATGAATAGGGTAGAAAATAACATCCTACCGATCAGTAAAGAAGGAGAAATGGAAGAAGCACCACAAACAATTGCCTCAAGAATGACAAAATACAATGTGGTTGGGTTAGGTATAGCAGTTTTCGATAACAATGAAATTGTATGGGACAAAGGATATGGCTTAAGGAATAAAAACCCCAATGAGTCTGTAGATTCTAATACCCTTTTTCAAGCTGCTTCAATATCAAAACCAGTAGCTAGTGTAGTAGCATTCAAGTTAGTAGAAGAGAAAAAACTCGATTTAGATGAAAATGTGAATAGAAAACTGGTAAGATGGCAGATACCAGATAACCAATTCACAGTAAGGGAAAAAGTGACGCTTGGAAGAATTATGAGCCACACCGCAGGTTTAAGCACAGCCGGTTTTGATGGCTATAAAAAAGGAACGGATTTACCTACGCTGGATCAAATTCTGGAAGGTGGCTCCCTCTCAAACTCTGAGCCTGTAAGGGTAATTGAAGAGCCTGGGCAATCAGAAAACTATTCGGGTGGCGGAATGACTATCCTTCAAATGCTCCTCGAGGATGTAAGCGAAAAAGATTTTGCGGAACTAGCAAATAATTTAATATTTCAGCCGACCGGTATGCACCAGAGTAGTTTTGATTATCCCTTGCCTGAGAAACTAGATTCTTTGACCGCTAATGGTTTCTCTAAAAATGAGGAAGTGATTGAAGGAGGCTATCATGTATATCCAGAGAAAGCAGCAGCAGGTCTTTGGACTACACCATCAGACTTAGCCCGATTTATGCTAAGTGTTGGACGTTCTTATCGAGGTGAAAAAAATGGTCTAATCAATCAAGCGACCGCTCAAAAGATGCTTACTAGAGTTCCTGGGGCTGGGGGAATGGGATTCGGTATTCAAGGTGAAGGTAAATCTTTTCGCTTCAGATATAGTGGAAGGAACGCTGGTTTTACTTGTTATGCAGTTTCTTTTGCTGATACGGGAAGAGGAATTGTATTAATGACGAACTCCGATACTTCCTTTCCATTTCTACACGAACTCACAAAGACCATATCGAGAGAATTTCAATGGCCAGAGATGTGGCTTTGGTAATAAATATCCGGTTTTTTTACAATTCCTCACGCTAACTACCGATTTGAACCGGAAGCTGCTTTTCAGCAGATCGATACACCGCTTCCTGCACTCGTAGGGTTTTCAGATAATCCTGGCCGTTAGTTTCAAAGGGTTGCTCGTTGAGCAGACAATCTACGAAATGCTGCTGCGTAGCGTAGCAGCAGTCTCCGGCAAAGCCTCGATCTTCGTGATGGTACTGATGCTCCCGTTCGGGCTCGCCTAATTGCTGAATCGTTAGTTTCCCGTCGGCATAGAGGCGAATACTGCCTTGGTTGCCTTCTATCAGCATTTCTCCGAAGGTATAGCGGGGGTTAGGTTGATTGCTTTCATTATAGCGATTGGCATCGGCAATACCAGTAGTGCCATTGGCAAACTGAAAAACCATTAGAGCTGAGTCTTCTCCCTTGATTAACGGATTAAGTGTTTTAAGTTGGGCGTAAACACTATCAATTTCACCGACCAGATAACGGAATACATCGATAAAGTGTACCCCCGTTTCGTAGACGAACAGTTTGGGCATCTCGCGGAAGTAAGGCTGACGATCGAGGTAGGCATCTTTGCCCCAGCCGTCGCCCATACGACAGCGAAGGTTCAGCATATGCAAACGGTCGCCAATGACTTGTTGGTTGAGCAGCTTTTTGATTTCCCGGTGCCAAGGTTGGAATCGGAAGTTTTCGTGTACCATAAAGCGGATACCCGACTGTTGGGCGGTTTGTACCAATGCTTCCGCCTTAGCGTAAGTAGGAGCCAGCGGTTTCTGGCAAATGACGTTGACTTTCCGATCAAAAGCGGACTGGCAGATCTTTTGGTGAGTGGCCGGAGGGGTAACCACATCTACAAAGTCCGGTTGCTCTTCATCCAGCATCTTTTCGTAGTCAGTATACACCTTTGGGATGTTAAACTTCCGGGCAATCGCCTTAGCCTTAGCCCGATCATTATCGCACAGAGCAGTAGTCTGAACGGACGGAATACGCTGCCAGCCATCATAGTGGAACTGACTGAAATAACCAGCCCCAATGCAAACTCCTTTAAGTGAGGTCATAGTGATGATAATTTTGAGAGCTAAGTTAAGTAGTTTCTCATCAGCAAAAGTAAGATAGACTGACGGTATATCTGTGGACATCAGCAGTTAGCTGATATATTTTTGCTAAACTGCTATAATTTTTTAGTTATTTTGATAATTTGTTACTATTGATGTTGTCATTTGCTTGTTATTGAATAATAGGTAATTTAGAGACAAAGAGATGAAAGACAATGGGCGGTAAAAACCCTAAAAGTGAAACAGCACTCGTTGCAGCATTAAAGAAGGGAAATAAAGAGGCCTTTAGCCAGCTTTTCTTTGCTTACGAAAAGAAGCTATACTTTTTCTCTTATAAGCTGCTACAATCTCACGCGGATGCTGAAGAAGTGGTGCAGGAGGTATTCCTTCGAGTTTGGGATAAAAGAGTTACGCTAGATGAACAGCGATCATTTAATGCTTACCTAATCACTATCGCCAAAAATATTATATACAATCGAGCCTCTCGCAAAGTCACTGAACATGCTTACCGTGAGTATCTCCAGCGGGCAGCTCCCTCAGTAAGAAATCAGACAGAAGAAGCGGTGAACTTTTCTGATCTAAGTGCTATTAGCCACCGCTTTATTAATCAGCTACCCGAAAAGAGACGGAAAATATTTTTGCTAAGTCGCTTTGAGGGATTGAGCAATCGAGAAATTGCTAAGCAGCTAAATATTTCAGTGAGTACGGTAGAGAACCAGATGAATAAATCTCTAAAGGCACTAAGAAATTATCTTTGTCAGTACGACATTGAAGTACCTCTCTTGCTGGTGATAAGCCTTATTTTTTAAGCTTCCTCGAAAAAATTTCTCATCCGATAGGTGCTAACGGCCAGTTAGCTGTATTTATAGTAACCGCTTTACTATTTAACCCTATCGTATGGACGTCGAGTTACTAGAAAAGTTTTTCCGAAATCAGTGTACTCCTGAGGAAGTTCAGCAAGTATTACGCTGGATGAGTGATCCTAATGAGAAAGATAATACGCTTCGAGAACTAGAAGCTTACTGGAATAGCCTAGACACCGACATCCCCGAAATAGCGCACGACCAGCAGAAGATACTACGACTTATTCAAGCGAAGCTACCTGCTTCGTCGGCATCAGATAGTAAGCCAAATGGTCGAAAGACTCCCTTTTTCACCCTTACTTTTTTGAAAGTCGCCGCAGTTATAGTGATTACTTTTTTGGCGACTTTCTTTTTTACTCAATACTTCTCTCAATCAGATTCGTCAGTTTCAGTAGAACTAGTTACCCGTGAAAACCCGGCGGGACAGAAATCTACGTTCCAGTTGCCCGATGGCTCTATTGTGAAACTCAATGCCGAAAGTAGCTTGGTGTATCCAGTAGTCTTTACCGACACCTCACGGGTGTTACGCTTAAAAGGAGAAGCTTTTTTTGAAGTAGCTGAAGATTTGCAGCGACCGTTTACAGTAGTTGCTCAAGGAGTAGCCACTACTGCTCTGGGTACATCGTTTAATGTAAAAGCATACCCTGGCGAAGAAGCCTCAATTGCGCTAGTAAGTGGAAAAGTTCAGGTAGAGCCTGCCAATGCCGTGGCAGCTAATAGTCAAACTCTTTATTTGGAGCCGGGAGAGTCGGCTACTTACTATCAGAATGCAGATAGTCTAGGTATCACTGAGTTCAATCTTGAAGATTTGGCGTGGCGAGAAGGAACACTGATTTTTCATCACGCGAGTTTCGCAGAGGTTACGAGAGAATTGGAACGATGGTACGGAGTTTCATTTCTCATTCAGGGCACTCCATCTCAACCGTGGGATGTTAACGGTCGGTTCAACAATGAGAATCTAGAGAACGTGCTTCTCAACTTAGGATACGCCGAGCGTTTTGACTTCGCCATTGACGAAAAACAAGTAACAATAACCTTTAAATAGACCTAATATGGTTTACGAAGACAGTAGTTAAAAAAAACTAGCGATGCCAGGCACGGCACCGCTAGCACATGTTTGCCAGGAAATAACCAACCGACAAAGACACCAAAGGGAAGTTGTTGTCACTTTGTCCGATTATTTCCTATTGCCCAAGAAGTACTTAAGCATTACACAAACACCTTAAAATTATGAAAAACCGCCTACTAATTCTACTAAAGATGGGCTCTTATTTCGTGGCGTGCGGAATTATGATACAAATGCTACTCTATAACCTAGTGGTAGCTGACAATGCAGCAGCCCAAAATGTAAAAAATGTTCACAAAGTAACCCTTAGTGTAGACTTTGACAACGCCTCAACCCGAGAAGTTCTTCGTACTATAGAAACCAAGACCGATTTCAAATTTATTTACGATAACAAAGATATTGACCAACGCTTACGGATTTCCCTTCAGATGGAGAATCAGTCGGTAGCCCAGATACTAACCGAGGTTTCTCGTCAAGCCAAGCTCAAATTCAAGCAAGTTAATAATAACATTAGTGTTCAAAAGTATACCTCGAGGAAGGATCGTAACCGACGAATACAAGTAGATATACTAGAGCAAACCATTAGCGGAACCATTACCGATCTTGAAAACGGTGAAGCTTTACCCGGAGTCAATATCGTGGCCAAAGGAACTGCCGAAGGAACTGTTTCGGATATTGACGGTAACTATCGCCTGACCGTTGGCGACGATATTACCACCTTAGTATTCTCTTCCGTCGGCTATCTAACTGAGGAAGTAGAAATCAACGGACGTAGCACTATTGATATGGTTCTTTCACCGGATATTATGTCTCTGTCGGAGGTAGTGGTAGTAGGCTACGGCACACGGGATCGAGCCGACTTAACCGGAGCCGTTTCCACCCTTCGGGGTGAAGCCATAGCTGAACTGCCAATTAACTCGGTTGAGCAAGCTTTATCGGGGCAAGTATCCGGAGTGCAACTGCGGCAGAATGGGGCACCGGGTGGTGGACCGGAAATCTTAGTACGAGGGATTGCTTCTACCGGAGGTAATAATGCCCCGCTGTATGTAGTGGACGGTATTCCACTAACTAACGTGAATAGCCAGCGAGATAATTTTATTCTCAATGCGATCGATCCATCTTCCATCGAGTCTATTAGTGTGCTAAAAGATGCCTCTTCCAAAGCAATTTATGGTTCCCGAGCCGCCAACGGAGTAATTATAATTACTACTAAGCGAGGCAAAGTAGGTAAGCCTAGTATTACGTTTGGGGTTTCGGCGGGTCAACAAACTATACCCGACTTCGAGCGGCCTAGTTTGCTCAATGCCGAGGAGCTACGTCAGTACCGCATCCAGTTTTTTGAAGACCGCCGCTTTGCCGTTGGGCAGCTAGGCCCCCGTGAGCAAGCAGAACTAGATCGTTTGACGGCAGTAGGTGATCAAGGAGAAGGAACCTATTGGTTTGATGAAATTACACGGAATGCGTTGATGATGAACTATAACGTCAATGTAAGTGGAGGGGCGGAAAGTGCTCGTTATAATGTTTCGGCCAATTTTATGGATCAAGACGGAACCCTCATTAATACCAATTTCAAGCGGTATGGTATTCGGGCCAATATGGATGTAGATGTAACTGATAGAATACGGTTTGGGGTGAATTTAGCTCCTACTCATACTGTGGCTACTGGTGCTCGAACCGATGCCGGAAGGAATGATTTTAGCATATTTTCAGCCGTGCCTTTATCACGTTGGACCGACCCTTCAGCCCCCGTTCGTAATGAAGACGGAACACTTACTAATGTAGGAAGAGGAAATATCACAACCTCTTACAATGTAAATCCTTTGTATCTGCTTATTGCCCGCGAAGACCGCCGAAGAACTAATCAGTTGCTAACTAGCTTGTATCTGGAGGTAGATATTATCGAAGGCCTTACGGCTCGCACCTTTGGATCAGTTCAATATATTGACCGCCGGAACACTACTTTTGAACCCTCTGATTTCCCCGGAGCAGGTAACATTACCCCCAACCTACAGGGAACCCGACAGGCTCGGGCAGGGATCAGTGAGTTTACCAATCTGAATCTGGTATGGGAAAATACGCTGAACTACGCCACTACAATTAACGACCGCCACCAGATCAATGCTTTGGCAGGTTTTACTATGGAAAAACGGGAAGGGGAAAACACCATTATCAGTGCGGTGGATATTATAGATGAGTCTATTCGCATTCCTAATTCGGGTAATGTCAATCCTGAAAATATTAATAATTTTACGGGTCGGGGCGAATATGGGGCGAATACCTTAGTATCGCTGATTGGTCGGCTCGACTACTCGTACATGAGTCGCTACTACCTAACCGGAACAATTCGTCGGGATGGTTCTTCCCGCTTCGGTGCCGACAATCGGTACGGTAATTTCCCCTCACTAGCAGTAGCGTGGCGAATTTCTAACGAGCCTTTCTTTAGTAAAGAAGGGCTGATCTCCGACTTGAAGATCGAAGCTGGTTACGGGGTCAGCGGTAGTAATGCCAATGTGAGAAACTATCAGGCGCAAGGAACGATCAACTCAGGCCCTAATTATATCTTCGGTGGTGAATTCGCGGCGGGTAGTGCCGTAACGGCTTTACCGAATACCTTGCTCACTTGGGAAGAAGCGCAGGAGCTTAACTTTGGAATAGACGTTGGCTTGCTAGACGATCGACTCTACTTTACCGCCGACTACTACAACATAGAAACGTCGGGCTTTCTAGCTAACCTACCATTGCCACGAACCTCTGGTTTTAGCAGTATCATTACCAACTTAGGGAGTATCCAAAACCGGGGTGTGGAGATAGAACTCAACTTTAAGAACGTGCTCAATAGCCAGAATTTGGTATGGAATGCTAATTTCAACTTTACCCGCAACCGTAGCAAGGTGCTGGAGCTAGCGGCTGAGTCGGGCTTTATCCGCCCCGGAACTATCGCTCGAGCCTTCACTGAAACGGCCGTAGGCGAGGAGCTAGCGCTCTATCGAGGCTTCAACGTAACTGGATTGTTTACTCAAGAAGAAATTGACAATCCCGACGTACCTAAGTACGGAGGAGCGGTAGAAGGCTCACTGAAATACGAAGATGGCAATGACGACGGAGTGCTAGGTGATGCCGAGGATTTTGTGATTATTGGTAACCCGAATGCCGATTTTATCTACGGAATGACGCATAACCTGCGCTACCGAAACTTTGATTTTAATGTAGTTTTTGTGGGTTCAACTGGCCAGCAAATCATCAATGGTTTTAGTCAATACAATAGTAACCAAGACGGCAACTTTAATGTAGACCGTCGGCAACTGGTGCGTTGGCGCCCTGGCTTAGATCCAGCGAGTACCACAATTCCGGGTACGGCCAGTCCGGTAAGTCGCCAGCGGTATCGTCAGCCGAATTCACTGTTTATAGAAGATGCCGATTATCTATGGGTGCGAAATATTACACTAGGTTACAATCTGAGTGGTAAAGTGGCAAATAACTTCTTCAAAAACGCCCGAATTTATACTAGTATTCAGAACCCATTTTTGATTACCAACTACGAGAACGGCAACCCGGAGATCAATCGTTCGGGTGACAGTGCCCTGGTACGAAACGTAAATTACGGTGCCTATCCTATCTCCCGAATATTCACACTGGGTGCCAACATAACCTTCTAAATCAGAACCATGAATAAGTACATACTATATCTAGTAGCACTAATGCTATTTTCAGGGTGTGAAGAATTTCTGGATGAACCACCCCGTACCTTTCAAACCCCTCAGGGCTTCTTCACCAATGAGCAACAGCTCAACGAAGCCGTAACCGCTATTTATAATATAAACCGACAGCTAGTTAATAATAGTCATTGGCGGTTTGGGGAAAATCGATCCGATAACACCTCATTTCAGTACAACCCGGCAGACCGGGGTGGCAGCGACAGTGAGGAGGTAGATCTGTTCTTAATGTCGGCAGCTAACCCGGTGATAGGAGGCTACTGGAACGCTGCCTACTCCGGTATCTCCCGAGCCAACTTCGCCTTAGAAAACCTGGATGGGGTTACCTTTGCCAATGAAGCTACCCGGAATATTCGGCGGGGCGAAATTTTGTTTCTACGGTCTTGGTTTTACTTCAATCTGGCGCAGCTCTGGGGCGATGTTCCCTACGTGACCTCAGCAGGTAATTCTCCCGACGAGATTCTATCAGATGAATTTTTGGAGCGAACTCCGGTAGCGCAAGTGTACGAAAATATACTGGCGGACATACAAGAGGCTATTGACTTATTGCCCAACCCTAGTGAGATTGCATCGGGTCGAGCCAACGCCGGAGCAGCACTTATGCTGAAGGCCAAAATGCATATGGCACTCCAGCAATTCAATGAAGCTATTCCGTTACTGGAACAAATGCAAGGACTAGGCTACACTTTGCTGCCTGATTACCGTAGTGTATTTGATCCGGCCAATAAAAATCACAGCGAATCGGTGTTTGAGATACAGCACTCCGTAGCATTAGGGCAGGGTTCTGACTTTATGTCGCGTTTTGTACCGTTTAATAGTGGTAACGATATACTAGGTGATAGTGGTCCGGCCAATCCCCGAGCCGGACAAAACCAGCCTACCCAAAGTCTGATTAACGTATACGACACAACCGATGCCCGCTTTCAGCACAATATCTCTTTCTACGAAGACAGCACTTCTGTAGAACCCTGGATGAGTAAGTTTGACTTTGGATTCCCAGTGCAGGGTTTGCAGGATGTAAACTTTCCCATGTTTCGCTACGCTGATGCTTTACTTATGTTAGCCGAGTGTTACCAAGAAGTAGGTGGAGGTGATCCAGTAGCTATCTTAGAGCAAATACGCACTCGGGCATTACCCGATCCAAGTTTAAGTCCGGGAGAATTGGCCGACCTAGCCCAAACTATTGCCAATGAGCGCCGCCGAGAATTAGCGTTTGAAAATCATCGCTGGTTTGATCTGTTACGTACTGGTCGAGCCGTAGAGGTGATGACCGCTCACGGCGAGGCACAAAAGGCTCAGAAAGTGACTGTTCTAGCGCAAGCCTACACCAATATCCGAATCTTGCTAGGAATACCGCTTGGGCAAGTGGAAAACTTCGGATTTGAACAAACCCCTGGCTGGGAAGGGGCAAGCCAGTAGAACGAGCTAAAATTATAAAGTAATATATATCCCCGGATGAGCGAAAGTGAATTCCGGGGTCTCCTTCACCCAATGAAGTATATCATCAGTGTAATTTTCGCTGTAGGGTTAGTATTCTATTTATTCAGTAGTTGCACTTCTGAAACGAATGCCCTTACGACAGCAGAAGTAGTATCAGATGAGTCCTGGAAAGCTCAGTGGATCGCCCCGCAAACTAAGGTCGACTCTGCTAACGGCTGGATTTGTTTCCGAAAAGAAATATCCATTGACCAACTGCCTGATTCATCGGTAACTGCTAAAATTGCGGTTGATTCTAAGTATTGGCTATGGATTAATGGTAAAATGGTAGTCCGGGAGGGTGGACTCAAACGTGGGCCTACCCCGCAGGATACGTACTACGACGAAGTAGGTATTTCTGAAAATCTTCGGGAAGGGCAAAACGTAGTTGCCGTGCTGGTTCACTACTTCGGTAAAGATGGGTTTTCTCACAAAAGTAGCGGTCAGGCCGGGCTACTGCTTGATGTACAAGCTGAGGGAATAGAAATTTTGACCGATAGCACTTGGAAAGCCTGGGTGCATCCGGCCTTTGGCAATACCGTTCCGCCCCATCCCAACTTCCGTTTGCCGGAATCTAACATTCAGTTTGATGCCCGTCGGGGCGATTTCTCATTCGTTGCCGATAATTTTGACGATAGCGAGTTACCCACTGCTCAAACATTGGGAGTTCCTCCGGTAGCCCCCTGGAATCAGTTGGTAAAGCGACCTATTCCGCAGTGGAAGGATTTCGGGCTGAAAGACTATTCAAATGCCCCCTCATTTCCTTTCATTTCTACAGGTGACACGGTGATTGTACAGTTGCCTTACAATGCCCAAGTAACGCCCTATTTTGAAATAGAAGCTCTGGCAGGTGGAAAGATCGATATTCGTACCGATCACTACTTTGGCGGTGGACCACCGAATGTTCGGGCGGTTTACATCACCAGAGAAGGGCGACAGTCTTACGAGAATCTGGGTTGGATCAACGGTCATCATGTGCGCTATCATTTTCCTAAGGGAATTAAAGTGTTAGGCTTAAAGTACCGGGAAAGCGGTTACGACACCGAGTTTGCTGGTAGCTTCACCTGCAATGATCTGTTCTATAATCAACTGTGGGAGAAAGCTCGTCGCACGTTGTACATCACCATGCGCGATACCTACATGGACTGCCCTGACCGAGAGCGGGCACAGTGGTGGGGTGATGCGGTACTAGAAAGTGGTGAAACTTTCTACGCCCTGGATCGCAAGGCTGATTTGCTAACCCGTAAAGGCATACTGGAAATCATGAACTGGCAACGCCCCGATGGTACAATTTTTTCCCCCGTGCCCGCCGGAAACTGGGATAAAGAGCTTCCGGGACAAATGCTCGCCAGTGTAGGCTACTATGGCTTCTGGAATTACTACTGGCATAGTGGAGACTTGGAAACGATCCGGGATGTTTACGAACCAGTCAAAAAATACTTGTCAGTTTGGAAACTCAAAGATGACGGAACGGTACAGGTACGAGAGGGTGGTTGGACCTGGGGCGATTGGGGTGAGCACCAAGATGTCCCCTTACTCATCAATACGCAGTACTACCTTGCACTGAAGGGGCTTCAGAAAATGGCGGAGGTGTTGGGTCACCACGATGAAACAGACAGTGTAGTCCAGCAAATGAAAGCATTCAAATCAGCGTTTAACCAAGCTTTTTGGCAGGATAGTTATTATCAATCTCTTAATCATCAGGGAGAAACAGATGACCGACCCCAAGGGCTAGCGGTAGTGGCTGGATTAGCTGATGAAGATAAATACGAAGCTATTTACCAAGTGCTTCAGTGCGAATGGCACGCCAGCCCCTACATGGAAAAGTACGTACTGGAGGCTCTGTTTCAAATGGGCTACGCAGAGTACGCTCTGGAGCGAATGAAAAAACGATTTGCTAAGATGGTTGACCATCCTACGATCACCACCCTCTGGGAAGGTTGGGGTATTGGCTCAGAAGGCTATGGAGGCGGCACTACCAACCACGCCTGGAGTGGCGGAGGACTCACCTTGCTTTCCCAGTACGTAGCCGGAGTATCACCCACCGCACCCGGTTACAAAACTTTTCAGGTGAAGCCGCAACTCGGCTCGCTCAAACAAGTGAAAGGTGAAGTCCCTAGCATTCGCGGGAAAATCACCGTAGAAATTGAGGTGGCGCGAGAGTATCGCTTATCCCTAGAAGTACCCGAGCAAACCGTAGCGAAGGTGTATATACCGGATCATTACGCTAGTACGCATGTCAATGGAAAAGAATTAGATTTTGAGCGAGAAGAAAGGTATCGGGTTTATGAAATACCTACTGGGAGCTATCAGTTCCTTTCTCGCTGACTTCCTTAAAGGGGTATCAAACAGTCTGAGTTTCGTGTATCCTTGCTAGTGCAATCAATTCCGCTACATTACCCGCAAAGCGTAGCGATTGGTTATTAAAAGGCTACGCTTAATCCCTAACCTGCTCTATAGTACATGCCATATCTGCGAAGTTGACACTGAAGTAGTATAGTACTCCCTATTTGTACAACCTTAGGTACAACCAGATTGTAAATTTGACAACTGACATTGAGCGTGTGCGTGACGTTACCGCCGTAAATTCCTATGCTGTAAGTATATGTAAGGGTATGATATTTATCATGCTACCACCCAACTACGATCATGGTCTCAATCAGCTACTTCTTGTATAATAGCCAAGAGTAAGTTGAGTCTCTTTAAACAACCTTTAGCCATGAAAACGATACTATTTCCCACTGACTTTTCAGAGAGAGCCCGTAAGGCATTAGATCAAGCAATTGTTTATGCCGAAAGGTTTAGCTTAAAACTGATTATTTATCATGTGTACCACCGACCGGTTGTAGAAGACGGATCTAGCCAGCAGTTGGCTAAAAGCCTAGAGGAGTTAGAAAGGGGCATTGATTCACAGTTCAACAGGTTGCTAGATCAGCACAAAAAGCTGAGTACGATAAATTATGAGTTTCGTAAGGAACTTGGCTTCCTGATCGAGAGCATCATCAACGCTTCCAAAGAAGAGGGAACCCACCTGATTGTAATGGCTACCAAGGGCGCCCGGGGGTTTGGCGAACTTTGGGGAACGAAGACCGCCCGGATTATAAAAAGTGTAGATGTACCGGTTTTGGTATTACCCGACCACACAAGCTTGGTAGCAGTAGAGAGGGTAGGACTGGTATGTGACTACAGCAAGGAAGCTCAGTACCATACCCTCGATTTTCTGTTGGAAGTTGTGGAAGAGTTAAAGCTTGACGTAGATGTTATTACGCTCAACCGAGATGAAAAGACCATGACGACTCAAGAAATAGCTTACCGGCAGTTGGTGCGTAGGAAACTAGAAAATGTTCCAACCACGTTCAACTTTACTTTTAGTAGTGAAGTAAAAGACGAAATTATTGACTACAGCAAAAACAACAATATTGGCCTGATCGCTATTCTGCCCAAGAGCTACAGCTTTATTGAAAGACTATTCAGGGAGAGTCTTACTGAGAAAATGACGTTTCACAGTCCTCTTCCGTTGTTGGTACTTAAATAACCGGAAAAGCTATGGCTGACATGAATAACCTAGATATCCTAACCGATAAGATTTATCAGGAGGGCATTGAGAAAGCAACCAAAGAGTCGGAAGAAATTCTGACTAAGGCTACGGCAGAGCACGATCGAGTAGTTAGAGCAGCACAAGAAGAAGCAAAGAAGATTATTACTGACGCGCAGCGGGAAGCCGCTCGTATTTCCCGAAGCACTGAAAAGGAATTACAACTCAAGGGTAAGCAGTTGGTGAGCGATCTAAAAGAAGAGATCCAGCACTTACTGTCACAAAAAATATTGCACAAAAGTACAAATGAAGCTTTTGCCGACCATTCTTTCATGCAGACCGCCATACTAGAAGCAATCGCTAGTTGGAAATCTACGGACGAACTAGAACTGCTGCTGCCCAAGGAGCTAGAGCATAAATTGGAAGAAGCTTTTCGGCAAAGTATTCGAGCGCACGCCAAGAACTTATTCATTACGTTCAGCGATCGGCTGAGTAGCGGTTTTCGGATTGCCGAGAAAGCCAATGCTTACCAAATTTCGTTTACTGAAAGTGATTTTGTTGCCCTGTTTGCCCCTTACTTGGAAGAGCAGACTGCCCAACTACTTTTCTCTCAATCAACATGAGCTACTACTATCTCATAGCTGGATTACCCGATTTACGTCTAGGGATGGACGCTCAAAAAATTGATTTTGAGGAAGTGCTGGATACCATTCGGCGCAATCTCGTGCCCACTGATGAGAAGCTGTTTCGCTACTTACTACACCCCAATGATAACCGCAACCTGCTTAACATTTTGTTTCATACGTACAAAAATTTTCCTAAGGCAGCTTTTTTGTTTCCATCGATAATTACGGAGGCGGTGCTTCAAGACTACCATCGGCAGCGCGCGGTTCTTCCTGCTTACATGAGCGAATTTCTTGATGAGTACGAAGACCAGTTTGCGGCGATGCCTCCGCGAACGATAGAGGCGCAACTGTGGAGAGCTTTTTACGAAGAAGCTGAAAAGCAAGACGCATTTATTAATAACTACTTTCAGTTTGATCGATGCTTAAAGGAGATAGCGGCGGCTTACAACGCATCACATTTTCGCTTTTTAACCCAACCTACCTCAGAAAGTGATATAGCTCGAGGCGGGCTAGGCAAAGGACGAACGGTGCCAACCAGTTTACTGCGGGAATATCCTTACATTGAACTTCTGGGAGAAACCATCGCTACCTACCAACCCAACCAGATTGAGCAGCTGATGGACCAGCTACGGTGGAGTTACCTAGAAGAAACTACCGGCTTTTTCGGTCGGGAGCAAGTATTTGTCTACGTAGTAAAGCTACTAATCGTCATTAGGTGGCACAGGTTAGTATCCAGCCAAGAAGAAAGCCACTTTGAGACGATTCGGCTAGCAATTAATAATCAAGTTCAAACGTCTAAATCCCCCACAGTATGACTCGAGGTAAAGTTACCGGGGTTATCGCTAACCTCATTTCAATAGAAGCTCAGGGTTCGGTTACTCAGAATGAGATTTGCCTGATCCATAGCGAGGGCAAAAAACTAAAAGCGGAGGTAATCCGGGTCAATGGAAATATTGCTTCAGCCCAGTTATTTGAGTCGAGCCGTACCATCAATATGGGAAGCGAAGTAGAGTTCACCGGACGTATGCTAGAGGTGGAGCTTGGCCCGGGCATTCTTTCCAAACGATACGATGGCCTTCAGAACGATCTTTCCAAAATGGGAGGTATTTTTATCGGTACGGGTGAGGTGACCGATCCGCTGGATGACGACGTATTGTATTCGTTCACTCCCATTGTTAAATCGGGCGATCAGGTGCAAGCCGGCGACTGGCTGGGAAGCGTCCAGGAAAATTGGGTGGATCATAAAATCATGGTGCCATTCGCCATGACTGGGTATTTTACAGTAGCATCAGTCAGCAAACCCGGCGACTATAAAATCTCAGCCACAATTGCTACACTAGTCTCCGAGAAAGGTGAGGAGCATTCAGTATCAATGCGGCAAAAGTGGCCGGTGAAGCTGGCAATTAATACCTTTAAAAATAAACTCCGACCTTACAATATTTTGCAGACGGGTTTACGAGTGATCGATACGCTCAACCCTATTGCCGAAGGTGGTACTGGCTATATTCCCGGTCCGTTTGGCACGGGGAAGACAGTTTTGCAGCAGGCTATCGCCAAAAATAGTGAGGCCGATATTGTCATCATTGTAGCTTGTGGCGAGCGAGCTAACGAGGTGGTGGAGATTTTTACCGAATTTCCTCAACTCACCGATGCTATTACCGGGCGAAAGTTGGACGAAAAAATCACCATTATTTGCAACACATCCAATATGCCGGTGGCTGCTCGGGAAGCTTCAGTCTACGTAGGTATGACGCTGGCCGAATACTACCGGAACATGGGGTTGAAAGTACTCATGTTGGCTGACTCTACCTCCCGTTGGGCACAGGCACTACGGGAGATGTCGAACCGAATGGAAGAGCTTCCGGGGCAGGATGCCTTTCCGGTAGAACTTCCCGCTACCATTGCTAACTTCTACAGCCGGGCTGGGTTGGTAGAGCTTAGTAACGGAAAACAAGGCTCCGTCACCTTTATCGGTACGGTGTCTCCTGCTGGGGGTAACTTTAAAGAACCGGTGACGGAATCTACCAGTAAAGTGGCGCGGTGTTTTTACGCGCTCTCGCAAAAGCGGGCTGATGCCAAGCGGTACCCGGCCATCGATTCGCTAGCGTCTTACTCTAAGTATCTTGATTATCCCGAATTTATTGATGATGCCGAAACTACCCTCCAGCCGGGCTGGGTACCTCTGGTGAAAAGAGCCAAAGATTTAGTCAGGGATGGGCTGGAAGCCCGCGATCAAATCAGCATTCTGGGCGATGATGCGGTTCCGGTAACCTATCATATCAGTTTCTGGAAAAGTGAGTTAATTGACTTTGCCCTAATTCAGCAAGACTCCTTCGACGAGGTAGACATGAATACACCCATTGAACGGCAACGATATATGCTCAACAAAGTGATGGAAATAGCCGAAACAGCGTTTTCTTTTTCTGACTTTGAAGCGGTGGGAGTGTACTTCAAAAAGCTAATCAACCTACTGAAACAAATGAATTATGCTGCTTTTGCATCGGCAAGCTTCAAAAAATACGAAGCCGAACTAGACGCCGAGCTTACGAAAGAAAAAAAGCCAATTGTAAGCGGGGTAAACCTGACCCTAGAAACGAACCACAGCGATGAGAACTAAAGCATTTCAACGGATTTATACCAAGCTCACGAAAATTACCAAAGCTACCTGCGATGTAGTAGCCCAAGGGGTACGCTACGGAGAGCTAGGCTGGGTGAATGGTCAGCCAGCGCAAGTAATTAGTGTGGTAGATGAGGTAGTGACCTTGCAGGTTTTCTCGGGCACCGAAGGTTTATCCTCTGAATCGGAAGTGGTTTTTTCCAGAACCCCACCTACCCTGAAGGTAGGGGATTTACTAGCAGGTCGGTTCCTCAATGCCTATGGCGATCCTATTGATGGTGGCCCCGCTTTGGTTGGCGAAGAGCGATTAATTAACGGCGACACGGTCAATCCAGTTAAGCGAGCCAAACCCTCTAC
Source organism: Tunicatimonas pelagia (assembly GCF_030506325.1). Classification (NCBI taxonomy): domain Bacteria; kingdom Pseudomonadati; phylum Bacteroidota; class Cytophagia; order Cytophagales; family Catalimonadaceae; genus Tunicatimonas; species Tunicatimonas pelagia. Next base: position 2,742,955 of record NZ_CP120683.1, on the reverse strand, counting down.
ACTGCTCGCTACCGGCATTGCGGGCATTGACCTAAATAACACGCTCGTTACCGGACAGAAGATTCCTTTTTTTGCGGATTCCGACCAGCCCTACAATCAGGTACTAGCCGAAGTGGCGATGCGGGCCGAAGCCGATAAAATTATTTTGGGCGGAATGGGCCTGTCTAACGATGACTACCTTTTCTTTAAAAATACATTTGCCCGGGCAGGAGTCCTGGATAAAATCGTCTCCTTCATCAACACTGCTGAAAACCCGCCCTTAGAACGGTTGCTAATTCCGGATATGGCCTGTACGGCAGCCGAATACTTTGCTCACGATCAGCAGCAGAATGTGCTGGTGCTACTCACTGATATGACATTGTACGCCGATGCCCTAGCCATTGTAGCCAACAAGATGGATCAGATTCCTTCTAAGGATGCTATGCCCGGATCGCTCTACAGCGACTTGGCCAGTATCTACGAAAAATCCGTACAGTTTGGGCACGGCGGGTCTATCACCATTATTGCCGTCACCACTCTTAACGAAGGCGACATCACCCACGCTATCCCTGACAATACTGGCTACATTACCGAGGGACAACTGTTTTTGAAACACGATACCGATATTGGTAAAGTCATTATCGATCCCTTTCGCAGCCTGTCGCGACTTAAGCAAAATGTAATTGGTAAAAAGACCCGAGAAGATCATCCGCAGGTGATGAACGCCCTAATTCGGCTATACGCCGATGCTATGGGGGCCAAAACCAAACGAGAGAATGGGTTTGACCTCAACGAATATGATGAAAAATGCTTGGCATTTGCCAAAGAATACGCCATGCGGCTGTTGGCAATCGATATCAATATACCCATCGACGAAATGCTGGATACCGGATGGTACTTATTTGCCAAGTACTTTCAGAAATACGAAATCGGGGTGAAGGAACAACTGATAGAAAAGTACTGGAAGGTTCAAGAAACAGAATCGGAACTCGCACCTCAATTATAGAACGATGGCAATGAAATTTCAATATAATAAATCAGTCATCCAGCAATTTCGCCGACAACTAAGCATTCGCGAGAAAGCATTACCTATTCTAAAGAATAAAGAAACAGCCTTGCGCCAAGAAGAAAAGGAAGCAGCTCGAGCACTAGAAAAACTCGTAAACGAGCGCGCTCAACTCACCCAAACGCTGGAATCATTTCAGCCATTTTGGAGTGAGTTTCCTCCGGTTATTCAGCTAGAAGATACAGGGGTTTATCAGAAGAAAGTAGTGGGAGTAACTGTACCCGATGTTAATGAACCTACGTTCCGCTTGGCAGATATAAGTTGGTGGCATTATCCGGCTTGGGTTCCAGCGGGTATCCATATTATGCAGCAAGTGATTGCTATGGATATTAAAATTGAAGCGAAGGCTACGCAGCGTAGACTACTGAATATAGCCCGGAAGAAAACCACCCAGAAAGTAAACCTCTACGAGAAAGTACAGATACCAGCGTATGAAGAGGCCATTCGGAAGATTAAGCGTTTCTTAGAAGACAAAGAGAATATCGCGAAAGCGGCGCAAAAAATTGTCAAGAAGAAAAAGGATAGGAGGGCCGCGACATGAAAGCTAAGTTCAAGAAATTAAACTTACTGGCCCACCACCGCGAGCGGGAAAAAATAACCTCCGTGCTTCAGGAACTAGGAGTAGTACACCTTGAACTTGACAGCAGTTTTGTTAATAAAACGATTGAGGAGCTAGAGCTTGAAAAAAATAAGGTCAATAAAGCGCTAGAGGCACTTCGTGATGTTGCCGATGATGAGCAAGATTTCCCTGCTTCTACAACGGCACCAGAGCCAACGGCCGATCAGGTGATAGAGCAGCTCTTAGCACTAAAGTACCAAAGAGACTCCATTGTTCAGGAGAGTGAATCGCTTCGTAAGAGCCGACAAAAACTATCGCCTTGGGGTGATTTCCGCCCCGAGAACATTGCCCTACTGATTCAGTCGGGGCTTAGTGTATCTTTCTGGATCGCCACCAACAAGGAATTCAATCAGTATGATTTCACCCAGCTAGTCTACCAAGTTATTCACCGAGGGCCAGATCAAACCTATTTTGTCGTACTATCCCAGGGTGAAAAGCCTTCGCTACCTTTTGAAATGATTGAACTTCCCACCATTGGGTTGGCTGAAGTTAAGACCAGGGAGAACGAACTGGGGACAAGAAGAGAGGCAATTGCCGAAAAGGTGCGCTCGTATTTGCCCTATCAAGTACTGCTGGAAAAGAAGTTAACCCAGCTTAACAATGAATGGATGTTTCAGGTAGCGAATGGAAGCTATCAAGAGTACGGCGACGGAGCCATTTTGCATTTGAAGGGGTGGTTTCCAGCCACTATGGAAAAGCGGCTTCTGCACTACCTTCAGCGAGAAAAACTCTCCTATACCGTGGCTAATCCTACTGCCGATGACACCGTGCCGGTGCTTCTGAAGAACCCAAAATATCCGAAGCTCTTTGAATCCATCACCAAAATTTTTCAGCTACCAGGCTACTACGAGATCGATCTTACTCCGTTCATCGCAGTATTCTACCCTATTCTGTTTGCGTACTGTCTCGGCGATGCCGGATACGGGTTGATCTTACTACTGGCGGCAATAATAGGGGCTTTCACCTTCCTGAAGGATGCGCGAAACATCGCTGTTCTGGGAATTATTTTGGGACTCTTCACTACGCTAATGGGGGTAGTGAAATCGGGTAGTGTATTTGGGCTGCCTATTGTAGGAAATGATTCCCACCCAATTTTGACTTATCTGGCTCAGTACGTAGTTATTCCTGACGATCGTGGGGTAGTCTTCAATGCTTTCAACGTGGCACTATTGATTGGGGTCGTACAAATACTGACCGGAATTATTGTGTCGATTATCAACCGGGTATACTATCGGAGTCTGCTGGCCAGCCTTTCTCAGATAGGAAAGCTCCTGATTGTGGTAAGCCTAATTTGGATCTTTTTGGCCGACATGCAGGGAGTGGCGGCTCTGCACCCCTTCGCTATCGAGAGAAAAATTACGCTAGTGCTGGGAGTTCTACTGGTGTTGTTTTTCCACAATTTAGATTTACCGGTGCTGAACCGGGTAGCCAGCGGAATTTTACCCTTGTTTTTCATCCTGACCGGTATTCTGGGGGATGTACTTTCCTACGTGCGCTTGTTTGCGCTGGGGGTAGCATCATCGGTATTAGGCCTAGTCGTTAATCAAATCGGAATGCAAATTATGGGTGACCAGTGGTGGGGAATTTTGCTTGGTATCCTATTTCTAATTGCAGGGCATAGCCTCAATTTCGCCCTGGCAGCATTGGGAGCGTTTGTCCATCCGCTACGGCTTACTTTTGTTGAATTTTACAATAACGCTCAGTTTGAAGGGGGCGGAGTAGCCTACCGACCGCTTAGAAAAAATTAATGTTTCACACAAAAAAGAGAAAACTATGGAAACGCTACCTTTAACCCTCGCATTTATTGGCATCGGCCTATTAGTAGGGCTTTCTGGCTGCGGTAGCGCGATGGGTACCGCAATTGGTGCCATGTCTACCGTGGGTGCTTTAAAAAAACGTCCTGAAGCCTTTGGCTCCTTCATCGTTTTAAGTGCTTTACCTGGTACCCAGGGGCTGTACGGGTTTGCCGGATTCTTCATTCTCCAGGAATTGATCAGTGCCGACATGACGCTCATGCAAGGTGCGGGAGTATTAGGAGGAGGATTGGCTCTGGGAATAGCCGGACTGTTATCCGGTATGTACCAGGGTAAAGTTTGTGCCAGTAGTATCGATAGCATCGGATCGGGCAACGATGTTTTTGGTAGGGCACTCATTCTGGCGGTATTTCCCGAACTCTACGCCATCATTGCCTTTGCCTCTCTCTTCCTCATTCGCGGAATATTGTGACCTAAAATTGAAAAACCATGAAAACAACAACAGAAGAACCCTTTAAATCTATCCTAGTAGCGTTGGATCTCACCGAGATGGATGACTATCTCATTCAGTACACGCATATGCTGAGCAAGTTGCTGCCGGTTGAGCGTATTTTTTTCGTTCATGTTGCTAAAGACTTGGAGTTACCGGCTGATCTGCTTAAAGAATTTCCCGGACTGCTAGAGCCGATGGACGAAAGTATCATAGCTGATATCCAGAAAAAAGTAGATCACTACTTTGATAGCTCTACACTAGATGTTAACTGCATTGTTAAAGAAGGAAATGCTATTGACAAAGTATTAAAGCTATGTAAAGTCAAGAACATTGATCTAATTCTGATGGGGCGCAAGAAGAGCTTACAAGGATCGGGTATTGTCTCGAGCAAAATTGCCCGAAAATGTCCTTGCTCTCTGTTATTAGTTACTCAAGATTTCAAGGCTAAGCTTAACAAGATACTAGTGCCTGTAGATTTTTCAGATCACGCTGCTTTGGCCATGCAGCGGGCGTTAGACCTCTCAAGTGCACCCTCAATGGAGTTACTTATGACGCACGTCTACCGCGTGCCCATTGGTTACTATAAAACTGGTAAATCCCGAGAAGAATTTGAGAAAATCATGCAGGCGCACGCTGAGAAAGATTGTCGTAAATTTCTAACTAAGCACAGCTTCCCACCGGATACTCCTTGCGAATATGTGGCTACGGACGACGGAAAACATGCTGAGCTAACTCATGCTTTTGCTGAGGCAGCAGATGTAGATTTGATTGTGATTGGCTCTCGGGGCCGTACGGCTGCCTCGGCGATCTTGATGGGGTCAGTGGCCGAAAAACTAGTATATCGCGACAGCAATATCCCCATTCTGATTGTAAAGAGTAATGGCGAGAATATGGGAGTGCTACAAACGCTAATGAAAATTTAGCGTACTTTGGCCATCACTCGGCCTTTTCTTCATCTTCCGTTTTTACCAAAACCGGCAGATCATCGACGGTGCTGCTGTAGATGGCGTTGAAGATAAGCTTATAAGTGCCCCGAGGTTGACCCCGGAACTGGGGGCGAAAGCCAAAGAGAACGATGCTCCCTTCGCCGTGTTTTACCCGCATCATGGCACTTTTACCGCCGATGTGTTTCTTTTCACCCAAGGCCCAGCCACTCATCAGTAAGTCATCTTGGGCGTAGCGAACAATAGTTTCCACGGTTGGGTCGGGTAGCTTAGTAATATCTTCCTGGCCACCTTCACCTTCTCGCTCTTGCTTTACGATTTCAAAAGCCCGGCTGCGGGAGAATGAAGTAGCCACCGTATCTTGCATACCGTAGGCTAAGGGATGAGCGGTATCTACCGATGCCCGAATGAGTGAGCCAGGAATGAAAAATTCTTTACTGGACAGGCCAGACACTACATTTTTCACGGGTAAGCCAAACTGCTGAATGGCGAAGTCACTCGCCTTATCGAAGGCGATGAGCGTACCACCTTGCTTTACGTAGTCTTGTAGCGCCAGCGTTCCGGCTAGCCCCAGCCCTCCGGTGTACTCTTTCGGCATATTGTAGATAGCATGGCCGTGCAAAATTCGCTGGGGGCTTTGGTCGGGAATAATAATAGCATCGTACTGCGCCAGATCCGCCGTGCGGATTTGCTCATCGTGCAGCGTATCGTATTGAAAGTTGTATTCGTCCAGTAGCCAGCGCGTCCAGCCTTCGTCCATATTGGCTACCCACGATTTGTACAACCCCACTTTAGGCTGGCGAATCTGATGAAGCGTAGCTTCCGGTTTATTGTTAATTCCAGTGAAGGTAAGACCGAGGGAATCAGCCAGTTGAGTAAGTTGAAGTTCGGTATTTTCATCACGCTCAATAAGAAGGGTTCCTGCATTCAGATTATCAGTTGCTTCGCCCAGCCAATGTACTTTGGCTTGCTCGGCTAATAAATAGTTTATCGCTTGGGCACTGGCATTGTCTCTGGGGCTTAATGCGTACGCAAAATTTGCACTCTCAGCGGTTTTACCAGAGGTAGGTCGCACTGCTTTAGTTACCGCAGTTGCTCTTATTTTCACTTCACTATCTAAACGATCTACGCGTACGCCCATCTGGAGTGGCAGAGTCCAACCGGCCAGATCATACGGAGTTTTGGGCGGGCCACCCGGATAGAGGCGTATGTCAGGATACTCCTGTTTTTCCAGCAAATCTTTTAGGTAAGGACGAAACGCCTGCGCTCCGTACAGCACAAAACTACCTTCGGCGTAGGTAGTATCACCCACACTAAACGACTGGTCGGCTTGGTGAACTTCTAGCCCGCCCTGCATTAGAATATTAACTAGGTTACGAGCTTCGCTGGCATTCCACTGTTCGGTAGGAATTACGTAGGCAAAGGCATCACTTTCCGCTTCAATTGCATCGCGACCCATGCGGTACATATCGTACAGCCACTTTTCTTTACGATCCGCTCCAATGCTGAGGGTGGCCATTCCGGCGGTAAGCATGTACGCTACTGCATCTCGAAAGCGAGACTCGCCTCCTTTCCACGGGCTAGGATAGTTGATTGCTGTTCCATCGGTTGGCACTCCGTTAGCTATTGTCTTGGGTAGCGAATCGGGGGGGTAAAAGCGTGGTGTAGGAGTAGTGTGTGCCGTTTCGGTGAGGATGCCTACTTGGTTATGAAAATAGGGAGTCGTGCGTAAGCCACCGTTCCACCACATGGTGTAGGTCACATCAGAAATCACGCCCGGCATGTTATTCACCGCAAAGCGGGTGGCCATTTCGTTGCCCACCAAATTTACTCCGTTCACTACTCCGGCATGAATGTGCGGATTCACCGGCTTAGAAAAGGGAGGGATAAATATTCGAGCCCAGCGGGGAGAGGATTGGTGCTGGTTGTGGACAATCTGCGGGTACCACTCGTTGAACAGTAAGTTAGTAACCGCCCGAGTTTCCGGTTGGGTATTCATAAACCAATCCCGGTTGTCATCGTGGCCTACGTAGTAGTGGTAGAGCACCGGAGGATAAGAAGTTTCGTAGGGAGTATCCAGATTTCTTTTATACCAGTCCGCCACAATATCCAGTCCATCGGGGTTGATGTTGGGCATGAGCATAAAGATGACATTCTCCCGAATTTTCTTCATCTCCGCCGTTTCTTCGGTAGCCACCATGTAGGCTAGTTCGGGTGGGAACTGGGTAGCCGCTCTTTCGGTGGAGTGAATGCCCCCATCGATCCAAATAATGGCTTTGCCTTCCTGCGCAAGCTGTTGAGCTTCGTCGTCGGGAATACGAGCTCGAGCTAGTTTGGCACTAATTTCTTTCCATTTATCTAGCTGTCGGAGGTTCTCTTTGCTGGAAATGAATAAAACGTACAGTGGTCGCCCGAGTACCGATGTGCCAATCTGCTGCATCTGCACCCGTTCACTAGCTTCGTCTAGTTTCTCTAGATAATCGGTAATCTGCGTATAATCGGCAATTTCGTAATCGGCTCCCATCTGAAAGCCAATAACCTCTTTTGGAGAAGGTACTTGGGCTTGTAATGACAGAGAGAAAATGAGCGAAAAGCAAAAAGTAAGTAGATTCCGGTCCATAGTTAGGGAGTAGGTGATACAAAACCGAAAAATACTAAAAAATGGCGGTTGTTAAGGCTGAGTCCAGAGAAAAAACCCAGCGGGGTAGCATACGGAGATCGCTACCTTACTGTTGCTGATAGAGCCAAGAATGATTTTCTAACTATACTACTTCAATTGGGCTTTCAATCCAGAATAGTAACATAATAGTATCTTGACCCGCTACCGGATTGCCCGCTACTGCCAGGGTGCTAACATCAGACCGTTTGTGCTGTAACTGTAATGAAGTTTGACTGGCTTTACCCGCTTGAAGCTGCTGCCAGAAAGATGTGTATCCCTTATCTTGCTTGATGATCTTTTCATTAAATTGACCTCTCAAGTCATGCGGAGCGTAGTTTAGGTAATGCGCTAACGTATCATTAACCTGAATGATTTTACCGTCAGGTTCCACCTCCAAAATACCGATGGACTGTTGCACTGCTTGAAATAGCGCGGCCTGACTTTGCTCTTTACGACTGATTTCTTCCTGAATAGCTTGTAGCTCTTCGTTGTTTTGTCGCATCTCTTCTTCTGCGGCGCGCAATTCTTCTTCACTGGTTTTGGTTTCTTCCAGTAAGCGGGCGGTACGCAAACTGGCTTGGCTAGAGGCTATTACAGAGGCAATACTTTCGCCTACTTTTTCTAGAAACTGAATAGTATCAGATGGAAAATCTTTAAACGAGGCTAATTCAATAATACCCTCTACGTTCTCGTTAACGATTAGCGGAACAATTAGAAGATGACCCGGAGTGGCTTCTCCTAATCCTGAGGTAATATTGACGTAATCTTGGGGTACTTTAGTGAGATGGGTGGTTTTCTTTTCTAAAAAAGTTTGCCCCACCAGTCCTTGTCCTAGCCGAACGACTTTATCCTCGAATTTCTTCTTTTCGTAGGCATAACAGGTCGCCATACGAAGCACCTGTTCGTTTCTCTCTTGGTCATGCTCAGCAATGAAGACTGCCCCTTGGTTGGCTTCAACGTACTTCACTAAGTAGGCGAGCACCTTCTCAGAAAGATCTTCAGGGGAGTTTGCATTTTTACGTAAAATGTCACCTACTTCAGCTAACCCAACATTCATAAACCGCTCCCGCTGTTCTCGTTGCTTAGCATCTTTCAGTTTCTGTTGCATATCAATGAGCGACCGGCCGAGCTCGTTAGTTTCTTCCCGGTTTTGCTTAACGTCAAGGTTGCCCTTGGCAATTTCGGCGGCAAAGGCCATATTCTGCTCCGAATACACTAATTGGTCTTGAACCTTAATACTACTCAACTGAGCTTTTCTAGTATGTAAATGGAAGTCGTAAGCCCAAAAGGCGCATAAACTGATAATCACTCCAGTTAGCCCCACGTGGAAAAAGAAGGTGCTGAGCGACATGTAGTCTAATTGAGTGAAGTAAACTTCTTCGTAGCCAGTGTATTGTAGATAGGCAAATGTGCTATGATGAATGATAATCAGTAGGGTAATAGGGATAAACGCTTTCCAGTTTTGATAAACGATGAGCATGATAACTCCAATAAATGCAAAGAAGTGCATCTCAAATAAACCATGCATTTGGTAAATAAACTGGGCCATAAAGATAGCGAAGGCGCAACCAGCGATATGTTGGTTTAGTACTTTCTTAGGAAAGAACCATTTAGCTACGGCGTACATACTAATCGTAAGCGTTCCTACGGTTAGAGCGATCATCCAGGTATTGTAAAACCAAGCAATGCCCAGACCAAATACAAAGTAACAACCTAAGCCAATTTCAATAATACGATCGGCTCGCTGGTAAATTTGCTGGAAGTGTTCCCGCACTCTAACATCTATCGAGGTATCGCTCATCTTAGTTAAATAAATTTACGAATGAAATAGACCGGCTACTTGTGTTAGTGGTTATGTCAGAAGGTAGGTTACATCCGTAGGGCAGTCCGGCGCGTTGCACGGCTAAGGGTAGTGACTGTTTAGCAATGGCTGATTGCAAAGCAAGTTCGGCAAAGCGAGTGGACCGGGTAGTGCAATAACGGGCTTTATTATAGTTTCCTTGGTAGTAGAGTGTGCCTGTGGCGGTGAGAATTACAGCTTGGGGAGTGGCGTAAATACCGCAGGCATCAGCAATAGCCCCATCGGCATCGCTAATAATTGGAATGTTGAGTTCTTGGCTTAGCGGTTCTTCCGCTTTATCAGGAACAATGGTGTAAAAATTAACTTGGTGCTGGTATTGACGAACCAGTTGGCGGAAATGATCTTGATTGAACCTTGAACAAGGACAGTTTGGATTATAAAAATGGAGAAAGTTTGGTTTAGTGCTTTCGCTTAAAAAAGATAGGGCAATTTGCGATCCTGGCGTAATTGCTACGTAGTTTTTAGGCTTGGTGGTTGGCCTCAGATACTGAATCTGCTGCTTCCAGAAGACTATCACGATTATCCCCAATAAAGCAGTTAAAATAACGGTACATCCAATAATCTTTATGCTGCTCATCGGTGCTTTAGCGAAGTGATCTTATTATACTACCCACAAATTAAGTACGCTAATTGTAACTAAGTTTTTCTTGCTTCTAATAGTCTTGCTTTATGGGGTAACTTTATCAGTAGGTTAGCGACTAATTTTTCGTTAAGATTTTGCAGACGATAAATGCCTTACATAAAGGGAAAATACCAATCGGAATGATAGATTCTTTACACAATCGGTTGGATAGACCGTTTGTAGGAATTAGGCGTATTTATGAGGGAAGAAATACAATCTGAATCACGATTGTTACACTATTTATTACACCTCTACTGTTTATGAAAACTTACCTAATAAAGTATGGATTATGTTCCCGCTTTAGAGCCGTATAACCAGACCGTAATCCTTTGAGCTTACATTCTTTTCGTAAGAATCACCGAAAAAACTCTATATTTCATTTTTCTTAACTAATACAACCATGCCTATCCTCAGTAAAAAACTGATCGCTTCTACGGTGAAACAGTTTGCTGATCGAGACGATGTTCAATTTCCTGATCCCAGATTCTTTCGCTATCCTGATCGTATTATTCAATTTGGATCGGGGGTATTGCTCCGAGGTTTAATTGAGTACTTTGTTGATGAAGCCAATCGGCAAGATTTGTTTAAAGGGCGGGTCGTAATTGTAAATAGCACTCGTTCCGGGCGTGGTAAGCGATTTGCTAATCAGAATGGATTGTTCACTATTTGCGAAGAGGGGTTTTATAAAGGTCAGGCTCAGCGGAAATTTTACATCAATTCATCTGTTTCTAGGGCACTTCCAGCGGCTGACTATTGGCATAAAGTATTAGAATGTGCTCACAACGAATCGATTACCACAGTAGTATCTAATACTACCGAAGTAGGTATTACGCTGCAAGAAGATGACAACCTTTTAGGCAACCCGCCAGCGTCGTTCCCGGGTAAACTAACGGCTTTTTTGTACGAGCGTTACCGGGCTTTTGGTGGCCTTCCTAAAAGTGGTATGCTGATTATTCCTACTGAATTACTCATTGATAATGGAAGTAAACTCAAATCTATTGTGCTTAGGCTGGTTGAGCTTAACCAGCTTGAAGATGAATTTCGGCAGTGGATAGAACAGAACTGTTTATTCTGCAATACGTTGGTAGACCGCATTGTTCCGGGCGAACCAAGTGGTGCAAAACAAGCAGCATTGGAGGAATATCTGGGCTTTCAGGATGAACTGCTCACCGTTAGCGAAGTATACCGCTTTCTGGCTATTGAGGGTAAGAAGGAAGAGTTATACCAAAGGGCACCCTTTCTTAAAGCAGATAGCGGAATTGTGGTAGACGAAGATATTACTGCCTACCGTGAGCGAAAATTGCGTATTCTTAACGGGGGACACACCATTAGTGTAGCAGCAGGTTTTCTGTGCGGATTAGAGACTGTAGATGCGTGTATGCAAGATGAGGTGATGGGTAAATTTATTTCTCAGGTTATTTACGAAGAGATTATCCCCACGCTAGCAATTGATCGTGGTATGGCTCAAGAATTTGCGGATGATGTACTAGATCGATTTCGGAATCCGTATCTGCACCATCAACTTATCAGCATCGCGCTACAGTATACTTCTAAGATGAATATGCGTAACGGGCTTACCTTTGACCGTTACTTTAAAAAAATGGGAGAAGTTCCTAAGCGAATGTGTGCGGGTTTGGCCACCTACATGCTATTCAGTAGACCAGTAGTTCTAGAAGGTGATACCTACTACGGAGAGTTCAGAGGAAAGAAATACCCGATCAAGGATGATCAAGCGGCCTTTCTTCACCAAGCTTGGCAGGGAGTTGACCTTACCAGTGAAGCAGATATAGAAAAGTTGGTGCAAAAAATACTCACGTATTCTCCGTTTTGGAGTCAGGATATGCGTCCTTTTATTAAGCAAACTGCTTGGTATCTACGAGCGTTTGCTGATGCAGGAGTTCGTAATGTTCTTGCTTCAGTAGTTAATTAACTTCGGTAACTCTTTCTACTGACTACTCTTTTCAGGACAAGTCTGTAGCCAAATGAAAAAGAAAAATAGTATAGTACCTATCCATTCCATATTTAAGTATTTTATCTAAATATATTACTAATGTAATATTTTATATTAGAAAAATAAAATAAATACCAAAAAAACAACTGGTAAGGAATGTACAAGTTGTGATATTTTACGCACAAAGTGTTGAAATTCAGACTTATACGCGCTTTATAAAGCTATTTTTAGTACATGGCCAATTTGATTTAGTCAAATTTCATTATCAACAGAATGGGCTTATTATGTACTAATTAGTAGTACTATTAGGTAGTAGAAAGAACCGTCAGTAATAAAAAAAGTACCAGACAGGCTACCTGGTGCTTATCAGTATTAAGATGAAAACCGTACTATTCCTCCGGCTGAGGGATCAATTCTATGTCTAGTTGAGTATCTTCAATAAAGTCCTCTGCCTCCTCTAGTATATCATCATCTTCTTCAGGATAGTACCAATTAATCTTTACCTCACCCCCTCGGTCTTCATAGTCTTTCAGTAACAGCATTATTTCTAGAATACCTTTAGAAGAGCTTGTATTAAAATAGATCATTTTAAAATCGAAAGTAAGCGGTTTTTGCGTTTTAGTATACTCTCGCAACCAGCTACATAAGTGCTCGTAGAATTCCCACGTATTTTCCAGGTACGATTCTCCTTCTAACAGGCAGTATCCTTTATGGGGGTCGAAGTATACGTGAGGGGTGTAAAATGTGTCTTTCTCTCCTTTTATTTCCAGAACATCCAACGTTGAGTTACTCATAATAGCTAATAATTTAATGTTTGTTAATCTTTGTCAATAGTTACAAATAGCGAGAAAAACGAGTGCTTCTCATCAATAGTATATACATCAATATCTAATGGATTATTGGAGAGAATAGCCGCCTGCACCAATCCAATACCGGCTCCCTTACTTTCATCGGCTTGTGGTTGGCGACGTTGTACCCTTCGCAGGCGACGAAGCTCATCCCGATCGAGTGAGTTAATGGTATTGCAGCTATCGGCCAACCGACCTACGTCGGAAGTATTTACAATATTACCACAGGAGAAGACATACCCTTCTTCTATTTCAGTAAGCTGAAGTATTCCTACGCTTTCGGTGCGCCCGGCGTAGCGAATTTTCTCAGCCGAGTAGAATAAAATATTCTGAGCCAGCTCAATGAATATGGAAAATATCTTTCGACTAGCCTGCGGAAAGTCGTCTAGTTGCCCCCGAATATCTCGGCTAATTTCTGCCATAATATTGGGGGTAACGGGTCCCTTATACGAGATCAACAAGTTTTCGTCCTGTAAAATCATTAAGTGATCTGTTAGTTTTCGATTATGGCTCATCTTTGCTTGATTGTAAGTACTCATCTTATATCTTGACTCCAATTAGGTTAATGTCATCTCGCTGTTCGGAAGACTGCTGATGAGCTTCCAGTGCGTTAATAAATTTGGTTCGTTGCTCCTGCATAGGGAGATGGTGAATTTCTTGAATGACTTGCTTTAGCCGCCTAGAGCCAAATCGCTTTCGCTCAGGGTTAGACTGGTCAATGAATCCGTCGGTAGTTAAATACAAGCTATCGCCGGGATAAAGGATCATTTGGTATTCAGATTTAGCTATATCGCTTTTAATACTTCCTACCGTTTTCCTGATTCCTTTTAGAACTTCAAGCTTGTTATCTCTTACCAGAAAGAGGGTATGCTTAGCCCCTACGTAGCGCAGTTGTACCGATTGGTCTGGATTTGTCTCGAAGATGCATATACCAATGTCCATACCATCTTGCACACTATTATCCCGGCCCCTTAGTCGCTTCGTTACCTGTTGGTTAAGATGTGCTAAGATAGAAGATGGGTTATGCAGGTCTTTTTCCCGAATGGCCTCATTTAGCATATTATAGGCAATAAGTGAGACCAACGCTCCCGGAACACCGTGCCCAGTACAATCTACTACTGATATAATTTTTGCACCTTGGTCTTCTGAAATCCAGTAGAAATCACCCGACACCACATCTTTAGGCCGAAATATCACAAAGCTATCCGGGAAAATTGCTTGACTCTCTCGTTCGCTAGGAAGTATAGAAAACTGAATGCGCTTGGCGTACTGAAGACTCTCTTGGTTTTTGTAGTTCTCTATTTCTAACCTCTTCTTTTGCTTCCGCAGTGCTTCTTGCGTTGATTCCAACTCGTCTACGCTACTAATCAGCATCTGCTCGTTGGCCTTCAAATGCTCATTTTGCTCCGCAATCCTGGTTTGTTGCTCCTGTAGTTTGCGGTGGTCTTTTCGCTTTTGAACAAAGCTGTACGATACCACTCCCATAATCACTAAAAATGATGAGATAATACCGTAGCCATATTTCCGTAAAGTGGCTTCCTGCTGTAACCGTTGTTGCTGAAGCTTTTTCTGTGCTTCTAACAGGGCAATGGCTTTTTCTTGCTTTTCTTGTTCTAGCAAGCTTTGCTCTAGCTGTAGCGTTTGTCTTTCTTGTGTACGTTGGAGCTCTAACAGCTCTCGTTTTTGCTTTTCAGAAAGCAATTCTTGCTGGGTGAGCGTGAGCTGCTGAGCGGCTTGCTCGTTGGCTAATTGTTGATTAAGAATTTCTGATTCTTGCAGGGCTTGGGTCTTCTTAAGTAAGGCTAGCTCCTTCTCCTTTAAACTGATGGCGTTTTCTTGTCGCTCCCGATCTAAAATTGTTTGCTCTTGCTCTATAATAGAAGACTTCAAGAACTCTTCCTGAGCATCGATCCTCTCTTGAAGAGCCAGTATTTTCTGCTTTTCCCTTTTTTCTTGAGCCCGAATTCTTCCCCTTATATCAGCATAACTTTGCAGGTAGATTTTCGCCTTTTCAGGGTTTTTGTCACTTTTGTATACTAGTGCTACAATGTTGTAGCTTTCTGCTAGCTCAGGATAAGCATTCTTTCTTACTCCTAGTGCAATAGCTTGTTCGGCTAGCTTTAGTGCCTGAGCATTATTTTGGCTCATGTACGCATTAGAGGCAAGGTAGTTAAGTTGCTGAGCTTGGCCTATTAAATTACCTGATCTACGTTCTATGGCCAGAGCCTCATTATAGAAATTTCTTGCTCTAGAGAAAAAACCCAAATTGGTGTAAGCAACTCCTAAGTTGGTAAGCATAGAGACCTGCATATCTTGGTTCCTTGATTCACTGATGGGTATTGCCAACGCCTGTTGAAAGTAGTTAATGGCAGCTTTGAGGTTTTTATTTCGTTTCTGTAAGAATCCTAAGTTATTTAGGGTATGTAGTAGCTTTACAGTGTCTTTAGTCTGGCGACTAATCTTCTCAACTTGCTCTAGGTACTGTATAGCATTAGGCAGATCATTAACGCGCTTACTAATATCTGCAATGGCTTCATAAGTCACGGCCACTGATTTTACATCGTTTCGTGCTTTGTGCCTTTTCACTAATTGTTGATATACCGCTTTGGC
This sequence comes from Tunicatimonas pelagia, assembly GCF_030506325.1. Classification (NCBI taxonomy): domain Bacteria; kingdom Pseudomonadati; phylum Bacteroidota; class Cytophagia; order Cytophagales; family Catalimonadaceae; genus Tunicatimonas; species Tunicatimonas pelagia. The sequence goes on along the minus strand of NZ_CP120683.1, from coordinate 2,727,549 downwards.
TTCTTCGTATTCTTCTAACTCAAAATTACTGCGTGCAATTTTCTGTAATATTGTAAGCTGATCGGGAACATCTTCTTCCAGCCTTTTTTTGCCTTTTAAATACGCTTGGTAGTACTGAGCAGCTTTTTGGTATGCCTTTTTACTAAAGTAGTATTCTCCTAGGTCACATTTTACCAGCAGCAGCTTGCTTTGGGCAGAAGCCTTTTCAAAAGTGCTAATAGCCCAAAGTAAATACTTTAGCGCATCTTCATCGTTTCTTAGTTTCTGGTGGAGAAGTCCTATTGTGTGTAACAATTCACCTTCTTGATCAATTGCATTATTGGCTCGGGCTTCACCTAGTTCTCGCTCAGCCGTTTGAAGAGCCTGTTGCAATTGGTCGCGGTCAGTAATACGCTTGATGGTGGAAAGAGCTGGCAAAGCAGTATTTTGCGTAAACCCAACGAGGTGACCACCCAGAATGATAGCTATGACTAACGCTATTGTGCGGCTAATTTGTATGAGACTATTCTGCCTTACCGGTAGTGGTTTTTGATAAGACCCGCCCGACAGATGAGTAATATGGTAAGGCACCTTATTCATTAGAACCTCAGGTTTATGCCTAGCCAATATATTCCTTGGGTTCGGTCGCTAAAGGGGTACTCTACTTTGCCATTATTCAGTAGGTTTTGCCCACTGATGAATAACGAGTGCTCATCCCAAATTTGATAAGATAGTCTGCTGCTAAGATTAAACCGGGCGGGGATTGAGAAAGACGCGTTATTACTGGTATAAAGGTGCTGAGAATAGTAATTTACAGTAAGAAAGGCCTGTAATTTGTCAAATAAGGCGGAATACCTTCCAGTGAAGCTACCAAATAGTTCGGGAAGAGGGTTGGTAGGAGTGTTACCTGCTCCTCTAAATTGCATATACGTGGCGTTGCCTGATAAGAGCAAGCGGTTAATTTGCCAATCAACTTTACCGCTAAATCCCGAACGGGTGGCGGTGTGTGTACCCTCTGCTTCTTCTTGGGGTTGATACTGGAAGTAAGTAAGATCAGCGTTTATATCTTTTGATATCTGGTAGTGGTACTTTGCTTCGTAAACCAGTGTTTCTTGAAATGGAAAGATAAGTTCTTCCACATTCACCGGATTCTGGTCGAGTATGCCGGGCGGACGCTCACTCAAGGCAATGGCTGCGCTGATTTTATGAGCCGGGAATAGCACGAATAGCGCACTCAACTGATTATTGAGTAGTGACTTCCCAAGCGTAGCGTAGTAGTCGGCTCGGTTGGCAAGGGTTAAAACTAATCGGTTTTCAAAGAAAGACAGATGTTGCGATATGCTGGCACTATACCGCTGACCTAATTGGGGAAAAATGGGGGCAACGTCGGTTCGGCTATTAGCGTACTCGTAGTGTAAAGTCTCAGCTCCCAACCCTAGCCGATACTTTTTCCATTCCTTAGCATACTCTATTCTACCTAACCATTGGTTATTGTTATCCCACCGAAGGTTCTCGTAGCCACTGTAGAGCTGGGAGCCAGCCTGATAAGAAAAGTACGTTTGGAATGGTTTCCAACGAGCGCGCAGAGAAACCCAGTTGGTATTCGCTAGCCGGTTCGATAGCGCAACCTCCTCTATTCTCCGAAAGATACCCTGTGCTTCCGAATTTTGTATTCCGGCACTAAGGTGTAACTCAGCATCTTTACTCCATGTGTAGTTAGCATTAAAATGCGCTCCTGAATTACGTATCCCCTTACTTACGGTAGGATTGGTTGTTCTAGCATTTATTTGATAAAAGAGCAACGAGTCGTCGCTAACGTAATTTCTTTGACTGAAGATATAAGAAGATTGCTGAAAACGAGTAAATCTGTTAAAATAACCAGTAGCATTTACCCGAAATCTACCTCCTTGGTAAAAGCTAATGCTACCTTGAAAAGCATGGTTATTATTTAAACCAACCCGCGTATTAGATTGTGCTTTTAGTCCCAGACCGTTATCTAATTTGGTAACAATGTTGATAATACCTTCGGCTGCTTCAGGGCCATACCATGCTCCGTGCGGAAAACGAACAACTTCTATTTGTTTGATATCTTGCAGAGCAACAGGCAACGTTTCCCACCATACGGACTGCTCCATGAAATTGTAATAAGGAATCTCATTTATCATGAGCAGCACCGTATTTCGGTGGCTAACCCCTTCATCGGCGAATGATGACCCTCTCAGGTGCAAAACATAGTTGCCATTGGTACTCTGACGAACCACAAAATCCGGTGAAAAACGTAAAACTTCCAGTAGGGTGGTAGCTCCCGACTGTAAGATGTCATCTTGTGTAATCAGGGTGTGGCTAATGGCCGCCTCAGCAATATCTTGATGTTCTTTAGATAGTATGTAGATTGATCGGCTAGCTTCTTCGTCGGGCCGTAGCTCCATGCCCAGAATATCGTCTTTGATAGTGAGTGTATACGATGATGAATCCAGAACCTGGGATAAAGCTTCGCTGAGTACGCAAAAAATAGATACTACTAATAGTATTGCCCCTTTATTCGTCATGATTAACTACCAACCGAGATTACTCTGACAAAGCTGCCTTAGTTGGATAAAGTAAACTTTGTGGATCTAAATTTTACTGCAAAATAAGGAGTAGGTGCTTTATTATTAGGTGAAGTTTTTCTCTCAAAGTACCTAAGTAGGGTATTTAATATTTTAGTAGTTGAATGGTACTACTCTATCTCAATTTGGTCAATTCGCATTAATTCACTAGAGCCACCTGAGAACTTTAGCCAGATCACTTGAGTGCCGGCACTAAGGTTTAAGGTAGTAGATGAGTCTTCCCACTCGTTCCAATCTGAACCATTAGGAATCGATACCAGCGAGGGGTTAGGGTTATTCTCGTGCCTCACCGTAATGTTAGTATCACTACCAGAATTATTGGATGCCCTAAAATCCAGGGTGTACGGACCGGCACTAGGCACATTGATTCGGTATACTACCGAATCATCTTTAGTAATATTCCCTAAGTAGTAGCCTCTGGAAGCATTTGCTGACTCCACTCGGGCAGTACCTAAATTCTGGAAAAAGTCTTCGGCTTCAATGGTGCCCGGAATCTCGAATATAGGTATATCATCAGTGGTTACAACAACGGTATTAGAATATTCAGATAGGTTACTGTCTATTATCGCCCGTACTCGATAGTAATACGTTGTCGAGACATCTAGTTCATCGACAATCAACGATGTTCCTGCCACCGATAAATCCTCGTAGCCTGGTACAAATTCTGTAAAATTGACATCGGTGGCCACATCTAAAAGATAGCTATTAGCACTAGACACAAGTGCCCATCTAGCGTATATCTCGTATGGTTCTACGTCAGATGGCTGTTGAGCAACCGGGGTGGGCACGCTAGTAGTTGTGGTGGTTGAAGTTTCTGAATAAGCTGAACTGGTGTAGCTATTAAACGCTTTTATCCGAAAGTAATAGCGGGTACTAGCTGATAGGTCGTCAACGCTTATGGATGTGCTATTAACAGAGGTTTCTTCAAAATCGCTAAGAATACTCGTGAACCGCTCGTCAGTAGCTACATCAACAGTATAGTATGAGGCATCAGGTACTACATCCCAAACAATATTGAAGCTGGTATAACTAACATTGGTAACCAGTATATTGCTGGGTGACTCTAAAGCCGACAAGTACTGACTCATGACGTTAGAGTAAGCCGAATAACTACCATCTTTTTCTGCCTTAACTCGGCAGTAGTAGGTCTGATCACCCGTCAGTTCTTCTACGTTGTATGTAGTATCAGTGATTTCATCTACGGATACAAATAGCGTAGAAAAATCAGGGTAGGTGCTTACTTCCAGTACGTAAGAATCAATATTGCTCACGGATGTCCAGGTTGCCGTAAATGATGTGCTACTCAGGTTACTTATCTCATTCAAAGTAGGAGTAGATAAGGGTGAAGTAGTAATTACTCCCTTTTCAGAATATTCAGAAAAAGACTTCTCACTGTGAGCCCTTACCCGAAAGTAATAAGAAGTATTCGGATTTAATCCAGTTACGGTAAATGAAGTATCTTCAGTACGCTCATTCTCTACCACATAAGCTGTCTCATTTAGGAACAACGGGTCAGTGGTAACCTCTACGGTATAGTTAATTGCGCTGGTTACCGCTTGCCACTGAAAAGTAAGCTCGTTTTGTACTCTATCCGGAATTTCTAACAAAACCGGTTTAGTGAGCTGGGTGGTGGTTAGATGAACTACATTGGAGTAACCTGAGATGATATCTCCGTTTCGGGCGGTAACCCGATAGAAATAGTCTTCATCTACCTTGAGGCCATTTTTTATAATAGCGAAAGTGTCTTCAGTAACGACACGCTGTAGCGAATCAGTTTCAGTAAAATTAATATCACTACTTATTTCAACCTCGTACGTTCTTGCTTCAGTTACTTTTTGCCAGCGAGAAGTGAACTGATTCGTGCTGATTTCAGTAGCTACTGTAGCAACCGGAGCTGGCATACCCAGTGTGTTTACCGTAATAATGTCAGAATACTGGGTTTGTTCACCAGTGCTCAGATTGGCTACCAACCGATAATAGTAAGTATTGGCTACCTCTAGATTACTCACGACATAAGCAGTATCCCGTACTTCTACCGGTGATTCTGTAACTAGAAATTCTTCCTCAAACGACCCATCGGTCGCTACTTCCAGTAAATAGCTATTGGCACCCAACAAGGGTAGCCAAGTTGCCGTAAATGCAGTGGTTCTAATGTTCTCTCCTGGTGTAGCTATAGGTCTAGGATCAATAAATTCCTGTATCTCTGGAGTACACCCCAAAAGTAATGCATAAATACTATAAAGTATTGCTGCTATCTTAAGAAATTTATTCATTTATATCTATATTTTCTATAACAAATATAAATAAAGTTGGACGCTATTATAAATAGTAGGTGCATTTACGCTTCATCTATTACCCTGTTGATATGTATGTTTTAGATAAATAGAATCACAAGAGCAGTGCTACACATACATAGTGGGTACTATTTTCTGGCTTATATTAGCTGAGTATACAGTATATCAGAAGCAAAGTCTTATAAACTAGCTCATAGTTTAGTTCTCCTTTGTCTCTCTTCACCAAAAGGAAGATAGTGGATTTGTTCTCTAAAAAAGGGTGTATAAGAGTTTTTTCAGCATTCTATAGTTACCATCGCTATGGTATACGCTCAAGCTAACTTAGATAGTCAGGTAGGATGGTTATCAGAATAATTTAATTTTCTTAAACATTGTAAGGTTAATGCCATATTGGCAATGTGGCTAGTTGAATCAAAGATGCTGATTATCATTATCTGAGACAGATGTTAAAAACAATTAATCCTATTTTATTACATATTCATATAATTTTTTGTATAAATCTTATATTTGTAATTGTGTCTTTTCAACAGATTAAAGTAATTATAAATCTGGAATAGTAACGAGAGGATATAAATACAATCAGCATGTGATGCTTTGTATAGATAATAATGCAACTAAATTGATATGATGCTGAAAGGTACTTCCCCCGAAGATAGCTTGATGTGCGAGAACAAGTATGACTTCCCCGAAAAATTGCTAAGAAGTTATACGGATATAGTATTGGTTTTTAACGAAGATTTGAATGTTTGTTTTGCCAATAGTTACGCTGAAGATTTATTGAACTACAAGGAACAAGCTCTAATAGACCAGCACATCACGCAGGTTTTTCCTAAAAGACAGCATCGGTTGCTAGAGTCAATAATTGAAAGCGTAGAAGACGGGAGAAATGTCCGGGAGCGAAGAACGTACTTGCATGTTAGAAGAAAAAGAAACATACCGGTATCGCTAAGTTTTACATTTATACAATCTGACCATACGTTTAAGTATATCCTCATTGCTAAAGATCAGCAGCAGTATACCAAAGCAACTGATGCACTAAAGCAAAAAAACGAAGAGCTCAAAACACTCATTTACCGAGCCTCGCACGATTTGAAGGGGCCATTAGCCTCAGTGAAAGGTTTGTTTAATCTGCTAGCAGATGAGCCGGAAGATACCGAGACGCTAAAGTATTACTTATCTCTAATAGAAAGAAGTGTCGACAAACTGGAAGATACACTCTCTGGATTGCTAGAACTGGGGCTTTCCTCAAAAAAAGAACTACAATTTACTTCCTTTAGTATTCGCGAGTGTTTGGAAGAAATTATTGAGCGGTTTGAAAACTATCCTGGGCGAGAAGAGGTGATTATTCATCTTACGGCGAATGAAGACCTAACGCTACATACTGAGAAAAAAATATTTGAGTCTATCTTTCAGAATTTGGTAGAGAACAGCATTAAGTACCGTAAGCCCGACCAAAACGATGCGGTAACGAAAATCTCAGTCCGTAGGTATAAACATGGTCTTAAGATTAAGGTAAAGGACAATGGTTTGGGAATGGATCGTAATTTACAAAAGCGGGCATTTGATATGTTTTACCGAGGGCACGAGCATGCCGAAGGGAGTGGCCTAGGATTATTTATTGTAAAAAATAATGCTGAAAAGCTGGGTGGTGAGATAAAAATTAAGGCTAGCCTTAATATGGGTACCGAAATACAAGTGTATCTACCTGATATGCAGAAGATTGAAGAAGAAAATGCCAAGTCGTCAGTGGGTACCAAGTCTACTTCTTAGGTAGGCACAATCGGGCGCGAGCTACCTCTCGAGAATATTGACTGTTCCCTAGCTAATAAGAGGTTTATGGATATGCAGATTTTGAGATAATCTGATTTATCTCTTTGCTTTGTTAAAAGTACTGCTTTCAACTGAAAGGCAATTCTTTTATCTTTATCACTACCTACAAAATCAACCTAATGACACTTCGCCTTACCTGTAATGCGCTTAGTTTTCTTCTAATCATTTCACTGTTCAGTTGTCAGGAAGAGGCTGAACCAAAAAAGCGTCCTAATATTCTGTTTGCCATCAGCGACGATCAGTCGTTTCTGCATACTGGCTTTGCTGGTGCTACCTGGATAAATACGCCGGCCTTTGATCGAGTGGCTCGCGAGGGAATTTATTTTTCAAATTGCTACGCCGGATCACCAGGCTGTGCGCCATCGCGCAGTTCAATTGTTACCGGACGCTATCATTGGCAAAACGAACAAGCGGGGCAACATGCGGCAGGTTGGTCTGACAAATATGTCCCCTTTGTTGATCTACTCGCTGCGAATGAATACCATACCGGGTACACCGGAAAAGGGGTGGGGCCGTTTAAGTACGGTGAACCGCCGCTTCGTAGTCAGAATGCTGCGGGTGAAGCCTACAATCAGGTAGCTTACAAGGAAGGCGGCCCTGATGACGAGCGTTTTGCCGAAGCCATTCGCAGTACCAATTATTCTGCTAATTTCCGTCAGTTTATGGAGCAGCGCGAAGAAGATACGCCATTCTTCTTTTGGTACGGAGCCTCAGAACCCCACCGGGCTTACGAGCAAGACTCGTGGAAGCGGCACAACAAATCGTTAGAAAGTGTAGATGTTCCAGCATTTTTACCCGATAACGAAGAAGTACGGGGCGACCTACTAGATTATGCGGTAGAAATTGAGTGGTTTGACCTTCATCTCGGGCGAATGATTGAGTATTTGGAAGAGATAGGCGAGCTAGACAATACTGTTATTATAATAACTGCTGACAACGGAATGCCCTTTCCTCGGGCAAAGGCCAATGCGTATGAGTACGGCGTACACGTTCCGATGGCTGTACGTTTTCCTGAAAAGTTTCCGGGTGGGCGGAAGGTAGATAACCCTATTAGTTTTATCGATTTAGCTCCCACAATTCTAGAGTTAACGCAAACCAGTTCGGAAGGAATGCTGCCGATCAGTGGAAAGAGTCTGGTAAGTTTACTGACCTCCGAGCAAGAAGGCACACTTCTTGACTTCCGGGAATACGTTATTGCCGGACGAGAACGCCACTCATCATCGCGTTATCAGAATTTGGGTTATCCGCAGCGGTTGCTACGGCGGGGCGATTATTTGTTTATCTGGAACCTAAAACCCGAACGTTGGCCCGCCGGTGCACCCCAACGACTACTTTCGGACTCTACGGAAGAAATGCATCCATTGTACGGAATAGATGAAGAAGGAATACATCATTCTGATTGGGCATTTACCGATATTGATGCCGCTCCAACCAAATCGTTTATCGTAGAAAATCGCGATAATCCCGAGTACACTCAGTACTTTGAGTTATCGGTAGGAAAGCGGCCTGAATACGAATTGTTCAACGTGAAGAAAGACCCGAACTGTTTGACCAATCTGGCAACTGACCCCGAGTTTACCGGACTGATAAACGAGTTAAACGAAACGATGGCGGAAGTGCTGACTAAAACCAACGACCCACGCGTAGTTGGACCCGACCCAGAGCTGTTTGAAACCTACCCTCGCTACAGTCCCATGCGTTACTTTCCCAAACCCGATTGGGCACTTTAAATAATCATTCCGATGGAAGGTTATCAACACTCTACCAGCCAATTTAACTCATCAAAGGATGACTTTCCGTTATTCTACCAACAGTGGACACCAAACACATCTGCTGAGCGTGTTATCGTCTTTCAACACGGACTAGGTGAACATTCGGGGCGTTATCAAAACTTGGTTCAAGCTTTTTCAGGTACCGCCACTGCTTTTTACGGAATGGATGCCCGAGGGCACGGTAGAACGGATGGAAAACGGGGGCACGTTGATCGGTTCCAGCTATTTGTCAGTGATCTTTGCGATTTAATCAAAAGAGTACGGCAGGAAAATGATGGTCAGAAGGTATTTCTGTTAGGCCATTCTATGGGCGGGGCTATTGTGCTGAAGTACGCTATCACTGGCAATTATCAGGATAATTTACGAGGACTTATTGCTTCTTCTCCAGCCATTAGACCGACAATGGACTGGGTAAAAAAGCTTCAAAAACCCGTGGCGGCCTTGTTAGCCCGTTTGACTCCATCGTTAACCCTCAGTAACCAGCTTAATATTAATGATCTATCCCACCACAAACCAGTAGTTATGTCGTACCATAACGACCCACTAGTGCACGGCAGAACTTCGGCCTGCTTAGGACATGCTCTATTTAATATTCACCGGGATATTTTGTCAAGAGCTGATTCCCTACACATCCCAGTTTATCTAATGCACGGCACGGCCGATCGCCTCACAAGTGCTGATGCTACTCAGCATTTTTACAATTTGCTGACTACGCCAGACAAGACGCTAAAGCTGTACGAAGGCTTATACCACGAAACCATGAACGAACGACCGGAAGATCGGGCACGAGTACTTGATGATCTAAAAAATTGGGTGTTGTCTCATTAGCGCGATGAAGAAGTGGTGGTTGATAGTTTCTGCGGTCTTGTTAGTGTTGTTAGCGGGAATAATTATTACTATTTACTCCTGGAGCCAAACTCCTTTCGGAACATTGCATTATTTAGCTGCTATTGGAGTCCGTCTTATTTACGAACCCCCCGATATAGAAAATTATTCGCCCATTGAGCTTCGGGAGCAGTATCGGCAGAAAGAGTCAACCTCTACCAAATATTTGCAGTATGTTTCCAGCACGAAAGATACAGTAGTTCTCTCTGCCGAAGGAGAAATTCCGATTCGGTTATACTACCCTTCCTCCACCGATAATCTTCCTATTATTGTGTATTATCACGGGGGTGGTTTTGTCTTCGGAACGCTTAATGAATACGATTTGCTGTGCGCCAAGCTGGCTCAAAAGGCTTCAGCCTTGGTAGTATCGGTAGATTATCGGTTAGCACCCGAGTATCCGTACCCGGCGGCAGCCCAAGACGCTTATACCGCTTTACAGTGGGTTTATCAGAATGCTCAAACTATTGGCGGGGACAGCACCCGAATAGCCGTAGCGGGTGATAGTGCCGGAGGAAATTTGGCAACCGTAGCATCGCTCATGGCTCGAGATAGCAGTCAGCACTTTATTGATTATCAAGTACTGTTGTACCCGGCCACTCAGTCGTTAGATTTAACCACTGTATCTCACCAAAATTTTGGCGAAGGCTACGGAATAACCACTCGGCAGATTGACTGGTACATTGAACAATATCTTCCCAATGAAGCGGATCGGTACGAAGCCTACGCTTCTCCGTTGCTGGCCGAAGACCTCAGTAATCTACCCCCAGCGTTGGTCGTGTTAGCTGGCTTTGACCCACTGAAAACCGAAGGTCAGCAGTACGCTGAAAAACTTCAGACCGCTGGTGTGCCCGTTAAGCTACAAACCTACGAAAGCATGATCCACGGCTTTGCGAATATCCACGAATTTCCGCAATCAGATGAGTTATTGGATGAGATTGCTGTCGCACTAGCGTCGGTGTTTTAGCCACTCATCCAAAAGCGGGGAATTAAATCCACTCCTGATCGTTCGTTGTTTTTTCGTGTACTACGTCGCCAGTGTGTTGGGTTGAGATAGGTTCAATGAGCATGAGCCAAACTTCTTCGCCATTGGTGCGGGGTAGATGCTCTACTCCTTTGGGTACCACCAGTATTTCTCCTTCATGCACTTCCACGGTTTTATCTCGAAAGTCCATGTACAGTGTGCCTTTCTGAACGATGAATAACTCGTCTTCATTGGCGTGGCTATGCCAGACTAGCTCATCTTTCACTTTGGCCAGTTTAATATGCTGACCGTTTAGCTCTCCGATAATCTTAGGAGTCCAGTGTTCAGTAAACTGGCCGAACTTCTTGTTTAGGTTGATCTTGTCCATTCTAGTAATTTTATCCTCCGGCAGATTTAGCGGAATAACCTTGTTTCTGTAAGTAGGTCACTACCTTATCGCGCTGATCACCCTGAATCAGGATTTCACCATTTTTGGTGCTGCCACCCACTCCGCAGTGGCTTTTCAGTTGCTTTCCCAAATCTTTTAGGTCATCGTCTGATCCGACGAAATCGCGCACGATAGTTACTTGCTTACCGCCTCCTTTACTCTCTCGCCACACTCGTAGCTGCTGCTCACCTGGTGGTGAAGTTTCCTGCTGAGCTTGATTTTCTGTTTCGTAGGAAAAATCAGGATTGGTAGAATATACAATTCCGCTTTGTTTTCTCTTTTGTTTTCTGGCCATAACTCAAAAAGTGTAGTACCAAAGATAGCAATAATGATTCAGGATGGTAGGAACGCCCGGATTTCCTCTAAACCAGACCAACCCATTAAATGAATCATTCGCTGGAACTCAGATTGCAGCGGAGCCTTTATCAGAATTTGCTCGCTACTGATGGGGTGGATAAATGTAAGTGATGCCGCGTGCAACAGCATGGTATTCATCTGCCAGCGTTCTTTGAACAAACGGTTTTGCTTGTTGCAACCGTGCGGTCGATCCCCGATAATGGGGTGAAAAATATGCTTAAAGTGCTTACGAATCTGGTGGTACCGTCCGGTCTGGGGCTTTACCAATACTAGTGAATAGCGAGACGTGGCGTGTTTTCCGAAGGGAACGTTCAACTCCGTTTGAGCCAAGGTTTTATACTGAGTAAAAGCTTCCTGCACTTTGCCACGGTCATTTTCCAAAGCATAGTCAATCCCCCCCAATTCATCGGCATAACCGCGAACAATTGCTAAGTACTGCTTATCTATCGTGTTTTCCCTAAACTGAGTTTGCAGAGCGGAAAGTACCTCAGGGCTGAGGGCGAACAGCAATACTCCTCCAGTTTTACGATCAATGCGATGAACCGGATAAACAGTTTGCCCCAATTGATCGCGCAGTAGTTGTAGTGCAAATTCTTGAGCATCACGGGCAATTCGACTGCGGTGCACCAGTAGTCCGTGGGGTTTGTTGATAGCTACTAAGTCTAAGTCCTGGTAGATGATGGGGAGCAAGAGAGGTAATAACATCTTACTGAAACGTAGTTAGTAGCGTTCTAGCTTGTATTCTCGTGTGCTTTTAGCATTTCTATCCAGCAATTCCAATAATCCCGACCTGCTAAACCTGCACCTGTTGGGTCTATAGTAAAGAAGTCAGGAATTATCTTGTAATCGCTTTTTACTGCCCGTAATTCTAGAAAATGAGTTATACACTCTAATAGCTTCGTAAAGGAAGAAAATATTACATTAGATAAGCCTTCCAACTCTCCATCATATTCATGATCGTACACCCTTACTGGAAATTCATGGCTTTCCACTGGTTCACGAGCATCAAATACTAATGAACCAGTATCATTCCCTTCATCCGCAAAGGGATAAATCTTCATTGGAATCAATTGCTCAGAAGCAGATAAATCATCAACCGACCGTAAATCATGCAATAGCTCATTAGGGTTTGATTCAGGTAGTCTTACAAGGGAACAATCCCCATCTAGGAAAAAGTAAGCTCTGTGCCATTCAATAAAACTAGGCGGATATTGTATGTTAAGGTCTTTCTCAACCTTCTGATAATCCTTAACTGTGAGATTTCCTTTTATAAGCCCCCACTCAAACCATCCGCTTTCATTAATTTCCGATCGCATCATTTCTTTCGGCACTTTATCCGTACACACTGTGTACATTCCGGGCTTCCAGTAAGCTTTAAAGAAATTTTCTATCACGTCTTTGTTCATATGCTTACAGCTAATAAATGTGGAAAATAGTATCAAGTAGCCTTATATACTATACCCGATTCTCATTTTATTGTCTAACATTTTTTATGATTTCTCCACCTTAGAGTTCATCAACTGTACAAGGCTTTGCAAGATGAATTTTAGTGCGTAATAGATCTGAATAATCCTGTGTGTAATTTAGATAATTTGACCGCAATGTATTAGCAATCCGTGGGGTTTGTTAGTGGCTACTAAGTCAGTGTCTTGGTAAATGATAGGTAGCAAAGGAAAGGACTTGGTAAATTATTAGCAAGGTGGGTAAATCTACTGCTGATGCGTTGAGCTGGTTTCCTGCCGGATTACGGACCATTTTTTTAATGACTTTACCGTTTGATCTTCTCGAATAAAGAGTTCAATTTGTTATGTGGCTTTACTTCATAAACTGTTTCGTAGATAATTCTCCGCATATTTTCTTTGCGGTCTTTTGTCAGAGGATGGGAGCTGATAATTTTCGGAACGGCATACTCACTTTCTTCTTCTAATTGGTCAAATAGTTGTACCATTCCGTTTGGATCAATGTTGTTGTCCATCAAAATTTTAAGACCTTGCTCATCGGCTTCTTGCTCAAACTGGCGCGAATAAGAAAGCGAATGAAGTTGCTGGGCGTTTTCGGCCAATACCGTTACAACCCCGTTAACATCGCTAAGAAGTAAAGAAACTGTCAGATAACCTGCTAAGCTTCGACAAAGCATTTTGATAGAATGCCGATGATTAATATGCGATACTTCGTGACCAAGTAGGGCAGCCAGTTCACCAGCACTTTGCATGTTTTCTAGGATAGCAGTGAAAATTACAATTTGTCCATTGGGTAGAGCAAAAGCATTTACTTCATTGGATTCTACTACGAAAAACTGAAGTGGTTTTTCATTTTTCAGATTCAGTTCGGACGCAAACTGCCTTAGGTATTTGGTTTTTGCGGAGTCTACGGTATTGTGGTCAAGAAACGTCTCCATAAACATATTCCCGATCTGGTCGTCAAAACTGTTAGGCAGCAGTGCGGCAGATTTTTCGGCAACGGGTGGCAGAACATAGAAGTACGCAAGCATCACCAAACCAAGCAAACAAACCGCAATAGCCAGAATTTTTGAAAAACCGAGTTTCAATAAACGGGTGTGAATGTCAACCCCCTTGTTTTCTTTGATAGCTACATAGAAACTTTGCGAGAAATTTTTATCATCGATTTTCAGTAGGGCACCTGAATAGTTTTTGTTTCGTATCTCAAGTAAATGACCGTACTGTTCAAAGCGTAAATCATTCAGATTCCAAACAAATGAAGTTCCGGCCGCAAAATGCAGCCGGAACTCATTCATGGTTTCATCGAATGCTACGATAGTTTGTTGAGAAGCCGACGACTGCCCGTCGAAATATTTTGCCTCTATCTTATTGGTCACGGCTAGGTCAAGTCTATTTCAAAGAAATCTACCGCATCTTCGCCCATTGCGTTCGTATATTCTTCTTCAGTCTGGTTAATTTCCTCGATGTTGATGTTGCCTTCCATTTTCACATTGTCAAAAATAAACTTTTGCGTACGTATGTCGGCCCAAGCCTTACCGAAACCCAGCGTGAAGACAATAATTAGCAGATTCACCACCAATAGCTCGAAAAAGCCCCCACCGGTAGCAGTTGAATAACACCTAACCTCTTGTTCGCCTTTGGTCATTCTCATATTGTCGATGTAATAGTTGAAGATATCTTTTTGCCACCAAAAGCTGTATATACCGAGCGTAATCGCCGTGAGGAAATATCCTTTCAGGTTAAGAATGAAATAGTCTCCACCGTCGGCATTATTTGAAAATTCTACATCCCCGTAACGAATATTTTGATGAGTGTATCTTCGGATATTCATTAATAGCCACGATCCGTAAATACCAAAAGTTACTAGCGTGAGTAGTGCCCACTTATAGAAGCTTTTTACGAATTCGTCACGGTTACCGCGATAACCGAACCGAACGCCTCGGTACGAAGTTCTGCTCATTCTGTAGCGAAGCGAGCCGTGAATAGCAAACGGAACAATAGCGAAGAGACTTAGGTATAAGAACAGTATGGCCAGCACAGGTAGTTTGGCCACCTGCAAAAGCAATACATAAGTAGCTATGATAGCAATGTAGAATAAAACAACTTTGATAAACCCACGAAACATCTCTGCACCTGTTCCGGCAAAATGAAACCGTTCATCATTAAGGGCAGTCTGCCCGTATATGTAACGAAGGCTTTTAGCTTTGGCCCAAGGGTAATACAGTCCGAGGGTGACAACAGTCAGTAGCCAGTTGACGATCATGATTGCAAAGTAGTCCGAACCTTTACCAAAAAAATCAAAACGATAATTTTGCGTTTGGTCTGAGTCTGATGTAATTAGTGTTTCCATATTATTAATTTGAAATGTTGCCTTTACTTATAGCTTTTGGTTAGACCTTTAGACTTGTATAAGCTTTTAATAGTCTGTACTTATGCTGCTTTGCGGGCTATAACAATGGCATAAAGAAATGTAGTTTATTTATATTTTATATAAAAATAAAACTATAATAATTACATTGGTATGATTTTTAGTAAAAATTAAATTATAAAAATACAATTAATGAGCGGTAAAATACGTTCGTCTCGCCACTTGTTACTAACCGCTTATGATTTTTTTGAGGCAGGTTCTATCAAGTCCCATAAGTTACCGTAGAGATCCGCAAATACAGCAACTGTACCGTAGGGTTCTTCTTTAGGTGGTCTGACGAACTCAACTCCTTTTGATTTCATAAACTCGTAATCGTACCAGAAGTCATCAGTATGCAGAAAGAGGAATACGCGCCCACCGGTTTGGTGGCCGACGTACTTCTTTTGTTCTTCATTAGCAGCTTTCGCCAGTAGTAGATGGAATGATTGATCGCCGGGTGGGGCAACCCGTACCCAGCGTTTGGTTTCACTTAGTGGGGTATCTTCTAGTAAAACAAAGCCCAGCTTTTCAGTGTAAAAGGTAATGGCTTCATCGTAATCGGCTACTACTAGGGTAATACCAACAATTTTCTGGGACATTATAATTGGTTTGCCCCAAAAATAAGAAAGTACTCCTGAACTCAATCAGAAGTACTTATTTGTTTGGTTGTTAGTAGTGTTGTAATTTATTTGTCTTGGGCAAAGGCATCGGCATTATCCCGAGTGACAGTTTTAATTAGCATACCTTGTTGAACTTGTTCGTTTAGTTGCATACCGTTCAGTATAGCTAGTTCTTCTAAACGGTCATTCGCCATGTTGAAGCTTTTGAGCGTTTGCGATAGCGTAGCTGTGCGAGGTACTTCTTGAATACTAATCCGCTCTGGCTGGACATTAATCTTACTCTGATCGGTAAGCTCGGCAAAGTTCTTCATAGTATTAGTAAATGTGTTACTGAACTGATTAAAATCCTGCTGAGTACTAATTCCCGTAATGTTATAGATATTTCCTCCGTACTGAATTAGGTACGTTAGCAGGCGAATTTGCTGCTGTTGTTGCTGCTGAGGTTGACCCTGAGTTTGCTGAGGCTGAACATCGGCTAAGATGGATAGTGCGGGTAATCCGTTGACATTACCTCTATCTGATTGAATAACTGATAAGTTATTATTTTGAACTAATGCCTGCCCAGCTTCTTCTAGTGAGTTACCTTGACTAAGGCTAAGCGTCATAATGGCTCGCCCTTCTTTATGCGCCATTTGCACTTGTTGAGGAGTATTCTGGAAAGTCCAACCCTGTGGGGTAGGAAACTGGAACTTGAGTACCGGATGGTAAAATACACCCGCTTCCAAGTAGCCTTGATTCGGGTCTTCGCCGTAAATCATTCCATCAATCATGCGTAAATAGGAGTTACGACCTACTTCTAGGTTATCTGCTTTGGTTTTCTTCTTCCACTTTTGAGCCAACTGCTGTACTTTCTGCTGACGATCAGCCGGGTCGGGGTGGGTTGACATGAATGTGGGTACACTTTGTCCGGCATCGCCCCGCATTCGGTCTAGCGTATTAAAGAAGTTTGCCATTTCATCAGCGTCGTAACCAATCTTGGTGGAATATTCTACTCCCAGTTTATCCGACTGTTTTTCATCATCGCGACCAAATTTGAGAAAGAGTAGTCCAATTCCTTGCTGAGCAGCATCGGCAAACTGGGCTAGTTCAGGGGAGATCACCATTCCGGCCACCAGGCCAACCTGCGCCAACATTTGTTTGCTGTACTGGCTAGCTGAGTGGCGAGCGGTTACGTGACCAATCTCATGGCCAAGAACTCCGGCAAACTCGGCTTCGTTGTTAAAGTGCGCCATAATGCCTCGGGTAAAGTAGATGAAACCACCGGGCACGGCAAAAGCATTTACTACCGGAGAATCTACAATCTTAAACTCGTAGGCTAGGTCAGGGCGGTGCGAAACTTTCGCCATTTGCTGACCTTTCTGATTAATAAATTGCTGTAACTCTTTATCGTCGTAGACTCCAAAAAATTGGGTGATCTGCGGATCATTCTGTTCACCCATTGCTCGCTCCTGGTTGCTAGACATGAGCATCAATTCTTTCTTGCCAGTTACCGGATTAGTGGCGCAACCGGATAGCCAAAAGCTAGTAGCTACAATCAATAGGTAAGATATATATCGCTGTATTCTCATAATGTTAATGTTTATCAGAACTAGCGTGTCCAAAAAAAATGCCTTCGAGAAAAATGGCGATTTCATCGGATATTAGTGAGCAACATCACGATACATCTAACTTGTTTCCCCAATAGTGGGGAAGAATGACAACAGGTTTACAAGAAAAAGGCTCTAGTCGCTGTCGGCAGATTTGGGTTGGTACATTTTTCGGTATAGCACATAGGAGTGAATTACTGGAACCAGCGTAAGCACCAAAGTGATTGCTGAAAACAGAATTAGGTACGCAAAATTTTCTAGGCGAAATACGAACAACAGTAAAATTAGTGAACCCGCTACCCATAGTTTTGCCCCAAATCGATGGACCTGCCACCATATTTCAGGATACTCCAACGTCCAGGGAGTGCGAATACCGGCGAAATAGTTGGGAGGAAACTTAGCCATTAGGTTGCCAACCACCAAGAATAAAAATATTGAAACTACTTTTCCGATGAAAATCATGTCAATTGTATATCCTACCTCCTTCAGTACGATACTGCTCATCATTATGGCCAAAACAGCCATTACTGTCAGGCGGATAAACCGGAGAGGCTTGCGGATTCGCTGGGCGTTAGGTTTAGGGTCAATAACGGGAACTACCAATAGAATCAAATAGGTAATTAGGCTTGTTCCTAGTGTAGTGAGGAGAAAGACAGATTTTGGTTGATAGTCATCGGCATTGCCTGCCAAATTCCAGTGAGTGGTTAACTGTTCGGGCAATTGGTTCCAGAAGAATAAGGTAAGAGCAGTAGGAAGCGACAAGAATAATAGGGCTAGACCGTCTTTTTTGAGGAAATTTAGGGTTTTCATGATGATTGTTTTTTAGAGGTTGGTTTGGGGCTTTGGTGTAACTCCATCAGCCAGCTTATGACTTCATCTAGTACCGATGTATTGAGAGAGTAATGGACGTATTGTCCTCTTTTATCAGGAAATACCAGATCAGCCTGCTTGAGTAAATCTAAATGATACGAGATACTAGGCTTGCTGATATGAAACGCTTCGGCAATTTCTCCAGCAGTTAAGTCTTTCTCCTTTAACATCTCTAGAATTTCCCGGCGGATGGGGTCATCCAAAGCCTTAAATAATTTTTTCATTAGATAATTAGATAAATGTCTAAATAAGAATACGTGTTAAAGAAAAAAGGGTTGTATCTTTTTACACAAACAGGCTTCTTTTAGCTACGTACTCCCGTGCGATGCAATCGTGCTCTAGTAGGAGAAGAAAGAGTAACAAGCCCTACATTATTTGACCTTAATCTGATTCTCCAGCACCACAAACGGAATACCTTGCTCAACCCACTTTGCTAGCAAGCCATTGGGTGGCACCACCTCAAACGCTAGAGAACCAAGTGCAATATCTAGGTCTCCGTCACCGTCCAGGTCGCCAGTGTCGGCTACTAGCCAACGTCCGTAGGTACTTTCGGTAAAAGTGTGAGCCGAAAAGTTCATCTCACCTTCATTTTGTAAGTAGACAAATCCTGATTCTGGAGCTAACTGATAGTTGGGGAAAAAGGAGATTGCCGCTATATCTAAATCGCCATCCTGGTCGTAATCCGCCGGAAGTGCCCGGTACGCTCCCGGAAGCGGATAAAACCAGGACTGCTTAAACTGGTAGTTTCCATCATTACTAAAGAAGTAGATGCCGTGGTAGGGTTTTAGTATCGGAGGGTAATCGGCGTTGTCGCCCGCTGTGTATACAATATCCTTATCGCCATCTTTATCAATGTCCATGAGCAGCATTGAGCTAGAACCGTAGGATGGCGGAAATTGCAAAATAGTTTCTTCCCGAAACTTCCCTTCACCCTGATTGATGTAGGCAAAGATACCTTCGTCGCCCTGCCCAAATAAGGCTAACACATCAGGCTTACCATCCTGATTAATATCCTGCACGTAGGCTGCAATGGCTCCCGGCTGTTGCCGTAGGGTAACTTTTTGAAAACTACCATCGAGCTGCTGCTGGTAGTAAAACAATCCACCCAGCCACTTCCCAAATTCACAAGTCAGCAAGTCGGGCAAACCGTTTTGATCCAAATCAGCTACCGTGGTTTGTACCGGGCGTTGCAAACTGTCTAGCAGCACAAAGGGCGCGCCTTCACCTGTCCTTGGCAGGGTTATGACTTTTCCCTGCGGATTATCGGTAGGAGAGAATGAACCCATGACGGTTATTAAAAACTGCTCGGGTGACACTTCGGTGTATACCGCACCCTCTCCGGTTCGAGCCACTCGTTGCAAATTAAGATTATCATCAAACTGGTACAGACTTTTAGAGTTGGCATCGCCTACCAACAACTGCTGCCGATGAATTTTAACCATTGTGGTGCTCGGCGGTGACAAGCGGTACGAGGGAATCTGCACTCGAAAATCAGGTAGACCCACCGAAATTTCCGGCTTAGCAACTGATAAAGAATCAGGGGCTTGATCCAGATAATAATCCTGAATAGCCTGCCACTGATCTTGATTAATAATAGGCTGAGTAGGATAAATCCTAGCCTGATCTACTCTTGCCCCACCTAAGCCTGCTTCCAGTAAAGATTGGCGTACACTATCGTGCTCATAAATTCCTGAACGGTAGCCCATGCGGGGCAATACATACTTTTGCCAGATAGGTTTAGGTAGTAAACCGGGTTCGGGATACTGATGACAGTTTCCGCAGTACTGCTGTGATAAAGTGTAACCAACTGAGAGAGTATCAATATTAGCTGGCTCTAAGACCTCAGTAGGAGATTGACAGCTAAACAGTAGCCATCCGAAGAAGAGAGTTACGAATAGTTTACACGGTAACTGATAAGCCGCCATAGCCGCGAAACTAGCACAAAAGATAGTAGTGTTGGTAGAATCTAGAAGTTTTTATCTTTGGTATATTGCTGATTGTTAAATGGCTAAATTGTTACTACCCACTTATCAACTATCCATTTTCACTTGTTAATTAGTACAACTATGTTGTTCCGAGAAGCCACTCGATCTGACGTAATAAAAATTGTAAGCATGCTGGCTGATGATAAATTAGGCCGTCAGCGCGAAGATTTTACTGATCCTTTGCCCGATAGCTATTCCGCTGGGCGATTAATCGGTCTAAAGAGCGAGGTGCCCATCTATTGCAGCTAACTACGGATAAAAAGCGTCCGGACGCTATTAAGTTCTACGAAAAGCTTGAGTTCGTGGCAACTCACGAAGGTATGAAACTGCACTTTCGGCAGTAATCCGTTACCTTTGTAATGTAGAACCGTCAGCAATATGGCTACCTCAGAAGACAAACCATTCATTCCCTACCGAAACCCTACCTACGAAGGAAAAGCATTACTCCAACGAGCAGAAGAATTCTACCAGTTTATGAACCGTCGCCGTTCGCTGCGAATGTTTTCGGATAAGCCTGTACCGAAGGAAGTGATTCAGAATATTATTATGACCGCCTCATCGGCTCCCTCAGGAGCGCACAAACAACCCTGGACATTTTGCGCTATTTCCAGCCCGGAAGTAAAGGCTAAAATTCGCCAGGCGGCTGAGAAGGAAGAATACACCAACTACCACGGTCGGATGTCTGATACCTGGCTAGACGATTTGAAAGCCTTTGGCACTGATGAACATAAACCCTTTCTGGAAATTGCTCCCTGGCTGATTGTGGTTTGTAAGCGAGCCTACGAAGAGTATGAAGGCGAGAAGAAAAATAACTACTACGTTACCGAATCCGTCGGCATTGCTACCGGATTTTTGCTCACGGCGATTCATCACGCCGGTTTAGTCGCCCTGACCCACACACCTAGCCCCATGAGTTTTCTCACTAAAGTACTGAACCGCCCCACCAACGAACGTCCATTTCTACTCATCCCAGTTGGTTACCCGACGGAAGATGCCGAAGTGCCCGATATCCAACGAAAACCACCCGAAGACGTTATTGTATACTATGAATAAGTACAAATTAGAGTAGTTACGTGAACTTAACATCTCTTTTGCTGATATTTTCCCCGAACTATAACCACAAAAAAGTATGACCGAACTGTATCCACTGAAATTCCGCACCATATATAAAGATAAAATCTGGGGTGGTGAGAAAATTAAAACCGTACTGGGAAAAGATTTCACCCCGCTACCCAACTGTGGCGAAACCTGGGAAATCTCCGGCGTTACTGGTAATGTGTCCGAAGTGGCGGAGGGAGCCTTAGCGGGCAAAAATCTGCAAGAGATTTTGAAGACCTACCAAGGAAAACTAGTGGGTGAGCAGGTTTATCAGAAATACGGTGATGAGTTTCCGCTGCTTATCAAGTTTATCGATGCCAACGACGATCTGTCTATTCAGGTGCATCCCGACGATGAACTAGCGCAGCAGCGGCATAATTCGTTCGGAAAAACTGAAATGTGGTACATTATGCAAGCCGATGAAGAAGCTCAACTCACCGTAGGTTTCAATCAGCCTATGAGCCGAGAGAAATACTTAGATGCTTTTGAAGACGGGAAACTAATGAGTATTCTGAACGAAGAGGATGTTCAGGCGGGTGACGTGTTCTTCCTTCCGGCGGGACGCGTTCATAGTATTGGCAAAGGAATCCTGCTAGCCGAGATTCAGCAAACATCCGATGTTACCTATCGTATCTACGACTTTGATCGGCGAGATGATAAGGGTAATACCCGCGAACTGCACATTGAGCAAGCCCTAGATGCGATTGACTACCAGGAATACGACGAATACAAAACCCGCTACGAAGCTAAAGAAAATGAAGTGACAGAAATAGTCCAAGCTCCTTACTTCGTCACCTCCCGCTTGCAGTTTACCGAGAATACTTCGCGAGATTATTCTGGTCGGGATTCGTTTACAATCTACGTCTGTGTGGATGGTGAAGCGGATATTTACAGTGATGGGAAGAGCTATCTAATTAAAAAAGGAGAGGCCTGTCTACTGCCCGCCAGCATTCAACACGTAGAATTGGTAACGTCGGAGGGCTTTACGCTGTTAGAATCCTATGTACCGGAATGATAATTGAAGATTACAAATTGCAAATTTTGCTGTCTCCTGCTACCTCCCCATAGTCATTTGTAGAAGACTCTGAGAAGGCAAATTTGCATCGAATTATTCCTGATGCTAGAAAAGAACAAACAAGTAAATGTTCAGTATTTAGGCTTAGTGGATTATGCCCAGGCCTGGGATTATCAGGAAGAGGTTTTTGCGGAAATCATCCAGACTAAAATTGTGAATCGTAAGCAACCGGATCAAGCAAAGGCTACTGAAAACTACTTGCTGTTTTGCGAGCATCCGCCCGTGTATACGCTAGGTAAAAGCGGAAAAGAAAGTAACTTATTATTATCGTCCGAAGAGCTGGCTAAAAAAGGAGTTCAGTACTACCCGATTAATCGGGGCGGTGATATTACTTTTCACGGACCAGGGCAACTAGTGGGCTACCCGGTTTTAGATTTAGATAACTTCTTCACCGATATTCATCGTTACCTCCGAATGCTAGAAGAGGCGATTATTCTCACCTTGGCGGATTATGGCATAGACGGTGGGCGCATTGCTGGACTTACCGGAGTATGGATCGATTACGAGGAGCAGAAGAATCCCCGTAAAATCTGTGCGATGGGAGTAAAAGCCAGCCGTTGGGTAACCATGCACGGTTTTGCCCTCAATATAAATACCGACTTACAATACTTTGATTATATCATCCCCTGCGGAATAGAAGGTAAGGCCGTCACCTCACTAGCTCAGGAGTTAGGCAAGCCCCATAATATGGAAGAAGTAAGTGCCCGATTGTTGAAGCATTTGGCGAGTTTGTTTGAGATGGATCCTATTCCGACATCATGTTAAGACCCTTAGAAAAAATTAGCTAATGGAAGAATGGGATTTATATGATCAACATAGGATTAGAACTGGTAAAGTAGTCAAGCGAGGAAAAATATTCAATCCAAATGAGTTTCACTTAGTCATCCACGTCTGCATCATCAATTCAAATAATCAATTACTGATACAACAAAGACAACCTTTTAAAGAAGGATGGGAAAATATGTGGGATTTGACTGTGGGTGGGAGTGCCCATGCTGGCGAAACCAGTAATCAAGCGGCAGAAAGAGAGTTGTTTGAAGAAATTGGTTACAAGGCAGATCTGAGTACTATAAGACCAGTTTTTACTGTAAACTTTAACAGAGGATTTGATGATTATTATATATTGAAAGCAGACATAAATCTAGAGAAATTAAGCTTACAGGTGGCTGAAGTTAAAAGATGGAGGTGGAGTTCATTCAAAATAGGTGAAAGACGCCACTACACAACAAACACTACCATCCAAAAGGAGGCTAAGGTATTTTAGGGGATTGGTACGATGGAATATTCTTTTGAGAGTTTGAAACGTACAGCTCACGAATGATGGTTGAACGATACTAAGAATGAACAAGCAAAGCTGGTTTTATGAAAAAAGATATTGATTTTCCGAAGGTAGAAGGAGTACGGATGGCGATTAGCCGTCAGAAAAATGAAGTGTCAGGTGAGTACGAATTCCATGTGTACCTGATCAATGAGAATGATTTTACGCTGGAGAATGTACTGATCAATTCCTCGGGTTACAGCAAGAAGAAGGAACAGAAAACATCAGTACTGCGGCATTATTTAGATAGTGTGGCCCCGAACAGTGTGGCTAAGGTTGAGTTAATTAATCCTGAACTATTCGCTTTTGTCAATCAGTTTTGGGTTAGCTACTACATTGAGAAGAAAGTGTACGATAAGAAGTTTATCTTTATGCCCGAGAGCGTGACTGATGAAAATTTTCAGTATATAGCTTCGCTAGAAATGGAAGGCGTTCTTCACGCCTGAAAATAAAACCTAATTTTTTAATCTATGAGCCTGGTACCTATTATGCTCGGTATTGATGTAGGCACTACTAGCGTAAAGGTGCTGGCCGCTGATATCGAAGGAAAAAATATTTGCGCCGAAGATGCTTCTTATTCCTTACATCAGCCTCAGGATGGCTACCGAGAACAGAATCCGCAAGAAATACTGGAAGCAGTACACCAGACGGTAAAAGCAGTTATTAGCCAACTGAACCAACCAATAACCGGAGTAAGCTTTAGCACAGCGATGCACAGTTTACTAGCTGTAGATGAAGATGGGAACCCAATTACTCCCATGCTCACTTGGGCAGATACTCGCAGCCAAAAGTACGCAGAAGAGCTTCGCGGTACTGATTTAGGTAATGCTATTTACCAAAAAGGCGGTGCGCCAATTCACGCTATGTTGCCCCTTTGCAAAATTGCCTGGCTACGTGACCATCAACCGGAGATTTTCAGGCAAGCCTACAAATTTCTGTCATTTAAAGAGTGGCTACTTTATCAGTGGTTTGGCGAATACGTGGTGGATTATTCTATGGCGACTGCTACCGGACTATTCAATCAGGAAACACTGGGTTGGAATAAAGATGCTTTAGCTTTTGCAAGTATTGACGCTCAGCAGTTATCTCAACCGGTGCCCACCACCTACATATTGCAAGGGTTTGACAGTAAAATCGTTGAAGAAACTGATTTGCCCAAAGATACGCCAGTAGTAGTTGGGGCGAGCGATGGTTGTTTGGCAAATCTGTACGCCAGCGGGCTGAATCCTAAGGAAGCCACACTATCGTTGGGTACGAGCGGAGCTATTCGGCTAATTTCGCAGAAGGCTTTGCCTGATGAGCAGATGCGGATATTTAATTATCTGCTTACCGAAGATTATCATGTATTGGGTGGGCCCACCAACAACGGGGGGATTATTCTCAATTGGCTTCACCAGAATTTATATCACGGCAAATGTTCTTATGAGGAAGTACTGACGAAAGCAGCTCAAGTTGAACCCGGAGCCGATACATTAGTTTGTCTACCGTATTTTCACGGAGAGCGAGCACCCTTCTGGAATGAGCGTATCCAGGGCGGATACTTTGGAGTAGACTCCGATCATACGGTAGATTATTTTGCCCGAGCCGCCCTAGAGGGCGTAGTGTACAATATGTACAGTATTGGTCAGGGGTTGGAAGATGCTGCCGGAAGCTTCGATGCTATTTGGGCGGACGGGGGCGTAACCCGTTCGGATTTTATGGTACAACTCATTGCCGATGTGTTTGACAAACCAGTGTACGTGGCCGAAAGCCACCACGGAGTAGCCGAAGGAGCGATTATGCTAGGAAGCTACGCATTAGAATTAGTAAATTCTTTAGAAGAAGTGGGGAGAAATACCGAGAAAGAACAAGAGTTTACTCCAAATTCAGCACTTCGCTCAGTATATCAGGAGCAGTATGAACGCTTTTGTGAGTGGGCAAAAGCAGTGAACCAGCAAACAATGAAATTATAAGACGAGAATATCGCCATCCGATACAATCTCCAGGAGCTGCTTTACTTCGTCGGCCTTTTCAAACTCGTCTAATTTCTCAAACGAAACAGTTAGATTACGCAACATTCGCCGAATGATATCGATATTCTGGCAAGGCTGGTAAAACATATCTTCGGGCGATAGCTTCAGTTGTTTAATATAATTATCAATGTCTTGCTCCTTAAAAACGAGCCCTCGGCTAAAAGCATTAATGTAAAATTGCAGATCGTCTTGCTTATAGGTTAGAATAAATAGGCTAGGCAGATTTACCCCGTATATCGGCATTTTAAGACGCTGAGCCACGAGCATGTAGACTACGCAGAGCGAGATAGGATTACCCTTCTTGGTTTCCAATACCCGGTTAATCATAGAGTTGGCCGGAGAGTGGAAATGTTTATTATTCGCGCGAAATTTTAATTTGTTAAAGAGAACACTATTCAAGATACGTACCTGATCGTAGGGATGTGCATCAGTTTTGAACTCCAGCCAGCTATCGTAATAAATGTGCTGAAGGCTCTCTTGAATACTTTCCAGCGATAGGTCAGGGTACTGATACGTGGCAATAATCCACATGCCTTCCGTCAGATCTTGCTCGGCACTACTGTACCACTTACCTAAGCGAGCTTTCAGCGACTCAAACTGAAGCGTATGAATAAGATCTTCTAGTCGCCGTTGTACATTAGGATTAAAGTTTTTTTCCCACTCTTGCTCAAGAAAAGGAATAATGGGGTTACCGTAAGAGATAATACGTTCTTCTACATGGGTAAGCACCTCGTAATCTTCGTCGTCTAGCAGGGCTACTAGTGCTTTAAGTTCCCGGTCTTTCATAGGCATCTTTTTCTTCAGGGAAATTCTCTAAAGATACGCAAACTGCCAATTATTCTCTAAGCTAGAAATCAGAAATATTAGAGAAAGGGATGATTGGCGCAGTTATTCATTGCCATCCTTCTTCTTGTCCTTATCTTTGCCGCCCCCAAATACCGAAAAGTGTACGTAGCGTTTTGGGTTTTCCCTAAAATCGACGAGCAATAAGTCTAAATCTCGGGCAGTACTATTCAAATTCGTGTAGAGCGAATCATCGTTGAGCAATTTACCCATTGAGCCTTCGCCTTCGTTCATTTTGGTAGTAATCTGATTGAGGGTTTGAGCAATCGCTTCAAATTCCTCTATCGTAGATTGTATCTGAAGGCTATCTACTTTTTGATTGAGTTTAGCTAACAGTGGGCCAACTCCGTTTTCTGGATCGCTTAGCTGTCGGGTAAGTAATTCTAAATTGGCGATGGTAGCGTTTAAACCACGCTCATTTTGCTGAAGAATGTCGTTTATACTTCGGGTAGTACCTTCCAGGTTATTCACAGCGGCTGAGACTGATGTGGTATCTCCTACCAGCGTGCCAATAATATTGGACATATCCGACTGATCGTTAGCTCCCAGAATCTGATTAACGCGAGCCAGAGTAGAATCTAGTTTTTCAGTAATTGGGAGAGCTTGCGCCTGCACTCGCTCTACAATTCCCAATTCTACATTGGAGCGTAAAGTATCGCCGTCGTCGATGGGTTGGCTAATGTCGCCCACTTTCAGATACAGTGCTTTGCTTCCCAGTAAATCGCTGGAGACCAACGATGTAGTGGCTCCTTCGCCCAGCAGTATTTTCTCGTCGATGTTCATTGTTACCAGCAAGCTGTTTCCCCGGTTTTGCTCGAGCTCTATTTTCATTACCTGCCCCACTTTGTAGCCGTTAATCATTACCGGGTTAGAGGTGGTGAGCCCTTCAATATTATCGTAAACTACGTAGTAGGTGTTGAAGCGAGAGAATACTTCGGTTCCTTTTAAGAATCGCACTCCGAGAAAAAGGATGACCGCCGCTACGATGGCCAACAGAGAGACTTTAATTTCTTTGGATAATTTCACGAATAAAAAATAGTTTACGTCAAAATTCTTTACAAAAGTATTGTGATAGCTTCCCTACTTACATACTGAATACCACTTCATTAGGTTTAGCAGATTGATTAATTATCCGGTTAA